>CAZSUW010000027.1:17555-30141 GCA_964610115.1 uncultured Algimonas sp.
TGCCCCAAGACAGGCTGCGCCTAGTCCCGTTGCTAGCGGTCAACCGCGCGCAGCTCATCCGCAATTTCAACCGATGCTGGATAGCCGCATGGCACCACCCGCTCGCGGTCATGTCGCTCGCCAGCCTCAAGGGCAATATCTCGCTCAAGCCCGCGGGCCAGCCCGGCAACGAGGCGGCATGGCCACGCGTCCGAATACGCAGATACAGCCGTCGATGACTCAGTCCCAATTCATGCAACAGCAAATGCTGCAACAACAAATGCGCCAACAACAGATGCAGCAGTCCGCAGCGCCTCAGCAGGGGCGTCCGCCGATCGGGCAGCCGATTCCGCCTGCGCCAAAAGCTTCTGCAGCGAGTGCTGCCTCCGTCACGCCTCCGGCACAGTCCATGCCAACACGTTCGGCGTCACAACCTTTGACAATGCAACAGGCGCAGACCTCGCTCTACGGATCCTTACATGATGATGTGCGCGTTCCAGCAGCAAATATGCCTGTCCCGTCTGACCCGAATGCGCCAATTCCAACGGCACAATCGCGTCCCGTGGCACCTGTCGCTGTGGAGCCGTTAGCGGGGGCTATGCCGCGCTAATTACGCTTTAAGGCGTTTTAGGCCATGGATCAGTGCTGCACCGGATAGGCGTGCCCAGGCGAAAATAACAAAAATCGGAAAGCAGACCAGTAGCGCGGTCTGTAGCCGAAGTGCCATAGTCTGGCCGTCCAGCCCCAGAAAGCGCACAATTTGCTCACCGCCAGATATCGCAGCGAGCAAGGCCAGAAAAAGCCACGTGCCAACCCAGTAGAAATTTACCAGCGCCGACTTGCGCTCATAGCTCGCCGGAATCAGAAAGACTGCGACGATCGCTGCGGTGACGGTGAACATGATAAAGGCGGGTAGGGGTTGCATGGGCGCTCCGAATGTCTCTCTCTGGGATAGCCTTGCAACTCCTATGCCTCTGATCAGACCTAGCGCCGCTCTTTTGTCGTCAAAAAGTGAATGTCGGGATTTTTCTCCTGCGCGTAGCCAATGTCCCAGCTGGATTTCGCCAAGAAGACCGGATCGCCATCGATATCTTCGGCCATATTGACTGTATTTTTATCGACGAAGGCTTTCAGTTTTGCGGCGTCTTCGCATGATAGCCACCGTGCCGTTTGATAGGGCGGGGCCTCGAATTGTACGCCCAGACCATATTCCGTTTTGATACGCTCGCGCATCACATCGATCTGCAAGCTGCCAACGGCCCCGACGATCATGTCCGCCCCGAGAGCAGGTTTGAAGAGCTGCGTCACGCCTTCCTCGGCCAAGCTTTCAAGCGCTTTGCGGAGATGCTTGGCTTTGAGCGGGTCTTCGAGTCGCGCGCGACGGAGGATTTCCGGGGCGAAGTTTGGAATGCCCGCAAAACGGATTTTGCCAGATTCGGACAGGCTCTCGCCGACACGAAGGACGCCGTGATTGGGGATGCCGATAACATCGCCCGCATAAGCCGTTTCGGCAAGTTCGCGATCTTGGGCGAAGAACATGACAGGATTGTGGACAGTGAGGCCTTTCCCATCGGCGGTTTTGAGCTTCATGCCGCGCTTAAATTCGCCAGAAACCATGCGGTAAAACGCGACGCGGTCGCGGTGGTTCAGGTCCATATTGGCTTGGACTTTAAAGACAAAGCCGCTGACTTCTTTATCTGTCGGCTGGATCTCGACCTCTTGTCCCGCTTTGACGGCCGCTTCGGCTTGGGGCGGCGGGCAAAATTCCG
The DNA here is from genome assembly GCA_964610115.1 of uncultured Algimonas sp. Lineage (GTDB taxonomy): Bacteria > Pseudomonadota > Alphaproteobacteria > Caulobacterales > Maricaulaceae > Litorimonas. The sequence continues at coordinate 19,304 of CAZSUW010000027.1, forward strand.
CGAGCGCGTCAATTAACTCTAAAACTCCGAAGCGGCGCAGGGCTGAGCCGAAATAGACAGGCGTCATGTGGCCTTCGCGAAAGGACTCCATGTTAAAGTCCGGATATTCGCGCGCCAGTTCTGCTTCTTCGGAAAACTCTTCCAACAGGGCGTCATCGTCAAAAGTCTCGCCAATCGAGTTACCATCCATCTGCGTCCACGTATGCACGCCGCCATCTTCGGGTTTAGAAAAGGCGAGAAACTTATTGGTTCGTAGATCGGCGACGCCTTTAAAGCGGCGGCCAGAGGCTGCGGGCCATTGCATGGGCACGACATCGAGGGCGAGCTTGTCTTCGATTTCTGCAATCAGGTCAAACGGATCGATACCTTCGCGGTCCATCTTATTGATGAAGGTGACGATGGGAATATCGCGTAGGCGGCAGACTTCGAACAGTTTCAGCGTTTGCGGCTCGATGCCCTTAGCGACGTCTAGTACCATCACGGCACAGTCAGCCGCGGTGAGGGTACGATACGTGTCTTCACTGAAATCTTCGTGGCCAGGTGTGTCGAGCAGGTTGAAGGTAAGATCGCGGTGTTCAAACGTCATGACGGATGAACTCACCGAAATCCCGCGCTCCTGCTCGATTTTCATCCAGTCTGATTGGGTTCGGCGCGCCTCGCCGCGGGCGGCAACCTTGCCCGCTTGGTGGATTGCACCAGCGCTTAATAGCATGTTTTCCGTTAGCGTCGTCTTCCCCGCATCAGGGTGCGAAATAATGGCAAAGACGCGGCGTTTGCCGGGTTCGGATTGTAGGGCATCGAGGCGGGACATGGCGCGGCCCTAACCCTCACGCGCGGTTTCGTCCACTGGCCGGACCACCTGTATCAGCGATGTCTTTGACAGGGCGGGCAGGACTTGCGAGGGCGAAGCCATGGAGCGATTATCTGATCCTTTATTTGACAAGGCTGTCCTCGCGTCGAAAGCGCTCGATAAAGCCGCTGGTAAACTCCGTATTCTGTCGTCTATTGCGTGGGATGAAGGGCAGAAAAAAGCGTTTCTAGACCGGGGCAAACAGCCTGATCCCAACTATGCCCAAAGCGATACAGGACCTGCGCGCGAGTTGATCTCAGCCGCCAAAGAAAAGGTGCAAGGAACGCATGAAGCCCAGCAATGGCTGCAACGCATTGCCGAGACCCTTACGATAACCGCCAATCTGATCGATAGTCGGGGCACGCCTGAATTTTTCGACCACTCCGTTGCACTATATGGGCAGCCCACGCGGTTGATGATTGATAAAACAACGAAGGTCCTGGATCTGGCACATCATATGGATGAAGCATTGGACGGGCTCGACTTTGACCGTCTTGTCATTGAAGGCTGCGAAGTTCACCTTAGCGATGTTGAATTTGCCGAGGCTTTACGATCCCGCTTAGATCACCATTTCGCCCAATCAGCACCGCGCGTTGAAATCAGTGAAGGCCTCTCTGCCAAAGCCTCTGCCGGTCGCAAGCGCATTCGGATCAGAAAAGGCGCAAGCTTTACCGAAAGAGATGTTGATCAGCTCTTACATCATGAGGCTCTGATCCACGCCGCAACAGCAATGAATGGGCGGGCACAAACGCAAATGTCGATCCTGGGTCGCGGCCATGCCGGCACAACAGAGGTCCAAGAGGGCTTGGCTGTCTTCGCAGAGATGATCACCGGGGCGATGGATCCGCGCCGGTTCCGACGCTTGTCTGGCAGGGTTCTCGCAATTCAGATGGCGGTCGAAGGCGCGGACTTTAAAGAGGTCTTCGACTTCTTCATCGCGCGCGGTGTTGACCGGGACCAAGCCTATGAAAATTCCAGACGGGTCTTTAGGGGCGGCGTCATCTCCGGTGGAGCGCCATTCACCAAAGATATTGTCTATCTGAACGGTTTGCTGCGCGTGCACAATTTTATGCGAACCGTCGTGAAAATGGGGCGCGCGGACCTGATCCGTATCCTCTTTCTGGGCAAGATGGATATTGAAGACGTGCCGGCTCTTGCGCAACTCGCGTCCAATGGGCGCCTTGATGCGCCAAAGTTCCTGCCGCCGTGGGTTGAGGACTTGCGATTCCTCGTTAGCTATATGGGCTACTCCTCCTTCCTAAACCGGGTGAAGATACCCGGCTTCCAAGCCTATTACGCCGAAGAGTTAAAAGGCGTGCCAGACGTTTGGGGGTTGATGGGCTAGGCTGGGAGGTCATGTGTAAAAGGCCGTGATTGCACTTGATTCTGGATTTGGCTTCGAAAATTGAAAAAGCGCCGATTTTGCGTAATAATATGACACTTAACCCCGCTGTTTCGATGAACCTAAGCTGAACGCGGGTAAATCGTGATAAAACTGACAAAAAATATATAAGAAATGGCCATTTTTTAGTTGGAATTTCACTGTGATTTTCTTACGGGGGCGTCCGTGAGATGAAAGAGCTGTGACGAGATTACCGTCGGGTTCTACAAAACAACAACTGACACTAAACTTTGAAAACGAGGAACACCACAATGAAGGGTGACTATTGCACACGTGAGGGCGCCGAGCGTCTGAAAGCACAAATCGAAGCGTATTGGGCCGAGCGTGGCCATGACGTGAAGATCAATTTGGTCCAAGGCGGCTTTCTGGCCTCCATGCGTTCTGCGCGGACAGATGTCCGGTCCAACATGGTCAACGGCATCCCCACACGGAACAAGGCCGACTTTGGCTAAAATGGATTTGGGTCGCTAACGGGACCCACAATACCACTGCGTAAGGGCGGGTGTGAGCTGGCGGAAACGCCGGAGCCTCACATCCGCCCTTAATTTTTGGTGCGGGCGGTCGGCATAGCCATAAGTAACGACTATGTTCAGGACACGCGCATTATGGGCCGCGCGACTATCCGGCCAACTATCCCCGACCATCGCAATGCGGGTAGAATCAGTGTGACCCGCCGCAGTGAATATATGCCGCGCGTCAGGTTTCTTCGCCACAGGCTCATCGCCACCAATGACGCGATCAAAAAAGCGGCTGAGCTCCAGTTCGTCTAATAAGGGTCTCGCCAACCAGCCCGGCTTATTGGTGCAAACTGACAAGGCGGCACCAAGGTCTTTAAGCTGTTTCAACGTCTCTACAACACCCGGATAGGGTTTTGAGAGTTGGGAAATATCACTAGCATAGCGCAGTAAAAACATCCTTTGCAGTTCATCAAGCCGCGCTTCACTGACGATGTGATTGGCCCGGGCGAAGGCGTCACTAATTAACCGCCGAGATCCGAAGCCCACCATGCTCGCGGCTTTGGCATAGTCGGTCGGGCCGAGCCCCTCTAGGGCGATGATTTCATTCGTGACCCGCACCAGATCCGGCGCCGTGTGAACTAACGTACCGTCAAGGTCAAAGCACACGCTTAGGCCCTGTAAATCGATGTCTGATCTCACGGAAATTTTGTTGCGCATAGGCCGTGTCATGTGTGTCGCTATCGGCTAAGCAAACCTCCATGACAACGCTGAATCGCTCCCAACGTCCCCGTGCGGCTATCATTCTGGCTGCAGGCAAAAGTACCCGTATGAAAAGTGCGCGCAGCAAAGTGCTGCACGAACTCGGCGGGCGCTCTTTGCTGGGCTGGGTGCATGCCAATGTCTCGGCTTTAGGGTGCGAGCGGATTATCTGTGTCGTGGGTGAGGCTAACGCTGATGTGCGCGCGGCGGCACAAGGTCTGGGCATGCAAATCGCTGTGCAGGAACCGCAACTGGGCACCGGTCACGCCGTGCAATGCGCCAAGGCGGCGATGGATGGTTTTGACGGCGACGTTGCTGTCCTGTTTGCTGACACCCCGATGATTGCCCAGGACACAATGGCGGCTGTATTCGATGCCTTGGATGGAGCGGACATTGCTGTCCTCGGCTTTGAAGCCGAAGAGCCCGGGGCTTATGGACGATTGATCGAGGGGGCTGATGGCTTGGAACGCATTGTGGAAGCCAAGGAAGCGTCATCGGAGGAACTTGCCGTTACCCTTTGTAATAGCGGCGTTATCGCAGCCGACTCGTCGCGCTTATTCGCTGCCGTGGACCGGCTCGATAACAAGAACGCGAAAGGCGAGTATTACCTGACAGATTGCGTGGGCTTGATCCGCGAGGACGGTGGCCGCGCGGCGGTTGTTCGCGGTGATGAGGGCGAAATGCTGGGCATTAATTCCCGCGCTGATCTCGCGCAGGCGCACAAAGCGTTCAACGCGCAACGTCGCGCGCAGGCCTTGGCGGACGGAGTCACGCTGCGTGATCCGGACACGGTCTATTTCAGCTATGACACTGTGCTGGAAAATGATGTGACAATTGAAGAAAATGTGGTCTTCGGTCCCGGCGTTACTGTGAAACGCGGGGCCACAATCCGCGCCTTTAGCCATGTCGAAGGGGCCATTGTAGGGGAACGGGCGAATGTCGGCCCGTTCGCGCGACTGCGTCCCGGCGCAGAGCTTGGACCGAACAGCCATATCGGCAACTTTGTCGAAGTGAAAAAGACGCGCCTCGGTGCAGGATCGAAAGCGAGCCACCTAACGTATCTCGGCGATGCCGTCATCGGTGAGGGCGTGAATATCGGGGCCGGAACGGTCACTTGTAATTATGATGGCTACTTCAAACATCAGACGACGATTGGTGATGGCGCCTTCATTGGAACCCATACTAGCCTTGTCGCCCCCGTCACGGTCGGGGCGGGCGCTTTTACGGGAACAGGGACTGTTGTGACAAAGTCCGTCCCTGATGATGCGCTGGTCATTGCGCGCCCCCCTGAAGTCCACAAGCCCGGTTGGGCGGCGAGATTTCGTACCGCCATGAAAAAACGGAAGTCGGGTCAATGAGCGTTGTCAAAGAAAATGCGGCCATGGCGGCCCTTGAATTCGTCCGCTCAGACATGGTTTTAGGGCTTGGCTCTGGTAGTACGGCGGAAATATTCATCGAACGTTTGGGCGAAAAAGTTGCAGGCGGCCTGAAAGTCAGCGGCGTACCCACATCTCAACGCACAGCCGATGTGGCGCGAGAATATGGCGTCCCACTTTTAGATATTGACCGCGTGGACGGAATTGATCTGACGGTAGACGGGGCTGACGAAGTCGATCAGTCGTTCCAGTTGATGAAAGGTGGTGGGGCTTGTCTTTTGCGCGAAAAGATCATCGCCAACGCTTCTAAGAAGATGGTTGTGATTGTTGATGAGACTAAGATGGTCGAAACGCTCGGTGTATTCCCGCTGCCTGTAGAGGTCGATCCTTTTGGTCTAGGCATCACCGCCTCACAAGTCTATGACGCTCTGCTGCAAACAGGCTGCAAAGACGGGACCACTACCTTGCGCCAAACCCGTGACAGTTCCGGCCCGCTTGTGACCGATGGCGGGCATTATATTTTGGACTGCCAAGCCGATGCAATCCCGGATCCGGCCCTGACGGCGCATGCTTTGGCGTCTATTCCCGGTGTAATGGAACATGGCTTATTCATTGATCTAGCCAATGTGATCGTCATCGGCGAAATCGATCACGCCAAAGTGTTGGAGATCAAACGTGACGCATAAATATGACTACGACCTTTTCGTTATCGGGGCGGGGTCTGGCGGGGTTCGGTCTGCACGGCTTGCGGCGCAACTTGGTAAGCGCGTTGGTGTTGCAGAAGAAAGCCTGCCAGGTGGAACCTGTGTTGTCCGCGGCTGCGTACCCAAAAAATACCTTGTCTATGGCGCGGATTATGGCGACGCGATCAAGAAGTCAGAAGGCTATGGCTGGTCCGTCAAGGATGTCTCTTTTGATTGGTCCGAATTGCGTGACGCCGTACAAGTCGAAGTCAATCGCCTGTCCGGTATCTATTCCGGGGTTTTAGAAAAGAATGGGGCTGATCTTTTCCGGGAACGGGCTGAATTCGTTGATGCCCATACAGTCCGACTGACGACATCCGGCAAAGAGATCACGGCCAAGACGATTTTGATCGCAGTTGGTGGCTATCCGTGGCGTCCCGACATGCCGGGCATTGAACATACGATCGTATCGGACGATGTGTTCCTGTTGGATGAACTCCCCAAGCGCCTTCTCGTCATTGGCGGTGGCTATATCGCCAGTGAATTTGCAGGCGTATTTGCGGGCCTTGGGTCGCAAGTTATCCAGGCCTATCGTGGCGGACGACTGCTACGGGGTTTTGATGCAGAAGTGCGGGATGAAGTCAGTCAAGTCCAAACCAATAATGGCGTCGAACTGCGCTTTAATATCAGCCCAACAAAGGTTGAGAAAACGCCCGGCGGCCTGATCACAACCTTTGATGACGGCACGAAGATTGGAACCGATGTTGTCTTGATGGCGACAGGCCGACAGCCCGCGACAAATAGCCTTGGATTGGATAAAGCGGGGGTCAAAGTCGACGAGAAGGGCGCGGTAATCGTCGATGCATTCTCTAAGTCCAGCAAAGCCAATATCTATGCCGTGGGTGACGTGACCAATCGTGTGAACCTGACGCCCGTCGCTATCCGCGAGGGGGTCGCTTTTATAGAGACCGTCTTTAAGGATAATCCCACAGCTTACGATCACAGCGATATTGCTTCGGCCGTATTCACGCGCCCGCCTATTGGTGTGTGCGGGCTTTCTGAAGGGGAAGCGCGGAAGGCCTATGGCGATGATATTACGGTCTATACGACCCGTTTCCGGCCTATGAAGAACATTCTAAACGGTGATGAAAATCGTTTCTTCATGAAGCTAATTACCAAGGGCAAAGAAGAAACCGTCGTCGGTGTGCATCTCGTTGGTGATGATAGTGCGGAGATGATCCAAATGGTCGGTATTGCGATTAAGGCCAAGCTCACCAAAGCCCAGTTTGACGCGACGTGCGCCGTTCACCCCACGATTGCGGAAGAAATCGTGACCTTAAAACCACGTGAAATCAATAAGACAACCGTGGTGAGTTAAAGTGCTTTGGCGCTAATTCTCGCGATAAAAGTCAAAGGCAACGTCAATATCAAGGGACCCTGTTCCCATTGAGAAATCATAGCTCGGCATTTCATAGAGCAAGTCGAGGCGGATTGTTTGTTCGTCAATGTCGCCATTTCGCTGGCGAATGCCCGAAAACCGATCAAAGGTCATGATTTGCGTTGGGCCGGCGGCCAAGTCGCCCAAATCGTCGACATTGTTCAATATCGTAATGTTGCTGGTATTGGCCCGAGCGCCAAAGTCAAAGCCCTCATCATTGCCGCGTGTGGTCAGGGACGGGGTAAGCTTAATGTCGCCAAGCTGCACTGTATTCGCGAAATCCCCCGTCGCGTTGACGAGGCTTGCGCGCGCCCGAATTGAAAAGCGTGTATTTCGTGAACTGATAAAAAAGCTGTGCGAGTAGCGCTGTCCGGGCCCGGCGAGTTGAACGCTCGTATTTGGATTGAGCGTAAAGGCAGAAAGGGCGTCACCCGCATCCAAATAGCCATTCCCATTATCGAGAATTGAGGTCGTGACAGTCCCGCCGTCATCGCTGATGCCGAGCATCATGCCTTCCCCTGCGCTCGGTAGAATGTCGTCTACGGAGGTGAGGGTGCCTGTCACATTCGGCGTTCCGGCGCGGACGTAAAAGTCGATCATCTCTCCACCGACAGGCACGCAGCAGCTATTGGTCGCAAATTGCCAATTATCATAAATATCGTAGCTCTCGCCGTCATGCACGACGACACAGCCATAGGTCCGACACCAGAAATCTGTGTCGAGAAAGCTGGCTTTGGCCGCTGGAGCGGCCGCCAGCGTCAAGGCCAAAGCGGTTAGCTTATTCCGCCACATAAGAGAGCGACTCAACATCAACCGCTGTGCTCTTGAATTTATTCTGTGGCACGAAGCTGTTGTTCATGCGGAAGTCTATCGTGTATTCACCGGGTTCCAATTCTGCGAGCTCCGGCACGGCGATATCATAGGTCCGCGTTGCGTTATCCAGCACAACAGCATTGAGCGGCGTTTCAGCGACCACATCACCACTGGCTGAGACGACTTGAGCTTCCCCTTGAAGGCGGGCATGGGCGTCGCCTTCATTCTTAATTTTCATCGTGATCATTGTTGGGTCTTGATCATCCAGCGCAACCTGTTTGACCACAGGCAGGCTCTCTGACTGGCCGAGCGTGAGGTAGAACAAGGATGTCAGCTGGTAGCGGTTCCACACGCCGGACACTTCACCGCGCTCATCCAATTCGGGTAGTAAGGTCGTCGCAAGGAGCGCAAAGCGGTGGTCGCCTGTTGTTTCCACATCAAATGGTGTTGTGATTTCAACAACCACATCCTGGCGCGTTTCAGGTTTGAGCGTCACAGATGCGGGCGAAAAGCGGATCCATTCGGCGGCAGAGCGTTCCGTGTCACCTGGCGCATCAAGGATAAGGCGACCGTCTTCATCAAGCGACCAATCCGCAAGGCCGAGAGTGAGGCTGATTGTCCGTTCTGTATGGACATTCCCAATCGTTACGACCTGGCGTTGACGTTCGCCTGGTTTGATCGTCATTTCCACCGTTGAGGGTTGGATGCCGACACCGAAGGCATTTGCGATTGGCGCCGCAAGAAAGGCGGTGGCGAATAAAGCTGATGTCGAAAGGGCAAAAGCCGCAAAGGTAATAGGGCGCATGACACTCTCCAGTAAATCAAGGTTTCGATGGGAGAGTGTCTGAAAGGGGTTAGCGTAGGGTTATTATGCGCCCTAAAATTCTGTCATATTCGTGTCCGGAACGGCGGCTTATTCAGCTTCAATTAGGCCGACTTTGCTCGCAGACTGTAACATGGCCTTCTGGATTTTTTCGAAAGCGCGAGCCTCAATCTGGCGAATGCGTTCCCGCGATACGCCGTAAACCTTGGCCAGTTCTTCCAAAGTCAGGGGGTTTTCAACGAGACGGCGACGCATGAAAATGTCCCGCTCCCGGTCGTTTAGGCCGCCCATTGCGTCGCGAAGAAGGTCCATGCGGGCGTCATGTTCCTGCTCTTCAGCCAGCATGTCTTCCTGACTATCAGACTCGTCTTTCAGCCAATCTTGCCACTGCGTGGAGCCGTCTTCTGCGCCGATTTGAACATTCAAGGACGCATCGCCACCCCCCAGCATACGCCGGTTCATCGAAATGACTTCGCTTTCTTTGACATTTAGGTCTGTCGCAATTTTCTTGAGGTGTTCCGGCTTCAAATCGCCCTCTTCAATCGCTTTCATTTCGCCTTTCATGCGACGAAGATTGAAGAACAGCTTCTTTTGTGCGGCTGTCGTGCCCATTTTGACCAAGGACCAAGACCGCAACACATATTCCTGAATGGCGGCACGGATCCACCACATGGCATAGGTGGACAGGCGGAAGCCTTTGTCAGGGTCGAACTTCTTTACGGCCTGCATTAGCCCAACATTGCCTTCGCTGATAACCTCGCCAATCGGCAAGCCATATCCACGATAGCCCATAGCGATTTTTGCGACGAGGCGGAGGTGGGACGTTACCATCTTTTCGGCGGCCGCTGTGTCGCCATGTTCGGCCCAGCGTTTCGCGAGCATGAATTCCTCTTGCTTTTCGAGCATAGGGAATTTGCGGATTTCCTGCAGGTAGCGGTTCAAGCCCTGCTCAGGAGACAAGCTCAGTGAGAAGTTTGCCGTATTACCAGACGATTTCGCCGCAGCCTTGCTGTCGCGTGTCGTTACTGTCTTTGTTTCAGCCATAATGGGTCTTTCCCTCCAGCGGGAATAGATAGGAATCGGGTCGCCCCGTTTAAAGGGTCGTGCCCGGAAAAGCCATGCACGACATTGTCAGAGCGCTGTGTTCAATAGTGATACGTGTCTAGCGGGGTAATCGTTACGAAAACGGCTGCGACGCATTGTGACGGCCCTGAATGCAGGCGGTGGACCTTTGGCAACGAAGCGCGTATGCGCTCGCGCCATGAGCCGTTATGAAAAACTCGATCAACTTGGGACGCAGCAAGGATTGCCTCAAAGCCCGGATGAGGCTGTTTTAGAGCGTGTCGCCAACCCGTGCGAAGACGATTATATGGTGAGGCTCGTTGCGCCAGAGTTCACCTCGATTTGTCCCGTCACAGGTCAACCGGACTTCGCGCATTTAGTGGTTGATTATTGCCCCGGTGATTGGATTGTTGAAAGCAAAGCCTTTAAACTTTTCCTCGGAAGCTACAGAAATCATGGTGATTTTCATGAAGCTTGCACGACAGGCATTGGCCAGCGTCTCGTCAAAGAGATCGCGCCAAAATGGCTTCGCATTGGGGGCTATTGGTATCCGCGCGGCGGTATTCCGATCGATGTGTTCTACCAATATGGCAAAACCCCAGAGGGAGTCTGGATCCCCGACCAAGGCGTGCCGCCTTATCGCGGTCGGGGCTAGGATCACTTGAAATTGAAAAACGGCACAATGTTTTTCATATCTTTCGGACCGATCAATCGCTAATCTATGACCATGAATATGCAGCCTAAACACTTGAACTTGGCCTGTGATGAAGCTGACGATGTGTGCGTCTGGTCGGCGCTGCGTCAGGAAGCGGCGGCCTATGCTGTGAAAGAAGTGGCGATGAGTTCTATGCTTCACGCCATTATCCTAGAGCAGGACGACCTTGGAGATGCGATCGTCAATCATCTATCAGACAAGCTGGCGACATCCGACTTTCCGACGTTGAAATTACGAAAAGTCCTGTCCGAAGCCGTTCGCAGCGCGCCCGGGATTGTGCCGTGCATTGCGCGCGATTTGCAGGCCGTAAAACAACGTGATCCCGCATGCCATACTCATTTACAATGCTTTCTATTCTTCAAGGGCTTTCTCGCGATTCAAACGCATCGCCTAGCAAATGCGCTTTATAAGCAGGGGCGTGATCTTGTGGCTTATCATCTTCAAAGCCGGTCGAGTGAG
>CAZSUW010000028.1:0-30029 GCA_964610115.1 uncultured Algimonas sp.
TCTGATCCCCCGCCGCCACACGCGCTAAGGCCCAGCGCAAAAACAACGGAGACGAAGGCGGTCTGTATATTCATGCGACCAGAATAGCACTCTTACCGCCCCCTGACCAGTCAAGAGAGATAAGGCCCGGCCTGTCAAACCCTCTTGCCAAGCGCCCCCGCCCAAATTATTGGCCGCGCCTCACCTCAAGTGCGGCTGTGGCGGAACTGGTAGACGCGCAGCGTTGAGGTCGCTGTGGGGTAAAACCCGTGGAAGTTCGAGTCTTCTCAGCCGCACCACTTTCCTGACATTGCGACAGTCGAGCGGCTATGGCCAGCCGGCTTCGTCGAACACGCGTAAGGCTTCGGTTTGATTGGGGCCGAATTGGGAAACGTTGATGGTGTCGGCGTCAAACGCGCCGAGCGCTTGGACGGCGGCATTACCGGGCAGGCTTGTAATCACCGGATATTCATTATTCCCATTGGCGAAGTAATTCTGCGCGGACTCTTCTGTCAGATATTCCAAAAACGCAATCGCGGCGTCTCTATTTGGGGCGTGGACTGGAATGGCCGCACCGCTAATATTGACATGGGCGCCACGGTCATCCTGGTTTGGAAATAAAATCCCGACATTAGCCATGATCGCCCGCGTTTGCGGATCTTCGGATCGCGCCAGTCGCGCCAGATAATAACTATTCACGACAGAGAGCCGGCATTCGCCGGAGGCCACGGCTTCAATCTGGCCCGTATCATTACTTTGTGGGCGGCGCGCGAAATTATCGGCGACGCCTTTTGCCCAGCTTTCCGCGGCCTGTACACCGTTATGGGCGATAATCGAGGACAGCAGCGAGATATTGTAGATATTGGTCGAAGAGCGCATACAGACTTGCCCGCGATAAGCCGGATCCGCCAAATCGGCATAGTCCGACAGACCGTCGGGTCGGCCTTGTTCTTTATTGTAAATCATCACGCGCGCCCGCGTGGACAGGCCAAACCACTTGCCTTCAGGATCCCGCAAATGCGCCGGAATCCGGTCGGTCAGCACATCAGAGTCGACAGCGCTTAATATGCCCGCCTCCTCCGCGCGCCAGAGATTGCCTGCATCGACCGTGATCAACATATCGGCCGGGCTGAACTCGCCTTCGCTAATAATCCGCTCAATCAACGCATTGGCCTTTGCTTCAATCCGGTTGACCCGAATGCCCGTCTCTTTGGTAAAATCCTCATAGAGGGCGAGGTCGGTATCATAGTGGCGGGAGGTATAGATGTTCACTTCGCCCGTGATGGGCGTCGCCTCCGCCTCAGCCGTCTCTGACGGAGTAGAGCCGGACGAACAGGCCGCTAACACCGCCGCCAAGCCAATCGTCAAAATAGAACGCATAGGGGATTTTCCAGATCTTAAGAGGCCAATCAGTCTAAGCCTGAGTGACGATAAGTAATTGCGAATAAGTCGCAAGTAGAGGGATTGTGTAAACACTGCAAGCCCTGTTCGCATCCCTTATGCTTGGCGGGCTTACATTGTTTTGGTTGGCGTCGATTTTCGCCTATCTTTTAAAGGCAAGCCCCTACCTCTTAAAGGCAAGCCCCTACCTATTAAAAGCCAGCCAAGGTGCTTTGGCGGGTTTTACCTGCACGCGCTGACCGAGGGATAATGTCGCGTCGGGGCGAATTGTGATTAAGCGTGTCGTCCCATCTTGCGCTTCCAGGCGTACGATCTGTGTGCGTCCCGTCACCTGTATATCAGCGATGCGTGCGCCGTCTTCTGCGGCAATCAAGGTCGCGCTTTCAGGATAGATCAGGATGTCGATCCAGCCGCCGGATGCGAGGCTCTCAAAGCTCTGCGCCGCAGGGAGTTGCAAGCTGTCCAACGCAATCCGGCCAAACGACGTTTCGGCATAGCCCTCTTGAACCTTTGCAGACAACACGGTGCCGTTTTCCGCCATCAAGCCGACAAACAAAGATTGCGGCGCGTCGTGCAGATCTTTGGCGGTACCGATTTGGGTGATCCGTCCGTTTTCTAACACAGCAATACGGTCCGCGATTTCAATCGCTTCGTCAGGGTCATGGGTGACCAAAATTGTAATACCGCCGCGGGCTTTCATCAGGGCGCGCATATCTTCGCGCAGACGTCGGCGGATGGTAATATCAATGCTGGCAAAAGGTTCATCCATCAACATGACAGACGGATTAGGCGCCAGCGCGCGAGCAACGGCCACGCGCTGTTGTTCGCCGCCGGACAGGGTATGCGGATAGCGATCGGCCATATCTTTCAGTCCGATTTGATCGAGCAAAGCCGAGACGATCTCCGCACGGCTTGATTTATCCGTCACGCCAAAGCCGATATTTTGCGCCACGCTCAGATGCGGAAATAACGCGCCGTCTTGAAAGACCAGACCCACGGGACGCTGCTCTGGCGGGGGATTGACGGACGGGCTGGCCAAGACCGAACCATCCAATCGGATCGCCCCGGCCTGAACAGGCAAAAGGCCTGCGATCAGATTCAGTAAGGTGGATTTCCCGCAGCCCGAACGGCCCAACAAGCAGAGAATTTCCCCCGCCTCGGCCGTAAAGGAAATGTCCTGCAAGGCAATGCGATCACCATAGGCGTGATGGATGTTTTCAAAGCGCAAGCTCATGCGCGATCGCTGTCTTTCCGCCGTATCGGCCTGTCAGTTCTTGCAAAGCGCAATCGCATTGCGCGCCCCTATCGGCATTGCAATAGAGATGCAAGAACGCCAAAGAACCCTCACCTTTACGACGCCCCTTATCGATAACCCTGTCTTGACCCTACGCATCACAAACCTGTCACTCCGGCGAGCTGCGACTGCACTCGGCCTTTATAGCGTTGCCGCTTTGGTGGCTTTGCCGCTTTTGACCGTATTGATGTCATTCGTTTTTGGGCGGCCCGGAACACTGACCGCTTTATGGGAGACGGTGCTGCCACTTTACGCGACCAATACGCTGGGCCTGATGGTCCTGACGGGATTGATCGCGCTCATCCTTGGTGTTGGCAGTGCGTGGTGCGTGGCGATGTTGGACTTCCCCGGTCGGCGATATCTGTCCTGGATGTTGATCCTGCCGCTCGCGGCGCCGGCCTATATTCTGGCCTATGTCTATGTGGACTTGCTGGATTATTATGGACCGGTGCAGAGCGCGCTACGCGGCTTTGTAGGGCGTGATGGCGGGCCGGCCCTTATCCCTAATCTGCGTCATCTTCCCGGCGCAGCCTTGATCCTTGGCCTGACCCTTTACCCTTATATTTACTTGCTGGCACGGACCGCCTTTCAAAAACAAAGCACGCATCACTGGCACGCCGCGCGAAGCCTCGGCCTTGCCCCATTTGCTGCCTTCCGCCGCGTCTCTTTGCCTATGGCCCGCCCCGCTATTATTGGCGGATTGGCGTTAGTCCTTATGGAAACACTCGCCGATTTTGGCGTCGCCGATTATTTCGGCGTACCGACCTTTAGCGTCGGAATATTCCGCAGCTGGCTCGCCGGCGGCGATACGGCCCAAGCCCTACGCCTCGCCGCCATCATGCTGATTTTTGTGCTTGTTCTGCTCGGCCTAGAAGCGGCCAGTCGCAAAGGCGAAACCACCCAGACAGGTCCCGGACGAGATCGGATCGGGCGGATAAGCCTGTCCCCACTGCGGGGTTGGATCGTCTTCGGACTGTGTCTAGCCCCTGTCCTATTGGGCTTCATCATCCCCTTTGCGCGGCTGCTCTGGAACCTCGTGACCGTCCCCGATGCCGGGCCGGGTTTGGACTTTTTTGTCTACGCAAAAAACACGGTGTTGCTCGGCGTGATAGTCGGCGGGCTTGCCCTGATCATCGCCTTGAGCCTCGCTTACGCAAATCGCGCCCAGCCCAGCCGCATGGCCCGCGCGACCTTGCGTTTTTCGACCTTGGGCTATGCTTTGCCGGGGGCGCTTTTGGCGATCGGCTTGCTAATTCCGATTGGCGCGCTTGACCGAAGCCTCACGCGCGCAGCCGTGGATCTCTTCGGTTGGTCGGGCGGGCTGATCCTCACCGGGAGTCTTGCCGTCTTAGTCTTCGCCCTCCTCATCCGGTTTCTCACTGTCTCTTACAATACGTTGAATTCCGGCTTTGCGGCCCTACCCCCGAATATAGATGCAGCGGCGCGATCGCTCGGCGCCAAGCCCCTCACCCTTATCTGGCGCGTCCATGTGCCATTACTGCGGTCCAGCTTGGGGGTTGGCTGGTTGCTGGTCTTTGTCGATACACTGCGTGAATTACCCGCAACACTTATCCTGCGGCCGTTTAATTTCGACACGCTCGCCACACGGGTCTATTGGCTCGCCAGTGATGAGCGTGTGGCCGAAGCCTCGACAGCGGCGGTTATGATCATTGTTTGCGGCCTGATCCCCGTCATGCTGATCAATCGCAGCTTCGACAGCGAAAAAAGTCGCGGGCCTTAACCGAGGCGGCCGCGCCAGCGCATCACCTGTTCACGCACCCGTGTCGGCGCTGTCCCACCATAGCTCATCCGGCTTGACGCTGAGGCGAGCGGGGAAAGAACGGAATAAATATCCTTCGTAATCCCTGCCTCGACCGATTGCATCTGCTCCAGGCTAAGCGCGTCCAGCGTGACCTCCTCATTTTCAGCCAGCGCCACGATCCGACCGGTCACGTGATGGGCATCGCGAAACGGCATGTTCAAGCGCATGACCAGCCAGTCAGCCAGATCTGTGGCGGTTGAAAATGCCGCGCCTGCCGCCTCAGCGAGGCGACGTTCATTCGGGACCATATCTTTGACCATGCCCGTCATGGCCCGAAGCGACAACTCCAGCGCCTCGAAGGCTTCAAACACGGGCTCTTTGTCTTCCTGCATATCTTTGGAATAAGCCAGCGGCAGGCCTTTCATCACCACGGTCAGGGCCGTCAGGCTTCCCAAAATTCGTCCGACCTTGGCGCGGATTAGTTCTGCCGCATCCGGGTTGCGCTTTTGCGGCATGATAGAGCTGCCCGTGGTGAAGGCGTCTGACAAAGCGATGAACCGGAATTGCGCACTCGTCCAGATAACGATCTCTTCTGATAAGCGCGATAAATGCGTGGCGCAGATCGACGCGCAGGACAGCGCTTCCAAGGCAAAGTCGCGCGCACTGACGGCGTCCAGAGAATTAGCCATTGGGCGATCAAAGCCGAGCGCGTCTGCTGTCATATCCCGATCAATCGGATAGGGGGTGCCGGCCAGCGCCGCCGCACCCAGCGGGCTTTCATTCATTCGCGCACGGCAATCGGCGAAGCGTGAGCGATCCCGCGCAAACATTTCAAGATAGGCTAGCATATGATGACCAAAGGTAACGGGCTGCGCGCTTTGCAAATGGGTGAAGCCCGGCATGATGGTATCGGCGTGGGCGTCCGCCTGATCCAGCAGGGCGATCATCAGCGCTGTCAGCAGATTATCAAACAAGTCCAGATGTTTGCGCGTCCAGAGGCGAAAGTCTGTCGCGACCTGATCATTGCGCGACCGGCCCGTATGCAACCGACCACCCGCCTCGCCAATGCGCTCTTTCAGGCGGGCTTCAATGTTGAGGTGAATATCTTCCAACTCCGTCGAGAAGGGGAACTCACCTGCCTCGATCTCACCCGCAATGGCGTCGAGACCCGACAAGATCGCATCGCGGTCCGCCTGTGTGATGATGCCCTTTGCGGCGAGCATGGTCGCATGGGCTTTTGAGCCGGCAATATCTTCAGTCGCCATTTTCTGATCAAACCCGATGGAGGCGTTGATAGCCTGCATCAGGTCTGAGGGTTCCGCGCTAAACCGGCCGCCCCACATTTTCTGACCGGCCTTGGACGATTTGGATGTGTCACTCATGAACGCGCCTGTAGCGGGCGGAAGCCATCCCGTGAACCCGCCTTTTGAAGGCGACTAACTGAATAAGAACTGCGCCGAAGACGCGCAGTGGTCATTCTTGTACGGGGGCCCTAAATAGCGCTTATGACGACACCCCTGTTCAGCCTAAGCAACGCCATTCGCCTGATGATCTTTGGCGGGATCATAGCGGTCGCTCTCGTCGCGATCCGCGCTTGTCAGCCGCCGCCATCCGGTATGGACCGATTTGCGGTCAAATCCTTGCGGCAACTGGCCGTGCTGGACACGCCACCCATTCAGCCCAATATCGACTTTGACACGCCCGACGGCCCAATCACTCTCGCCGATTATCGCGGGCAAGTCGTGCTACTCAATGCGTGGGCGACATGGTGTCCACCTTGCGTGGCGGAAATGCCAAGCCTGGATGAATTGCAGCGCTTGCGGGGCGGCGATGACTTCCAAGTCGTCACCGTCAGCCTGGATCGCCGCATGGACGACATCACGACATGGTATGCGCGCAACGATATTACTGCCCTGCCCGTCATCCATGACGGGACGTATCAAATCAATTCGCGACTAGCGCTGCCAGGGTTGCCGACAACGATCCTGTACGATCGGAATGGCCGCGAAGTGGCGCGCTTGCCCGGAGAAGCGGATTGGGCGAGCCCAGAGGCCCTCGCACTTGTCGATTATCTGATCGCGCAATGACGGACGGCCAGACCTGCCCGCTTTGCGATAGACCTTTAGGCCAGCGGGTTGAACGCCATCACATCATCCCGAAAAGCAAAGGCGGAACAGAGGTGGTGAACCTCCACCCTATTTGTCACCGCAAAATCCATAGCGTTTTTACGAACACAGAATTGGCGCGACTTAGCACAATAGAGGCGCTACGGGCGCATCCGGACATGCGCACCTTCATTCAGTGGATACGCAAACGTCCGCCGGATTTTCACGCGCCCACGCGATAAGGGTTTAAGACTTACGCCCGTTAGTGACGGCGCTAATGACGGCGACGACGCACGGGCACGCGGCCCACCACAGCAATGCGCGGGGACGTGTAGCCCGCATTGAGACCGCCAAAGCCATAGACACCGCCGGCGCGCTGGCGCAGCGGGCTATTGGCATCACGATAGAGATAGCTTTGGTTCCATAGGGCGCGATCCGTTTGATCCAGACGTCGGCTTTGCAGCGCCGCATTCTGTTGCGCTTGCTGGCGTTGCAAGGCGAGTTGGTCGCGCTGTAGCTCTAATTGCGCGACCTGAGCGGGGCTGAGACGCGGCGGTGTTAGCGGGGCCTGACGAATAACGCGCACGCCCTGCTCACAGCTTTGCGTCGCGGAACTGACAGACATATGCCCGCAAGCCGCAGAGGCGACACTTGGCAAGGCCAGGATAAGGGCAGCAGCGAAAATGGCTTTCATAGCAGAGCTCCAGTCGTCGTTTTGCAAGTTTTACCCAAAGCCCCACCGACTTGCCCAGCGGCTTCGCCCATAAGGCGAGTCGCAAAGCTTGAGCGCTTAGAGCTCTCCGCCCATTGACCGCCACGCCATCGCGATAATGCCGTCTTCTTTGATAAAGGCATTCATGGCTTCCATGTCAGCCAGAGGGCGCTCGGCAAGGATTTGCTCAAGGCTCTGCCCGGCCTCTTTGCGCACGCGCACGCGATCAAAGATTGTTTGTAACTCATCCCGCGCCTTTTGCAGGCCAGCCTTATCGGTCAGCGGTCCGTGGCCGGGGATAATCACGGTATCTTCACCCGCCAGCGCCAGCGCCGCATCATGGGCGGCGATCATCCCCTGAAAGGACCCGCCGCTATCGACATCCACAAAGGGAAACATGCCGAGGAACAGATTATCGCCCATATGGATCACATCCGGTTCGACAAAGTGAATAATAGAATCCCCATCCGTATGCGCTGCCGGAATATGGATGGCCTGCGCCGTCACATCATTGAAGTGCAAGGTCGCTTCTTCGGAAAAGGTCACGACCGGAAAGAAGGACGGGTCTTTGGCCTCAACCGTGCGGCCAAAGGCCTTATTCTCATAGGTCGTACCCATGCGTTTGCGGATATTATCATGGCCCATAATCATCGCCCCGGCCTCTTTCATCTCTGGATTGGATCCCGTGTGATCGCCGTGCAGATGGGTATTGATGACAAAGAGAAGTTCAGGCGAGGCACCATTCGCCTGCGTAATCGTCTGGATATGATAGAGAATTTCTTCAGCATTCTGCCCGAATTTATCGTCGATCAGCACGACACCTTCTGGCCCTGAGGACACACCAATATTGCCACCCGGACCAAACAGGACGTGTAAGGTCGGGTTGATTTCTTCCACTATGAGATTGAGCTCTTCAGGGGGTTCAATCGTGTCAGGTCTATCCGCGCTATCAGTCACCACGTCTGTCGCGGTTTCCGTCACATTTTGCACGACTGATTCCGTCGCCGCCTCTGTCTCTGGCGCAAGAACGCCTTCATCGGGTGAACACGCCATCAGCCCGAGCATCGCTGTGGACGTGAAAAGTAATGTTCGGATCATAGTCTGTATCCTTTTGAGTGAAAGAAAGCGGTTAAGACGCCAAGTTAAGACGCCACATTATGACGCCAAACTAAGAGGCAAGACTAAGCCGCGCCCCGGGCGGGAGGACGCGGTCTGGACAGGCATGATGATCAATAAGCGCCCGGATATTGATCAGAACTTTTTCGCCCATTTCGCGACGGCTTTCATGTGTAGCAGACGCGATATGCGGAGCTAAAATAACATTTTCGAGACCGAGCAAGTCCGGATGCGGTGTCCGTCCGCCTTCATACACATCCAGCCCGGCCCCCGCGATCTGCCCGGCGGACAGCGCTTTTGCCAGCGCGGCTTCGTCGATAATTTCGCCGCGGGACGTGTTCACCAAATAGCTATCCGGCTTCATCAAAGACAGCGTTCGCGCATTGATCATATGCTTTGTCGATGGCGTCAGCGGAGCATTGATCGACAAAATATCAACGGCATGAAGCATGTCTTCCAGTTCGGCGTGAAATGTAGCTTCCAAGGCCTTTGCAATACCCGCAGGAACAGCCCGTCGATTGTGGTAATGCACGTCCAGACCAAAGGCGTGAGCGCGGCGGGCCACCGCGCTGCCAATGCGGCCCATGCCTAAAATACCAAGCCGCTTTCCCCGTACGCGGTGGCCCAGCATATGCGTCGGCCCCCAGCCCGAAAACGCGCCTGCGCGCATACGGCGATCGCCTTCGACCAGGCGGCGCGGCACAGCCAAGATCAACGCCATGGCCAAGTCGGCCGTATCTTCGGTCAGGACACCCGGCGTATTGGTCACCATAATGCCGCGCGCATGGGCGCTCGCCACATCAATATGGTTGGTGCCCGCCCCAAAGTTGGCGATCAAACGCAAGCGGGGGCTCGCGGCAGCGATCACGTCCGCGCTTATTTGATCGGTCACGGTCGGCACAAAGACATCGCAATCCGCAATGGCCGATTTCAGCTCCGCATCCGTCATCGCCTGATCATCACGGCGTAAAACCGCGTCGAAAAGATCAGACATACGCGCTTCAACCGCGTCGGGTAGGCGGCGCGTGATGACAACACGCGGACGGTTTGGCACGGCTTTGGGATCGGGGTTCGACATCATCCCCTTATCACGCGGCCTGTGGGACAAAGGCAAGGCCGCACTTAACCTAGATCAGACATATAATGCGTCTTTTAGGTTTTTTTGCCTTCCGCGCGGGCGTGTTTAACCCCGGGTTAACGCCGCTGTTTCAGCACACGCCTATGCCGCAGCGATGGACGCAATCGATTCGACACCGTGTAATCACGGGCTTTGCCTTGGCCGTTTGCGGGCTTCCATCCGCCAGTTTCGCCGCAGACGAAGCGAGCCGCCGGACACTGGTTGAAACCCCGCCAGCCCCGCTAACAAACCTTTACCGGGTCAGCGCGCAAAATACGCCGTCCGGGTTTGCCGTCCCCCGCTATGTCAGCCTGAAATTCGGCACGGTGAATGCACGTACGGGCCCGTCTCTCAATCATGCTATCGCCTATCAATATCAACGGCGAGGCTTGCCCGTCATTGTTGTCGCCGAGACAGAAATGTGGCGCAAAGTGCGTGATATTCACGGCGATGAAGCTTGGGTTCGCAAGCCCGCTTTATCTGGCGAAAGGCACGCTATTACCTTGACAGAGACCCGGCTCTACACCCGACCCTCTGGCGAGGCCCGCCCAATCGCGCGCATTGAAAAAGGCTCTCTTGTCGATCTGGACAGCTGTAATGAGGACGGCTTTTGCGAAATTCGAACGGAAAACGGTCTGAAAGGCTGGAGCCGACAAGCGGAGCTGTGGGGCGCACAACCGCTCGGTCAGTAAAGCGCGAAACGAGCGACGTGCAAATCCCGCAAGGCTCTAATAGCGCTTTAATAGACGATCCAGATAGTCACGCTCTTGCGCATCGCGTTCCGCCTCTGAGGCCCGGCGGCGCAACTCTTCCTGAATTTCGCGGGACCGGGTCGCATTATCTTGCTCGCTTAGATCTGTCTCGCTCAGATCATTGTTAAAGCCGTTTTGATTGCGGCCAAGCGGGTCTTCCCCTTCGCCGCGTTCATTCGCATCCGCCATGGCTTCGCGGGACAGGCTATCGCCTGCATCGCGCAAAGCCTCAACCGCTTCGCGTTGGGCGCGGCGCGCTTCGGCCAAATCACCCGCTTCTAAGGCCTCGCGCGAACGACGCATGGCGTCTTGCGCGCGCTCTAAAGCGTCTGAAGAGCTACCCTCATTATTTTCCGCGAATTGTTCGTCGGAACCGCCACCGCCGCGTCTTGGATCATTCGGATCGCCGTCTATGCCGCCGCCCCCAGTGGAGGCATCGCCTCTCTCTACACCCGCACCGGGCTGATCCCCTTGTTCTTCACCCGCACCGCTTTGGCCGTCCTCTGATCGCGGTCCGCTTGCCGCTGCATCCCCACTCTCGGTGAGACGCTCTTGCAGCCCTTCAATTAAACTCTCAATATCGCCTTGACGCTCGGCCAGCGCTTCAGGGGTCTCTGCTTGACCTTCGTTTTCGCCTGGGCCTTCGCCGGCTTGTGTGTCTGAGCCCTCTTCGCCTTCACCAGTCTCCCCATCGCCGTCATCCTCATCGCCATTGTCGCGGGCGAGTTCCTCGCGTTGCGCCTGCCGCGTGCGGTCTTCCAATTCGCGCTGATCAGCCAGGCTTTCGGCCAGGTCTTCAAGGTTTTCCGCCATTTCTTCGCTCATGTCTGAGCTCGGCTCGCCTTCACCGCCCCCGCCGCCGCTTTGGGACAGCTGGATTTGCATATTCTCCAGCAACTCGGCCAGTTGCGCCAAAGCCTGTCGCGCGCCTTCCGTATCACCGCGCGCATTGGCTTCTTCGATCGCTTTTAAAAGCTCTTCGATCTCATCCGTCGAGCCCATGGGCTGACCGCCGCCTTCGCCCCCTTCCGCCACGGTCGCATTGCGCCGCAGCTCTTCCATATAGTTTTCGACGGCTTGGTTATAACGCTCAAACAACGTGTCGACTTCGCGCTCTGGGGCGCGACGCGCAATGCCGTCACGAAGGGCAGCTTCTGCGGCTTGCATTTCCTGCAAGGCCGTGCCGAGTACGCCAAATTCTGCGCGCATCGCCAATCGCCACATATGCTCTGGCAAGCCGCTCAGCGCCTCGGCCGAACGCGCATAGCGCAGTGACTTACTGGCGTGACGCAGACCCATATAGACCACAGGATCGCCAAAGGCGCCCGGGTCCGGGTAGAGGGTTACGGCGTCCATTAATTGCGTGGCGCGTTGAATAGGCTCTGGCGCGCGGCCCAAACGCCATGCGGTCTGATAAGTGTCAAAGCTGCCATCACTTGCGTCCGCGTCCGCCTCACGGGTCGGAGCGGGCGCATAGCCCGCCTCATCCGCCAAGCCCGCAACCAAAAGCCCCCTTTGTTCAATGATGGCTTTGGCCAGGGGTTCGACGAAAATCTTATCGGGAACGGTAAAGTAGATCGGTTCGCTGCGCCCTCTCTGCCCCGCCCCGTCAATCGCGACCAAGCGCGCCATCACCTTGCGACCGGCCAGTGGATGGCGCGTCATGTCTAGTTTCAACGTGCGGTCTTCGGCGGATTTGAACGGCGCCGTTTCCGTATCAAAAGGTGTCATTTGCGCGTCAGTCACCGTTTCCGGATCCAGATCATCCGATAGCTCAATCATGTCGAGCACCAGACGATCGACATCGTAATCATCCGCCGCGCTAAACCTCAGAACAAGGCGATCTTGCTTGTCCGCCTCTGGCGCTTCCAGAATTTCGATTGTCGGCTCTGCGTCAGGAATAGACTGGACCGTCCAGGCTTCGCGTCGCCAGCCCATGCGCCATTCCAGCGTCCCCGTGCCATCAACAATATGGCGAACTTCGGCGCTACTTTCTCCAAGCCCGTTGACGTCTAAAAAGCTGTCCCGTCCCCCTTCGGACCACCAACGCGGGCGCGGCAGATCAGACGTGCCAGACACACGCACGACGACGGTCGAGCCTTCCGGCGCATTGAGCAAACGGGAGCCTTGAGCATAGGTTGGCGGGCGGCCTGTATAATCCGGCGGGTCGACCCACGCTTCGAAACTTAGCGATTGCGGATTGGTAAAGGGCAACCACCCCGGCGTCAGCCCCCGGCGCAGGCGTTCACCGCCAAAGCCGAGCGATAAAAACACCGCCAAGGCAAGGATAAGTGGCATGATGATGCGCAGGCCATAGCGATCAATCGGGCTCAGCGCCGGAAAACGCCCGACCTTGCGAATAGACTTAGCCTCCCGCTCGGCCTTTTTCGCGTGGGTCGGCCAAAGGGCGGGCGATAGCACGGCCACATCTTGCAATGTGTCCAATGGACGATGAGAGAGTCCGGCCGTGTTTTCCAGTCGTCGCAGCGCATCAGACCGGGTCGGAACGCGCACAAGCCGCGCGCGCCAGATCGCTCTGCCCAGCAATAACAGCGTCCCGCCGAGTAAAAGCAGGCGCACGGGATCGCCCAACACATCCCACACCCCTAATAGCGTGGCGACCA
Organism: uncultured Algimonas sp.; assembly: GCA_964610115.1. GTDB lineage: Bacteria > Pseudomonadota > Alphaproteobacteria > Caulobacterales > Maricaulaceae > Litorimonas. Next base: position 12,863 of record CAZSUW010000028.1, read on the forward strand.
GAAAGAGCGATACGGCCAGTGCGGGCAGTGCAAAAAGGGGCGCATAGCTTTCCCAAAACAGGCGCGCGCGGGCGAGCCAAGACAGGCGCGTAATACGCTCTGGCAGAACGGGCCGATCGGCCTTTGATATGTCGTGTGCGCTCACAGCCTTCTGCTTAGACGCCAGAGGGTCGCCCTGTCGCATGAAAAATCAGTGAGAGTGCTGGATTTGATGTCGCGGCACATGGCCGAGGCGGGTTTAAACCCAATCGGGCACATGTTCCTGGCGTAAAACTTCGGCCACCGTGGGACGTTCCCGAATGACCGCGTACCGATCACCATCGACTAAGACTTCCGGCACAAGCGGACGCGTATTATACTGGCTGCTTTGCGCCGCGCCGTAAGCGCCGGCACTGTGAAAGACGAGCAAATCCCCCGGCGCCAAACGCGGCATATCGCGGCCCTTTGCAAAGGTGTCGCCGGACTCACAGACGGGACCGACAATGTCATAAGTCGCGGTTTCAAAGTTTTGGCCGGGCGCCTTTACGGCCTCAACATCGTGCCAGGCATCATAGAGGGCCGGGCGTAGCAAATCGTTCATGGCCGCATCAAGGATCAGGAAGTCACGGTCTTCGCCCCGCTTTTCATAAAGAACACGCGACAGTAAAACGCCTGCATTACCGGCAATCATCCGGCCCGGTTCAAAAATCATCCGCACACCCAAATCTTTTGTCAGGCGTTTGACCAGCGCGCCATATTCGCTGGGTGGCGGCGGGGTTCGGCTATTATCGCCATAAGGAATGCCCAGACCGCCCCCAATATCAAAGTCGCGAATTGTGTGGCCTTGGGCGCGCAGACGGTTGATCAACCCGCCGACTTTTTCAATCGCCGCTTCAAACGGGGCGAGGTCGTCGATCTGACTGCCAATATGAACGTCGACGCCGACGACGTCGATACCCGGCAGTTTGGCGGCTTCGGCATAAGCGGCTTCGGCCTGGCTCCACGCGACGCCGAATTTATTTTCCTTTTTGCCCGTGGAGATTTTCTCATGCCCGCCCGCACTGACATCCGGGTTCACCCGAAACGCAATCGGGGCGCGACGCCCCAGACTTTCAGCGACCTCTGAAAGGGCATAAAGCTCGGGCAGGCTTTCAACATTGAACACAGCGATATTGGCGCGCAAAGCGTCGGCCATTTCCGCGCGGGTTTTCCCCACGCCGGAAAAAACAATTCGTTCGCCCGGAATCCCCGCAATAAGCGCGCGGGCCAATTCCCCGCCAGACACAACATCCGCGCCCGCGCCGAGCTTGGCCAGAACAGATAAAACCGCAATATTGCTATTGGCTTTCACACTATAGGCGACCAGCGTGTCGAGCCCGTCAAAGCTGTCCGCAAAGACGCGGTAGTGACGCTCTAGTGTTGCGCGGCTATAGACATAAGCGGGTGTGCCCACCGCGTCTGCGACAGCGGATAAGGCAACCCCTTCAGCGTGAAGTTCGCTATCTTTGAAATCGAAATGCCGCATTGAGAATTTACGCCAAATAGGGTGGAGGATTTAGATTTTACGAACCAGACTATCGCTTCGGATTAATCCGCAACGTCAATGCCGTATTCCGGGTCGTCCTCATCGAAGACGTCATCTTCAAGAGTTTCAGCGTCTATAACATCATCACTCAGCTCAGCGTCTGCTTGTTCGGCCTCTCCCCATAAAGGCGCGGGGGTCGCCAGGTCGCCTTTTATGCCGCAGCCTGAAAGGGCCAGGGCCGCAATAGCGAGGAAAAATGAAAAAATAGCCGATAACCGCATAGGCCCGACATAGCGTTCCCAAGCACCCCGCACAATCAGGGGGCACACACAATAGAAAACCGGCAAGCAAAGGGTTGGCGGCGCATAACATAAGTCCCCTTAGAAACGCAGCTTGTCCCCTTCCGGCAGGCTATACTTCGGATTATGTTAAGGCATGGTCGCACGTACAGAAACGATTCCAAACGCAAAAGAGACCGAGAGCTCACCACAGGTCGATACAGTCGATTTTGCGCAACAGGCTAAGGACCCCAAAGGATTTGGCGAAGCCTTGGTCAATTCCCTGCGTGAAACAGGCTTTGCTATCATTACCGGCCACACAATTCCGCAAGATGAAATTACGGCTATGGAGGCTGCAGCGAAAAACTTCTTCGACCTGCCGACCGAAACCAAGTCGCAATATGCCATGCCAGAGTGCCATTATCAGCGCGGCTATAGCCCCTTTGGTCAGGAAAATGCCAAAGGCCGCCGCGCGCCGGACTTGAAAGAATTTTGGCATGTGGGCCGGTCCACTATTCCTGGCCTGCCCGGCACGCCAGATGTGGACGAGGCGCCAGAGTTTACCGCCGTTTCGCACCGCCTTTTCCAAGCCATGGACGACTTTGCGTGCCAGCTTATGGTGTCCGTTGGTGAAACGCTGGAGATGAGCGAGGCTGACATGAATGCCGCGCTGGTCAACGGCAATTCCATCCTGCGCCTCCTGCACTACCCACCGATCGACGGCGATCCTGACGTGGTCGAAGGCGAAGTCCAGGTCAGGGCTGCCGCGCATGAAGATATCAACCTGCTGACGATCCTGCTGGGCGCAGAAGAAGCCGGGCTGCAGGTCAAACACCGTTCGGGCCAATGGATGGCCGTCAACCCGCCGGAAGGCGCGGTCGTCATCAATGCCGGGGATATGCTGCAACGCCTAACCGGCGGCGAGCTGCCCTCTACCACGCACCGTGTGGTCAACCCCGCCCCGGAACGGGCCAGCCATGCGCGCTATTCCATGCCTTACTTCTTGCATCCGGCGAATGATTTCGTGCTGGCCGCTTTGCCGAGCTGCCTGTCCCGCGGCGCCAAGGCCGAACCGCCCATCACGGCGCAAGGTTATCTGAAAGAGCGGCTGGAAGAGATTGGGTTAAAGAAAGCCAAAGTTTAAACGGCTATGGCAACGGCTTAAAGCCCGACCAAAATCCCGGCCAATGCGGCGCTCATGAGATTAGCGAGGCTCGCGGCAAACACAGCCTTCAGGCCCATTTTGGCGATCTCGGGTTTACGCTCCGGAATAATCGTGCCCAGCCCGCCAAGCAGAATGCCGATCGAGGCGAAGTTGGCAAACCCGCAGAGCGCGAATGTCAGGATTGTCACGGTTTTATCCGACAGGTTTTCCATTTCGGCATTGAGCGAGAGGTAAGCGATAAATTCGTTCAGCACGACTTTTTCGCCAAAGATCGCCCCACCGACGCGGGCTTCTTCCCACGGAATACCCACCGCCCACATAAGTGGAGAGAAGATCGTGCCCAGAATGCTTTGTACAGACAGGCCGTCTAGCCCGAACAAGCTACCGGCCCAACCAAGCAGACCATTGAGAAGCGCGATCAGCGACGTAAAGGCAATCAACATCGCGGCAACGGCGATGGAAATCTGTACACCCGTCTGTGCCCCATTGGCGGCGGCGAGAAAGACATTGGAATATTCTTTACTGGGTTCCGGGTCGACAATCTTGCCGGGGTCATCCTGAATATCGGGATCAGGCATGATGATCTTGGCCATCATCAATCCGGCCGGGGCGCTCATAAAGGCGGCGGCGATCAAAAATTCCGCTCGAATGCCAAGTGCAATATATCCCGCCATGACCGAGCCTGCGATCGAAGCCAGGCCAGAGACCATAATGGTGAACAACTCGAACTTTGAAATCTTGCCCAGATACGGCTTGAGCGAGAGCGGGGCTTCGGTTTGGCCGACAAAGATATTGGCCACTGTATTGAGGCTTTCAATCGGCCGCGTGCCCGTAACCCATTGCAGGAAGCGTCCGCCGCCCCGCACAATAATCGGCATGATCTTGAGGTGGTAGAGCACTTCCATCAACGCGGCGAAGAAGATGATGACGGGCAGAACGCGCGTGAAGAAAACAAAGCCGATCGTGGGATTTGTCGGATCGCCCAGATTACCGAAGACCAGCGAAATCCCGGCATCGGAAAAAGAGAGCAGCCGCGTAAACGCGCCCGCAATCGCTTCCAGCGCGACTTTGCCCGGTGGGAAGAAAAGCACGAGCACGGCAATCGCCACCTGTAGCGCGAAACATGCCAAGATCACGCGCGGGCGGATAGCGCGCTTATTATTCGACGCGAGCCACGCGATTAGAAAAATAACGGCAACACCGATCAGGCCGGAGGCAGGATGGTTCATGAGCGCGTGACTTCCCCTCTTCGCACCGCGGACGGCTGCGATACATAATACCCCTAGGCGAGAAATTTTCAGAATCCTAGGGGGCGATCCATTGAGGCGCAGTTTTGCGCCAATGCGCCTCATTTTAGGCGGGCGAATACAGCTCTGCCTGTGGAGCCCGCATTGACACCACACCGTCAGACCCATAGCGCGAAGTCCTATCTGCGAAAGCCCCCACACATGACCTTTGAAACGCTCGGCCTTGCGCCGAACCTGCTGCGCGCCCTGACAGCGCAAGGCTATCACACGCCCACGCCTATACAGAGCGAGGCCATTCCACATTTGCTCGACGGTCAAGATCTATTGGGTATTGCGCAGACCGGTACAGGCAAAACGGCGGGCTTTGCTTTGCCGACGCTCGACCTGCTGATCACAGACCCCAAAGACCCGCCCAAGCGCGGGACGCGCGCCCTTATCCTGGCACCGACCCGCGAACTCGTCGCGCAGATCGCAGACAGCTTTCAAAACTATGGGCGTTATATAGAGGGGCTCCGCATTGCCCGAATTACCGGCGGCGTCAGCATGGGCCCGCAAGTCAAAAAGATCGTGCCCGGCAATGACATTATTGTTTCCACACCCGGACGTCTAATCGACCTGCTGGACCGCAAAGATATTCGACTTGGTGATGTCGAAGTCCTGATCCTCGATGAAGCCGACCAGATGATGGATATGGGCTTTATTCACGCGCTGAAAAAGATCATCCCGCATCTGCCAGAGACACGGCAAACATTGCTCTTCTCTGCGACCTTGCCGCCAAAAATCGTCAAGCTCGCCAATCAATTTCTCACCAACCCCGTGCGGGTTTCGGTGACCCCGCCCAACAGTACAGCGGAAAAAGTCACCCAGTCACTTTTTTATGTTGATCCAGCGGATAAGCCCCTGCGCCTTGCTGAACATCTTCTGCGCCCTGAGGTGGGTCGCGCCCTTGTTTTCACGCGCACCAAACATGGGGCAGACCGGTTGGTCAAACGGCTGGCCAAAGTCGGGATTGGCGCTGTGGCTATTCACGGCAATAAAAGCCAAGGGGCGCGGCGGCGCGCGCTCGACGCATTCAAAGACGGCTCTGTGATGACCTTGGTCGCGACCGATGTGGCCGCACGCGGGATCGATATTCCCGGTGTGACCCATGTCTTTAACTATGAAATTCCCAACGTGCCCGAACAATATGTTCACCGCATTGGCCGAACCGCCCGCGCCGACGCCACGGGAGAAGCTGTCTCTTTCGTCGCCAGAGACGAACGCGCTTACCTCAAGGATATTCACAAACTGCTGGGCGAAGCTGTCCCAGAAGGCACCGCGCCCGCCGACCTCACCGAGCGGATGAAAGCGACAGAAGCCCGCGAGGCGGTCCCGATCGTGCGCCTCACCGCGGAACAGCCAACCCGCTCTGGTCGCGGGAAGAATAAGCGGAAGAAAAAAGCGAATACGTCACAGGGAAAAAAACCCTCCACTCATAAGGCCCGGCAACAGACGAAGCCATCAGTAGAACGCGACGATCGTTCAAAACCCAACCGCAAACGCGGGCGCAAACCCAAACGCGGACAGACGGCTCAATCCGGGAATACCGCGAAAAAAGCCGCGCCAAAACCTCAAGGCAACAAGCCGCAAAACAAATCCTCTCAAGGCGCGAACGGCTTTGCGCGCAAGCCGCGCAAAGCGGGCAGTCCCACACGCCGCAAAGCGCCCTCCCGGAATAGCGGACCGAAACGCTAGGGCGTTAAACCGTGCGGGCCATCCATTGCGCAAAGGCGGCCCGCTCGGACTCAGACATATGCACGCCATGCTTTGTCCGCCGGAAGAGCAAATCGTCCGCCGTCTGTGCCCATTCATGGGCCATCAGATAGCGGGCTTCCGCCTCAGTCAGGGTTGAGCCGAACTGTTGCCCCAACTCCACTTCAGGTCCCTCACCCAAGACCAGCGTGATGCGCGTGCCGTATGCGCGACAGAGGTGATAAAGTGTTTCACGTGAAACACTTGGATAGCGCGCCGCTTGGTCTTCGACGAATTTATCAAAGTCGTCCCCCGGCATATCGCCACCGGGCAGTTGCGCATCGCCCGTCCATGCCTTGCCCATACCTTTAAAATAGGGGGCGAGCTTTTCCAGCGCATGTTCAGCCAGCTTTCGCGAGGTCGTGATCTTGCCCCCGTAAATGGATAGAACAGGGCGGCCTTCCGCGACCTCGTCTACGTGTAGAACATAATCCCGCGTCACGGCAGACGCATTCTCGGACTTATCGTCATAGAGCGGTCGCACACCGGCATAGGACCACACAACATCGTCGGCGGTAATATCGTGCTGGAAATACTCGCTCGCCGCTGCGCAAAGGTAATCAGTTTCCTCCGCGCTAATATCCATCGGCCCGGGCTCGGCCTCCCACGGCACGTCCGTCGTGCCGATCAGGGTAAAGTCCCGCTCATAGGGAATGGCAAAAATGATCCGGTTATCGGCATTCTGAAAGATGTAAGCGTGATCGCCGTCGAACAGACGCTTGGTCACGATATGACTGCCTTTGACCAGACGCAGGCCCGCTTCGCTATCACCGGGCTTAACCCGGCCCAGAACCGCGTCCACCCAAGGCCCCGCCGCGTTGACGATCCCGCGCGCGCTGACCTTCGACCCATCCGAGAGGCGCGCATGGTAAATACCGTCCTTAGCTTCCAGCGCGCGCACCTCGGTTGCCACACGAATATCCGCGCCGTGATTATACGCATCAACAGCATTAAGCGCGACCAGACGGGCATCTTCGACCCAGCAATCGGAATATTCAAAACCTGTCTTAAGCCGGTCCTCTAATATGCCGTTATGCGGGGCCTTTGACAGATCGACCGTCTTGGTTCCCGGCAACATTTCACGTCCGCCCAGATTATCATAAAGAAAGAGACCCAGCCGCAACATCCAGGCCGGGCGCTGGCCTTTATCATAAGGCAACACAAAGCGCATCGGCCAGATAATATGCGGCGCGGCGCGCAAGAGGCGTTCACGTTCAATCAGGGCTTCGCGCACTAAGCGAAATTCGTAATATTCAAGGTAGCGCAAGCCGCCATGAATCAACTTTGTCGACGCCGAGGACGTATGCCGCGCGAGATCATCTTTTTCGCAAAGCAGAACCGACAGGCCCCGCCCTGCCGCATCACGGGCAATGGCTGTGCCGTTTATCCCTCCGCCAATGATAAGCAGGTCAAAGTCTGATCGTCGTGCCATAACTGTCCCATAGCGAACGTGATCTGAAAGCGCTATGGGACGACTGTGACCTTAATCTATAAAATCTTCAGGCCCGCTGAATGGGATTATCTGCAAGCCAAAGGACAAACTGACGGCGCCCCCATTGATGTGGCGGACGGCTATATCCACTTCAGTACCGCCGAGACCCTGCAAGGCACGCTCGACAAATGGTTTACGGACGCGGGGTCGCTCATCATTGCAGAATATGAAGCAGACAGCCTTGGGCCGCACCTGATTTGGGAACCGGCTCGTGACGGGGCGCTCTTTCCTCATCTTTACGGACCGCTGCAAAACACTCACACCTTAAGACACTGGCCGGTAGAGCCAGACGCGAAAGGACGCTACCAGCCCCTCCCATGAGTCTGTTTTACAAAGCCGGAACCAAAGTCCTTCGCAGCCTGCCGGCTGAAAAAGCGCATGTGACGACAATCAAGTTATTAAAGGCCGGGTTGGGGCCAAAGGTCAAAACGGCGCAAACGCCCGACCTTGAAATGACCGTGGGCGGGTTGTCGCTTCCCAATCCCGTCGGCCTTGCGGCTGGCTTTGACAAAAATGCTGAAGTGCCAGACGCCATGCTGCGCGCAGGCTTCGGGTTTGTCGAATGCGGAACCGTGACGCCACGGCCACAAGCGGGTAATCCCAAGCCGCGATTATTTCGTTTGCCGGATCACGGCGCCGTCATCAACCGGATGGGCTTTAACAATGAAGGGCTTGATGCCTTCGCCGCTCGCCTGCGCGGCCGTCATGGAACGCCCGGCTTGGTCGGCGCCAATCTTGGCGCGAATAAAGACAGCGACGACCGGGTGGCCGATTATGTCGAAGGCCTCACCCGGCTTTGGGGCCTGTCCGATTATTTCACCATCAATATTTCCAGCCCCAATACGCCGGGCCTGCGCAAGCTGCAGGGCGCGGACGAAATGGATGAACTGCTGGGTCGCCTGCAAGAAACCCGCGAGCTCTTGCGCCAAGACGGTCCGGATTTCCCGCTTTTCCTCAAGGTTGCGCCAGATCTGGACGAAGCCGCTGTCCCGCGCGTCGTGGAACAAGTGCGCACGTATGGCTTTGACGCCCTGATCGTTGCGAACACCACGATTGATCGTCCCGCAGCCATCGGCGCACGCTGGGCGGATGAAGCTGGCGGATTATCAGGCCAGCCCTTGTTTGAGAAATCCACTCGACTCTTGCGCCAATTCTATGACGCCACGAAAGGCGAACTTGATCTGATTGGTGTAGGCGGCATTGCGTCCGGCCAACAAGCCTACGCCAAAATACGCGCTGGCGCGAAAGCGGTGCAGCTATACAGCGCGCTTGTTTACGCCGGCCCGGGATTGGTTGGCGAGATTTGCCGGGACCTTACTATGCTTCTCGAAGCCGACGGATTTGCGACCCTGTCAGAGGCCGTTGGGACGGCGTAACCCCTCTCCCGGAACGGTATTCAACCTTGCTTCGCATCGCCTTGTTTCAGCGCCTGTTCAGATAAGATCCTGTTAGGCACAAATGTTCACTCAAACTAAGGAGACATTGATGGACCCGATGGAACTCGCCAAAGGCCTTTTGGCAAAAAAACTCGGTGCGGATAGCGGCATGGTCGGCAATGTGCTGGGTAGCTTGCTCAGCTCACAAGGCGGCGGTGCGGCTGGCCTGAATGGAGGCCTGGGTGGCCTCGTCAGCGGTATGCAAGCCAAGGGCCTGGGCAATATTGCGGAAAGCTGGCTAGGCGATGGCGATAATGCCGAAGTTTCCGCTGATCAGCTTAAAGACGTTCTAGGCGGCGCCAGCGTCAGCGAAGCCGCGGCCAAACTCGGAACCGATGAAGGCAGCTTGCTGGCCGGTCTGCAACAAGCTTTACCGCAAATCGTCGATCAATCCAGCCAAGGCGGGTCCCTGCTCGATAAGGTTGGCGGCATTGGCGGTCTGGCCGGTATGGCGAAGAAGTTCCTCTAAGGTCCTTTACACAACCCTATTCTCGAAGCGCGCCCGCTGATATAGTTTGGGGCGCGCTTTTTTGTTTACAGGACACATTCCATGAACACGCTATTGGCTGTGTCTTCATAGCCCGCAAAAGGCCCGCAATAGGCGTAGCCCCGGCGTTCATAGAGGATGCGCGCAGCCGCGTAGGCGGGCGTCGGATGCGTTTCTAAGCGCAAATGGGTCATGCCCCGGCGGCGGGCTTCCGCCTCGATCCCGTCCATCAATTTATGCGCGATGCCTTTGCGCAAATGATCCGGATGGGTACGAACGCTTTTGACCTCGCCCGTGCCGTCCGCCAGCGTTTTCAGCGCCGCCATGCCGAGCAGCGCGCCCGCCTCATCCCGCAATGTATAAAGGTCAACATCGGGTTCGGACAGGCGCTTTGCGTCAAAGGCGGCGGAGCAGGCATCCTGAAACGCTTCACCGAGATGCAATTTCAATAGGGCCTGCAGATCAGGCGCGTTCATATAGGCGAGAGCGAAGATCATGTTCCGACGTAACGCAAGATACGCGGATAATAAAAACTCAAAGTTAGGGCGCGCACCGCATAGTAAATAAGGAAGGCCACCCAAATCCCGCTCGCGCCCAGCAACGAGTAAAGCCCCGCATGCGCGGCAAGATAGACCACAACCGCCGCAATGCCCGCATTGCGCATTTCCGCTGTCCGCGTTGTCCCGATGAAAATCCCGTCCAACTGATAGGCGGCAAAACCCACGATCGGGACCAGAGCGGCGTAGAACATGTAAGTCCGGGCGGTCTCTCGCACCGCGGGGTCGGTCGTGAGTAGATCGATCAAAAGCGGCCCGCCCAGCCAGATCGCCGCGCCCAGCAATAACGCGAAGCCGACTGAGAAGCGCGTTGTCAGCGAAACCGCCCGATCAAAGCGCTTCCGATCTTTCGCCCCATAGGCCGCGCCTGTCACGGCTTCGGCGGTGTGAGCGAACGCGTCCAGAACGAGCGCGCCCATGGTGATCATCTGCATATGAATATGGTTGGCCGCCATGAAGAGCTCGCCCTCGCTGGCGGCCGCATTGCCGAAAAAGCTAAAGCCCACGGTCAGCGTCATCGTGCGGATAAAGATATTCATATTGGCAATGCCCAGCCGCGAAAGCTGCGCGCGGTCCAACAAATGATCGCGCTCAGCTACGCCATTTTGCCACCCACCCCGACGCCGCACTTCGCGGATCATCAAAGCGAGGCCGGTCGCAAAGCCCGCCCATTCTGCCACGGCACTCGACAGACCTACACCCATTACGCCCCAGCCAAATCCAATAACAAAGAGCGGCGTGAGGATGATATTGACAAGGTTCAGCACGATTTGCAGCTGCAGCGCCCTGCCCGCGCGGCTAATCCCCACGAACCAGCCCATTAGCGCAATCGTGCCGAGTGTGGCAGGCAGACCCCAAAGCCGGGCGGAAATATAAGTCGCCGCGCCGCCTTCCAGCCCCTCGGGTGCGGTAAAGATGCCAAAGGCCAGCGGCATCCAGAGCCACTGCGTCGCCAGAACGATCAGGCCGATCAAAAGACCCAGCGGGATAGCCCGCAAAATATGGCCTTGGACGCCACGCTCATTCTCCGCGCCTGCATCTTGGGCCGCGAGGCCCGCCGTGCTCATTCTCAGGAACCCAAAACCCCAATAGGCGATGGCATAGATGACCGCGCCGAAGCCGATCGCGGCCAGACCCGAAGTGCCGATAAAGCGCCCGGCAACCCCACTATCGACCAAGCCGACAATGGGCGCCGCCGCATTGGCCAGCATAATGGGCCAGGACTGGTTAAAGACGGCGCCTGCAGAAAGCGGGCGGGCCGTGGGCGGTTGGGTCAAAGCTGTGCCTGCCATTTTAACCGACCTTTCGGCGCAATGCGCGCCGATCCACGAATATTATTCGCGGCGCTTCGCTCGCATCCTGCCAAAGGGCAGGCTGCGTCTGGCCGAGCCAGACCGCTACGCGTCTTCCAGCTTAGCCGCCGCTTCGTCCGTCATATCGAAATTATGATAGACGTTCGAGACATCGTCCAAATCTTCCAGCGCGTCATTGATGCGCATGACTTGGGCGGCGATGTCGGGATTGTCGATATCGTTCTGCGCTTTCCAGACGAGGTTGACCGATTTGGCTTCGCCGAATTTGGCTTCCAAGTTAGAGGCGACCTCGCCCAGATCATCCCGCTGTGTCCAGATCGTGTGGACGGGTTCGTATTCGTCCCACTGATCGTCAGACGCTTCGTCATGTTCGACATCGTCAGCGCCCGCTTCAATCGCGGCTTCCATCACCGTGTCTTCATCGGCGACCGCCAGCGGATATTCGATCTTGCCCATTTGATCGAACATGAAGGCGACAGAGCCGGTCTCGCCCATATTGCCACCATTCTTAGAAAAGGCCGTGCGCACTTCCATGGCGGAGCGGTTGGTGTTGTCGGTCGAACATTCAATGATGAAACCAATACCGCCGGGGCCAAAACCTTCATAACGGATTTCTTCGTAATCGGCCCCGTCACCGCCCGCGCCTTTATCAATCGCCCGCTGGATATTATCCTTGGGCATGGATTGGCCTTTGGCGTTGGCGATCGCCAAGCGCAGGCGCGGGTTCATATCAGGATCGCCGCCACCCATTTTCGCGGCCACAGCAATGTCCTTGCTCAGCTTGGCGAATAGTTTGGAACGAAGTTTATCCTGCCGCCCTTTACGGTGCTGAATATTTGCCCATTTGGAATGGCCTGCCATGTTTCTTACTCCGTGGGTATATGCCGCACGGGGCCTTAAACAAGCTACCCAAAAGGTGCAAGCTAAGGGCTGAGTCAGCCCTGCAGGGTCGTTTCAGATGTCGCCATGTCGGCCAATATTCCTTTGATATGGGCCGGGCGGAGACCGAGGCCCGCACCGATTTCCAGTAGCATTTCTTTTTCTTCTTGCGCAAAGTCGCCATCGCTTGCGGCGATCAAATAGACAGCCTGCACAATCATTTCCTTGCCACCATCATTGAGCATATTCCCGACTTTCGTGGCGACAGCCAACGCATCCTCAGGGCTGTCTTTCGCTTCGGCCAGGCCTTGCTCGACTTCTGCGCGTGAAAATTCCTTGGCGCAGATACGGTTCACAATATCGAAGATAGCGTCTTTTTCTTCAGGTTCGATCACCCCGTCAGCCCACGCCATGCGCGCCAGTATTTTAAGCGTAGCCGTTTCGAATTCAGCCCGGATGGCATCGCTATCTGCATTGGCGTTGAGAACACCTTCGACAAATGTCGCATTGCAACCCTTGCATTCCACATAGGGCGGGTATTCTTTCAACGGAATAATCGGAATGAAATAGAGATGAAACCATTGCTTGGCTCGGCGCTTCTGAAACGCCTGCTCGCGTTGACATTGCGGACAGCCAAATGTGCCGCTGTCCAGTGTTTTCCGTGTGGATTTCGTCCCGAAGATAATCATATCGCAATTCCCCTTTGCAACCCAAGCGTGAGGCAAGGACCAGTTCAAGTCAAAGATATTCTCAATTTTTCCAAACCGGCGCGCGTCTCCGCCGCCAAAAATTGACGGACCTTTGCGCTCACGCGGCTGTGATCGAGTGTGAAATCATGTTACTGGACCGTTCGGTTCATTTAATCCATAGCGAGTTCATAGGAACACGGTGTTTCGATCCCGACCCGCAAACGGCCTGGGACATAAAGAAAAAAGAGAGATGATCCATGAAGGCCCGTCACCCCCTTTCCCACGCTATCACCTTCGCCTTTTTGGGCGGAACACTTTTCACATTCGCTCGTCTGTTGCTGACCACCAGCACAGGCCTCTACGCATAGAAAGCAAACCTCATGACTTCTGTTACACCAAAAGCCCTAAAAGCCCGGATTGCGACAATCGCCGCCCTTAGCGTTTTCTACCCGGCAGCCGCCCTCGGGGCCGCTCTGTGTGCCACCACAATGTTCGGCACGATGGCGCATGCCGCCCCCGCCTCTCTGACTGTCCCTGCGATTGAAGCGCCGGTTCAGACGCAAACCTTGGCCCAAGCCGATTTTCAAAAGAAGACCTACAGCCTTCGCGGCGGCATTACCGTTGAACAACGCGGTAGCCAGACGGTTATTGTCTTTTCTGAGGACTTTCGCACACGCAGCGGACCGGACTTGAAAGTCTTCCTATCCCGTAATGACGTGGCAAGTTCGACCGGCACAAATGCGACCTCACAGTCCATCAAACTCGGCGTTTTGAAAGATAATCGCGGCACGCAAGAATATGTGTTACCCGAAGGCGTGAACATTGCCGACTTTAACAGCGTCCTCGTCCATTGTGAGGCCTTCTCCAAACTCTGGGGCGGCGCGGATATCTAATGACCCAAGGCAGCCCCATATCACCGCCTAAGCCCAAACGGGGGCGCAAGCCCCGGTTTGACCGGGACCAGACGATCGCGACGCTTGCTGATCTGTTTTGGGACCGGGGCTATGACGGCATCGCGCTATCCGATGTTATGGACGCCACCGGCCTGTCTAAATCATCGCTCTATAACAGCTTTGGCGACAAGGATGATTTGTTTCGCAAAGCGCTAAGCCATTACCACAATGAAGTGGTGGAACAGGCGGCGGAGTGGCTGGCCTCAGACGATGAGATCAGTCCTTGGGATACGCTGGATCAACTTTTATCCGGACCGGCCAATGATGTGTTTGGGTCTGATGACCGTCGCGGCTGTTTTCTTTGTAATACAGCCTCGGACGGACGCGGCCGTGCCCCAGATATTGACGCGCTTGTCAGCACGGGTTTTGATCGTTTGATCGAAGGCCTGTCTGCTTTACTCAAACGCGCCGCGCCCAAAAGCGAATCCGCAACGCGCGCCCAATTGGCGCGCCTCATCATAACCACTTATGCCGGCATGCGTGTTCGCAGCCGCCACGCGCGCACTCGCGATGAACTCGACAGTGTGCAGCGATCTCTACTCATCAGCGTGCGCCTGACGCTCACGCAACAATAAGAACGGGACCAGACCATGGCCTTTAAACTTAAAACCCTTATTCCCATCGGCTTGAGCCTTTTTTCCAGTGCGATATTCCTCAGTAGCCTGCCTTTCAAGTTCACCAATGCACCGGAGACACAAGTCATCTTTGGCAAGCTCGATGCGTGGGCGGCGACGTTTGGCGCGGAAGGGATCCTCTTTTCGCAAAGCGGCATCTTTAGCCAATATGTCATTGGCACGGCGGAACTTATCGCCAGCGCGCTACTGCTAATCGGTTTGTTGCCACGTTTCATCAAATTCGGCGTGCTGGGCAATCTGCTCGCTTTCGCTGTGATGACAGGCGCGATCAGCTTTCATCTCTTCACACCGCTTGGCATTGATCCGAATAATGACGGCGGTGGACTATTTGTGATGGCCGTCCTCGTTTGGCTGTCCCAGCCCATTATGCTATTCCTGCGCCGTGAGACGCTGCTTGGCCTGCTGCGTAATCCGTTCTCGATTTTCAAAGCGCCGGATACAAAATCCGCCTAAGCGCGGGTCGCGCGAAACCTATGCAGCGCTGGGCCTATGCGGTGCGAGGCGTCCACCGATTCGGATCGGCTCGATTCGGGTCGCTAAACCCTCTGCGTCCGTTTCGACATAGACCCCGCACAGCGTGGCGGGCCCGCTCGCCGTTTCAAATCGTCCAGACCGAATGCGCGTGGTAAAGCGGCGCAGCGGCTCATCGGGCTCCATACCGATAATAGAATTATAGTCGCCACACATGCCCGCATCCGTCTGAAAGGCAGTCCCTTGCGGCAGGATCATTGCATCGGCTGTTGGCACATGTTGGTGACTCCCCACGACAAGCGAGGCGCGCCCATCACAGAAATAGCCCATGGCCTTTTTCTCCGACGTGGCTTCGGCATGCATATCCACCAAAACGGCATCCGCCACCTGACCCAGTGGGGCGGCAGAGAGTTCGCGCTCGGCCGCTTGGAACGGATCGTCAAGACTGTCCATAAAGACGCGCCCATGCAGGCTAACCACCAGCAACTGATAGCCGCCCAAATCATAAAGGTTCGCACCCTTGCCCGGTGTGCCGGGTGGATAATTGGCCGGGCGGAGCAAGCGCGGCTCGCGATCGATAAAGGACAGAGCCTGCGCTTGATCAAAGCTATGATTGCCCAGCGTCAGCACATCCGCGCCCGCGTCAAATAATTGCCGCGCCGTGCTTTCCGTAATGCCAAAGCCACCGGCCGCATTTTCGGCGTTCACGACAACCGCGTCCAAGCCCAGATCACGCCGCAATCCCGGCAAATGATCGCTCACTGCCTTGCGGCCCGCGCGCCCAACAACATCTCCGAAAAAGGCGAGTTTCATGGATGAGCCATCAGGGCTGCGTGTCCTGCGGAACCAAAGGACTTAACGTCTCTTCTGTCATACCCAAGTCGTTTTCCTGCGCCGTCAGCCAAGGGAAATCCAGCTCCAGATACGGGCGCGATTCCGCTATGACTGGCCCCATGCGCGCGATCTCGTCATGATAGGCGTCCTGTCTGGCCGCAATGGCTTCTCCAAGGGTTTTAAACCAGACGCTCGTCAGTTCAGAGAGTTCGTCTTTATCATCGGACGACAAGGGCAGCAGATCCGGGATATGTTCTTCCACTAATTGCGCTGCCACTAATAAATGTCCGATTTCGTGATGAATATGTCCGCAGATCAAACGATCCCATCGGGCTTGGTCTTCGGGCGAGGCTTGGTCATAATCCGCCCAGTTCAATATGGAGATACGCGGATTAAATCTGACCCGGAAACTGTTTGGCGAAATAGAATATGTCGTCTGGTCAGGCTCCCTGCCCTTTCCCCAGCCCCGGCGCTTGCCTTTGATGACCGTGGCTTTTGGTCGGTGCGACATCCCCATACCCGGACGAATAGAGGCCAAACGGACATTGCGATCCCAGGCATTGGATCCCGTCATTTGTAAAGGACGGCGCGTGAGAATATCAAGCGCAGCGTCCGCAAAGGTCGGCCCATAAACGGGATTTAGCTTCACGGATCGGGGCTTGATTTGAATTCGCACGCCCGATGCATGCTCATACACATGCAGGTCGGGATCCCAGTCCAAATCTGGCTGGCGAGGCGACCCCAACGGCATCGCCTGCATGTCCAGTTCAAGCGCCGACTGGCACGGCGCAGAGCCCTGCCAATGGACCGGTAAGGCATTCAGTGCCTCTAATCGCGTTTGCGCAAAAGCCGGCGCAGCCCCCCACAGGGGAACCGCCAGTATTACCCCGAAGACGGCCTGAACCCTTACGCGGCCGCGCCGCATATTCGCGAATTCTGACTTTAGCCCGCGACGCAAAACTAACTCACGCCCCCGCATCCGCGCCGCGCGCAATCGTCTTGGCCACGCCTTCGCGGGCTTCGGCTTTACCGACAAAGCGCGTCGGGCTATCTTTTTCATAGGCATCGACAATTTTGCCGACCAGCGGATGGCGGACGACGTCGGCGCCTTTGAAATGGATTTGCGTAATGCCTTTAATGTCGGACAGGATATGCAGCGCGTGAGCGAGACCAGAGGGTTGGCCGTGGGGCAGGTCTGTCTGGGTCGGATCGCCTGTCACCGCATATTTGGCGCGCTCACCCAGTCGCGTCAGCACCATCTTCATCTGCGCGACTGTTGCATTTTGCGCTTCATCGATCACGACAAAAGCATCTGACAAGGTCCGTCCGCGCATAAAGGCGAGCGGCGCGACTTCGATATCGCCCGCAGCACGCCTCCGATCGACCTCATCCCGGCCCAGCACCATATGCAGCGCGTCCCAGATCGGTTGCATATA
>CAZSUW010000029.1:0-1960 GCA_964610115.1 uncultured Algimonas sp.
TAATGCCCATTGAAATCCTCATGCCCGCACTCTCTCCCACCATGGAGGAGGGGACGCTTGCGAAATGGCTCGTGAAAGAAGGGGACACGGTCTCCTCGGGCGATGTCATTGCGGAAATTGAAACTGACAAAGCCACCATGGAAGTCGAAGCCGTGGACGAAGGCACGGTTGCGAAGTTGCTGATTGAAGGGGGCTCTGAAGGCGTGAAAGTCAACGCGCCGATCGCGCTGCTGTTGGAAGACGGCGAGGATGCGAGCGCGCTGGAGGGTTATTCCGCGAGTGGTTTGGGAGGCGATGCGGGTGGGCCGAATGCGGCCTCTGATCAGCCGTCCCCGGGCTCCGTCCCGGGGCCTCTCGAGGTCAAAGACACACCGCCAGCGGCCCCGGCACAAGGCCAGGGACAAGAAAAAGGTAGTCGCATTTTCGCTTCACCCCTCGCCAAACGTTTGGCCGAACAAGCGGGTCTGGACCTCGCCTCGATCACGGGTTCTGGCCCCAATGGACGGATCGTAAAGGCGGATGTGGAAGCGGCGAAATCTGCGCCAAAAACGGCGCCTGCACCGCAAGCCGCACCAGCCGCGACAACGACCGAAGTCGGCCTTCCGCGGGCAACCGCTGGGGCGGAAAGCCTCGCCAAGATGGGCATTCCGGCGGAGAGCTACCGCCTTGAAAAGCTGGATGGTGTGCAGAAAGTCATCGCGCGCCGCCTGACCTCGTCCAACGTCAATGTGCCGGACTTCCCGCTAACGATCGATTGCGAGATCGACGCGCTGCTGGCCATGCGCAAAGAGCTGAACGGCCAAGCGCCAGAAGGCATTAAGATTAGCGTCAATGATATGCTGATCCGCGCCTGCGCGCTCTCGCTCAAGGCTGTGCCGGAAAGCAATGCGAGCTATACCGAAGACGGTATCGCCTATCACCACCACGCGGATGTCGCCGTGGCCGTGGCGAGCGAGAAAGGCTTGATCACACCCATCGTGCGCGAGGCCGAGAATAAAGGCTTGTCCACGATTTCGGCGGAGATGAAAGACCTTGCGGGTCGCGCTCGGGATGGCAAGCTTAAGCCGCAAGAATATCAGGGCGGCAGCTTCTCGATCTCCAACCTTGGTATGTTCGGGATTAAGCAGTTTGGGTCCATCATCAATGAACCGCATGGCATGATCCTATCCGTCGGGGCGGGTGAGCCGCGTCCGGTCGTTAAAGACGGCGCGCTGGCCATCGCGACCGTCATGACCGTAACGCTGACCTGTGATCACCGCGTCGTGGACGGCGCAGCGGGGGCGCGCTGGCTGCAGCACTTTAAAGGGCTGATCCAGAATCCGCTCACAATGATGCTATAGAAACCCTTCAAACGTTCGCGCGACAGGCGAGGGCGTTTGTGATATAGCGTTAACCAAGGTAGGGATGGGGCAATAAACTCTGGAGCCCGCTATGGTTGCCAAATATCTGATCGCTGGTACGCTCTCTGCCTTTTTGGCGGGCGGGGCCGTCTGGGTCGCTGCTGATACGCTTGATGACCACCCTTTGCCTGAAGACTCCGACAAAGCGTCTGTCACGCAGGCAGAAGCGGGTGCGGCGACGGACCCAGATCGTGAGCGTGCAGCCCCAGAATCAGAATCCAGCCGTGTGATTGATCGCTTGCTGGTCAAAGCGCCGGAGCCAGACTCAGAAACACTCCCAGAATCCGATGTAGACATTGAACCCAATGAAGAGATTGAAGCCGTATCCCTTCCGCAAGAAGATAGCTGGGGTCAGCCCAACGATGCGGCAGAAACGGAATCCGACACGCGCACAAAATCATCGTCTTGGGACTCGGAGGCGGCCTCCGATATGGATAAAGATATGGACGAAGCGGTTGCGGATGAATGGCTTGCCGCAGATCCCTCTCACTCCATGGCCGAGAATGTCAGAGACCCAGAGACGGACATGCTTGATCGCAGACCTGTGGAAGACGCTCCTG
>CAZSUW010000029.1:2060-29188 GCA_964610115.1 uncultured Algimonas sp.
GTCAGAGACCCAGAGACGGACATGCTTGATCGCAGACCTGTGGAAGACGCTCCTGTAGAAGGCGCTCCTGTAGAAGAGTCTGTCGAAACCCTCGTGATTGAAAGTGAGGCAAAGGGAACGAGTACCTTTGTCATTGCCCCAAAGGCCGATGACGATACGGCTCCTGTTGAAATGGTGATTGAAACCCCGGATGAGCCTTTGATTGACTGGGCGGAAGATGGCGGGGCGGTCATCGAAGCCCCTAAGGATGAGATGATGACGCTGTCAGTTCGCGAGAACGAGGGGCCTCAATCGTCTGCGGTCTATGACATTTTGATTGAAGAGGCGCAGAAAATCGAAATCATTGAAGCGCGTGATGATGCCTATTTCAACATCATCGACTTCGCATTGATGAAAGGGGATTTCGATCAAGCGAAAACACTTATTGGCGCGCTATCCAGCGAGGAGCTGCGGGATACGGCGCGTCAGAATAGCGGCATCGCCTTTGCCAATGCCGGACGGATGGAAGAAGCATTTGCGATTATTGAAGAGCTGGAGATACCGGCCCTTTCAGACCCAATCCGCGCCGCAATAATTCGTGCGGCAACCGACACAGGCGGCTAGCCAGACGGCTTTCAAAACAGTAGAGACTCTCGCGGTTTAAGGGAGTCCTCATGTCTGATTTTGACGTCATCATTGTTGGGTCCGGTCCGGGCGGTTACGTCACCGCGATCCGGGCGAGCCAACTCGGGATGAAAACAGCGATCATTGAGAAAGCAGACCTCGGTGGGGTGTGCCTCAACTGGGGCTGTATCCCAACAAAAGCGATGCTGCGTTCGGCCGAAGTTTACCATAATATGCAACACGCCAAGGCCTATGGGCTGAGTGCAGAGACGGGCTATGATCTGGCCGCGATTGTGAAACGCTCACGCGATATCGCCAAGCAGCTGTCTTCCGGCGTCAAACATTTGATGAAGAAGAATAAGATTACCGTGATTGCCGGTCACGCCTCGCTAAAAGCCGGCAAACCCGCGCCGACTGTGGTGGTGGACGGTAAGGATTATACGGCGAAACATGTGATTTTAGCCCCAGGCGCGCGGGCGCGGACGATCCCCCAGGCGGGTCTGGAACCGGATGGGAAAACGATTTGGACAGCACGGGAAGCCATGGTGCCCGATACGATCCCTGAGCGCCTACTCGTGATCGGATCCGGCGCAATCGGGATGGAGTTTGCGAGCTTCTTCTCTGCTTTCGGAGCGAAGACAACCGTCGTGGAAATGATGGACCGGATCTTGCCGGCAGAAGACGCAGAGATTTCTAAATTCGCGCAAAAGCAATTTGAAAAACGCGGGCTTGAGTTCCGTCTTGGCACGCAAGCCTCTATCAGGACGGACGGAAAAGTTGTAAAGGCGACGTTGACCAAAGACGGCAAAGACGAATCCGCGCAATTTGACCGCGCAATCCTCGCGATTGGTATTGTGGGCAATGTCGAGGATATGGGCCTAGATGTGCTGGGCGTGAAAATTGATCGTTCCCACATCACGGTTGATGAGTTTTCCCGCACAGGCGTGCCGGGGCTCTACGCGATTGGGGATGTGACAGGCCCGCCTTGGCTGGCGCATAAGGCGTCCCATGAAGGGATTATCTGTATTGAGAAAATTGCGGGTCAAAATCCGCATCCGCTCGATACGAACCGTATTCCCGGCTGCACCTATTGCCATCCTCAGGTCGCAAGCGTGGGCCTCACCGAAGCCCAAGCCAAAGCGGCAGGCCATGATGTGAAGATTGGCAACTTCCCTTTCATCGGCAATGGCAAAGCTATCGCGCTGGGCGAGCCGGAAGGCTTTGTCAAAACGGTTTTCGATGCCGCAACGGGCGAACTCCTTGGCGCCCATATGATTGGCGCAGAAGTCACAGAGTTGATCCAAGGCTACACGATTGCGCAGACATTAGAGACAACAGAACACGAATTGATCGAAACCGTCTTCCCGCACCCAACGCTCTCTGAGATGATGCACGAAGCGACGCTTAGCGCCTTTGACCGGACCCTGCATTTCTAGAGGTCCGGTCCTAATTCATGGCGTTAGTCTGCCAGAATAACGGGTCTGCTTTTAGCGGGTTTTCCGAAGCGTAGCCATTCGCCAAATGCGCTCTTTTTCGCCAGCATAGGCTTTTCGACATAGGTCCAGCTCAGCCAGGCAAGGCCGATTACAATCGGCAAACAGACGAAGAATAGGCTTGTCACGCCGAGGCTCGGAAAGCATGAAAACGCTAATTGCATGACGACCCAGTGGTAAATGTAGATTCCATAGGAAATGTCATCGATAGACTGCATCCATTTTAGGCGGGGCAAGCGCGCATAGGCGACAAAGATAACAAACCATCCGAGGAGCAGGTTGACCGTCACCTCTATAATAGACGTCTGATGGGTCAGCCAACTGAAGGCGAGGAGGATAGGCAGGGCGACCCACGTAAACCGTAGGCGGTCTCGATACGCGTAAACTGTAGCGCCAAGGCCATAGGCAATCCCGAACCGCACAGCATTTTCAATCGTGCCGGGGAGGGCGTCGAACAGGTCGAAGCTTTGTCCAACCATCCAGGCCAGGCAGGGTAGGACAAATTGCGCCAGAATCATCCAACGCTTGCGCATAAGGCCCAATGAAAAGGCTCCTAGCGTCGCAATATAGCACAAGATTTCATAGCGCAGCGTCCAAAGCGGGGCCGAAGCAAAGGGTTCGCCATTGCCCTCAAAGACCCCAGGCAGGACCATCCCGGACTTAAAAAAGGTCAAAACCCAGAGCGGTTGGATGAGCGTTTGCGGGTCAGTCAGATAGCTTAACCAAGGTAGGGTCGTCGCAATGAGGCCGACAGCCAACAAAACGAAGAAGACATGAACGATGAGGGCCGGGTAAATTCGTAGTAAACGTGCGGATAGGAAGCTCGGCCCATCACCTCTGTAAAGCATTGATTTCGTTACAAGAAACCCTGACGCGACAAAAAACAGGTTCACCGCCAAATAGCTAAACGTGTAATGATAAAAGACATTTGGCTCTAACGTCGCGTCACGCAAACCAATGGCATAGGCGTGCCCAACCATCACCAGCATTGCGAAGACAAGCCGCAAGGGGGTGAAGAAATTGTCGTGTCCGTCCCGGATCAGGACGGCTTGGCTGTCTTGCCTCATGACCGTCATCCTTTCGCGACTTAAGGGTCATCGCTTAAGGAAAGCAAAAAACGCGCCAAAATTGTGCAGCACTTTAAATTTGCAAGGCAGTTGTCAGCTTTGAAGGCCTTGTGTCTTATCGCGCAAAAGTCCATCTGTGCAGCGTTATGGCGACACTGATCGATATAAATAAGCGCCCCGCAGCGCGGCCGCGTCACCCTGAGAAGGAAAACCGTCCAGAGACGGAGGTTTTGCGAAAGCCGAAATGGATTCGTGTCAAAGCCCCGACATCCAAAGGCTATGCTGAAACGCGAAAAATTGTGAAGGATAAGGGCCTCGTCACAGTCTGCGAAGAAGCGGCTTGTCCGAATATCGGCGAGTGTTGGGAGAAGTCCCACGCCACCTTTATGATTTTGGGCGAGATCTGCACACGCGCTTGTGCGTTCTGCAATGTCGCAACGGGCCTACCGCAAGATGTTGATGCTTATGAGCCGCAGAAAATCGCGGAAGCAGTGGCAGAGATGAAACTGCAGCATGTTGTGATTACCTCTGTCGACCGCGATGACTTACCGGATGGCGGTGCGCAGCATTTCGTCGACGTGATCCACGCGATCCGCGCGACATCGCCCAAGACAACGATTGAAATATTGACGCCGGACTTCCTGCGCAAAGGCAACGCGCCAGATATCGTGATTGATGCCAAGCCGGATGTCTTTAACCACAATCTGGAAACCGTGCCGCGTCTTTACCTCTCTATCCGTCCGGGCGCGCGCTACTACCACTCGCTCCGTTTGCTGGAACGCGTAAAAGAGCGCGATCCGAGTCAGTTCACCAAGTCTGGCCTAATGGTCGGTCTGGGCGAGACGAAAGAAGAAGTCATGCAGGTCATGGACGATATGCGTTCCGCCGGCATCGATTTTCTAACGATTGGGCAATACCTGCAACCGACGCGTAAGCACGCCAAGCTCGAACGGTTTGTGACGCCTGAAGAATTCAAAGCCTATGAAACGATTGCCCGGGCCAAGGGCTTCCTGATGGTCTCTGCTAGTCCGCTGACCCGCAGCTCTTATCACGCCGATAGCGACTTTGCGAAACTTCGCGCGGCGCGTGATGCGCAACTGTCAGGAACCGCTTAAGTGCCATCGACCCGTTTTTTAGAACGGATCCCTCACGATCCGGATTGCGTGCTTGCTCTCGTGACGGATGTCGAGCGTTACCCTGACTTTGTGCCGGGTATGTCGGCGCTCAGGATCACAAAGCGATTGCCGGATGGGTTTGAAGCTGAAGCCGTGATTGCTTATAAAAACATTCGTGAGTCTTTTTCCTCGCGGATTAAAATTGACGAAGCCACGCGCACGGTGACCGTGACCAAAGCGGAACGGGGCGGACCGGTGAAAGCGCTTCTCAATCGTTGGCAATTTCACACACTGCCAGACGGGACGACCCTCGTTGACTTTCGGATTGATGTCCGGCTGATGTTTCCATTGGAAACCTTGCTGCGTCAGAAATTCGACAAGGCAAAACACGCGATTCGGGATGTTTTTGTGCAACAAGCCCTTGATCATTGCGATGTTAAAACCGTGTCGAAGTCAACGAATTTGAAGGACGACGTTATCGCGCTGGGCTTAGATCCGCGCGATATTTATCAGGCGCCGCCCAACGTTTAAACCGTCTCCAATAAGCGTTTCATGGCGTGGATGACAGCATAGTCGCGAACACGGTTACGACTCGGCGCGTCAAAGTGCTGGCACTCGGTCGTTACGCCGTCCTGTGTGGCGATGCCGAAACAGACCGTGCCGACAGGTTTGTCGGGCGAACCCCCGCCCGGACCGGCCACACCCGTGATGGAAATCGCAACATCGACGCCTAAGCGTTCGCGCGCGCCCGCCGCCATTTCGCGGGCCACGACCTCGCTGACCGCTCCGTAAGTCTCAAGGCTTTCATTCGACACCCCTAAGAGGCGATGCTTCAGATTATTTGAATAGGTCAGAAACCCACCTGCAAAGACTGCGGAACTGCCCGGCATGGCGGTGATCGCGGCGCCTAAGAGCCCGCCTGTGCAGCTTTCAGCCACGCCAATGGTCACACCTTTGGCTTTGGCCTTATCGAGCAACGCTTTGGAAGCGCGGAAAATATCCGCAAGGATCGGGTCGGTCATAGGGGGCGCCTGAGAGTTGCTATGGCTTGGGCAGCAATGCCTTCACGACGACCGGTAAAACCAAGTCCCTCTGTTGTCGTGGCTTTCACAGAAATGCGCTCCAAACTAAGGCCCGTAATTTGCGCGATCTGCTTCCGCATAGCTGCGCGGTAGGGCTTCACTTTAGGTCTTTCGCAAATCAGTGTCAGATCAATATGAACGAGCGTTCCGCCCGCTTCGCCCGCCAGTTTTACAGCGTGGGCCAGAAATCGATCGCTGCTAGCCCCTTTCCATTGTGGGTCTGAGGGTGGGAAATGATCGCCAATGTCACCTTGGCTGATGGCGCCCAAAACAGCATCCGTGATCGCGTGAAGGCCTACGTCTGCATCAGAATGTCCGACAAGGGCGAGGGGGCTTTCGACCTCAACCCCGCAGAGGATAAGCGGTTTTTCGGATGTCTCTAAGCGGTGAACGTCAAAGCCTGTCCCGGATACAGTTATCATGTCAGTCAGCATGGCCTCGGCTTTGGCGAAATCTTCCGGGAAAGTCACCTTGAAGTTCCGCTCTGATCCCGGGGTAAAGGCGAGTGTCAAGCCAGCATCCCGTGCAATGGCAATATCATCATGCGCGCTCGCGTCTGCCGGCAGGGCCTCAAAGGCAGACCAGATTTTATCAAAGTGAAAGGCCTGCGGGGTTTGCACGCGATGAAGGGCGTTGCGATCCACGGGTGAAAAGTCATTAGTCTTTAGGGCGTCAACAATGGGTAAGGCCGGAACCGCGCCGTCATGAGTCTCTAGAGCGTTGATAAGTGGATTGATGAGCGCCCGGTCGAGAAAAGGCCGCGCGGCATCATGGATCATCACATATCGGGGTGGCGTCTCTTTCAGGGCAGAGAGGCCAGCGCGCACAGAGGCTGTGCGAGTCTCCCCACCAGTGATAATCTTGGCCTGAGGCGCGAGCGTTGCGGCAAGGTCATCATTTGCCGCAACAACAAGCACCACATTATCAAAAATGCCGCACTTTGCTGCGTTATTCAGCGTGTGCGAAAGCAAAGGTTTTCCAGCTAATGCCCTGTATTGCTTGAGAATATCACCACCTGCGCGTGTTCCTTGTCCAGCGGCGACCAATATGAGTGCAATGTCTGTCAAAATCCGTGCCAATCACTGCCCAAAAGTTGTGCGAGCGTTTGGACTCGCTTAAGAGGATGTGATGGCAAATCCTCTGCATATCGGCAAGCTGGCGATACGCTCGCGTGTGCTGGTTGCGCCCATGTCTGGCGTGACCGATCTGCCGTTTCGTCGCATTCTTTCCCGCTTTCATCCGGGTGCGGTTATCAGCGAGATGATTGCGGGTGAGAAACTCGTCAAAGATGATCCGGAAAACCTTGCTCGTGCGGCGGGCGGTAAAGACATCCGCCCCATGGCGGTGCAGCTCGTCGGGCGTGATCCTTACTGGATGGCCGAAGGGGCGAAAGCGCTCGCCGCGTCGGGGGCTGAATGGATCGATATTAACTTCGGCTGCCCCGCGCGTAAGGTTGTGACAGGGATGAGTGGTTCTGCGCTAATGCGTGAGCCCACTCTGGCCAAAGAGATTGTCGCCGCTGTCGCCGCCGCTGTCCATGTGCCCGTAACTGTCAAAATGCGGCTCGGCTGGGATGAGGCTTCGCTGAATGCGCCTCAAATCGCGGCAGACGCAGTTGAGGCGGGCGCTGTCGCAATAACCGTCCATGGCCGGACACGCTGCCAGTTTTATGACGGGCAGGCGGATTGGGCCGCGGTGAGAGACACAGGTGCGGCGATTACGGTCCCGTTATTCGTCAATGGTGATATTCGCGACGGGGAGACGGCGCTGCAGGCCATGGCGGCCAGTGACGCTGACGGCGTAATGGTGGGTCGCTCTCTCATTGGACGTCCCTGGGCTTTGTGCGAAATTATGCAGGCCGTGGACGGGACGCCGAAGCTGAGTCCCCTGTCTTGTGAGGCGAAATCGCAAACCGCTTTGGATCACTATAACTACATCCTGGATTTTTACCCAGAGCGTAAAGGTATCCGCGTGGCTCGCAAACATTTGGTCGGCTATGCGGATGCGGCCAGTGTGCCCGTGGATAGTCTTATTCGCCACGTCCTGACACGCAGTGAGGACCCCGCCGAAGTGCGCGGTGTTCTCGGCGGCCTGTTTCAACGTGCAGAACGGTCAGCGGCATGAATTTCTCACTCATTGAAGACTGGCCCTTTCCGCTGTTTCGATTGATCGATGGGCAAATCGTCTACGCCAATCTATCGGCACAAGAATGGCTGGGCGATAGCCTGAAGCGCATGACGGGTCAGCCCCTTAGCGCATTGGTCCGAACGGAGCCGGGCCTGGAAATCCAGCTGGCAAAGGCGGAGACAACGGGAACCGCGCTTACGACGCGCGACAGCACAGTGCACTTGCCGCGTGGCCAGACGATCACATCACATATAACCGTCTATCCATTGGAAGAGGGCTTCGGCGTTTCGTTCTGGCTGGCAGGGCCTCGCCCGCGCCAATCCTCTGTCGGCGGCCATGTCGTTTCTGGTATGGGGCGAATGATTGCCCATGAGCTTAAAAATCCGCTCGCAGGCATTAAAGGCGCGGCGCAGCTCTTGCGGGATGATGTGCAAACGGATGATGCGCGGGCGCTACTGGATCTTATCAGCAGCGAAATTGATCGTATTCGCCGCTTGGCGGACCGAATGGAATCGCTGGGGGACCGTGATCCAGAAGGGCGGGAACCCGTCAATGTACATACACTTCTTCGTCAAGCTCGTCAGATCGTGAAAAGTGCCGAACCACGGCTGGTCTTCACCGAGCGTTATGATCCATCTTTGCCGCACGCGGCGGGTGATACAGACACGTTAATGCAGGCTTTGCTGAATCTGATACGCAACGCGCAAGACGCGCTGAAAGATCATCCGGAGCCGGAAATTACATTGACCACAAAATACCGGGCGGGCGTGCGCGGACGGGATAATAACGGCGATCAAAAACGCACGCTCCCGATTGAGATTCGCGTCACAGATAATGGTCCGGGCATCCCGTCGGACTTACAGGATCAGATCTTTCAGCCCTTTGTGACGACGAAACCCACGGGGCAGGGTCTGGGTCTCGCCCTCGTCTCAAAGGTCGCCCAAGCCCATAATGGCCTGGTCGAGGTGCATTCCCGCCCGGGCAAGACAACTTTTTCTCTTCTCCTCCCCGCTCCGAATGAGGTGCACCATGAAGTATGACGTTTTACTCGCGGATGATGATGACAGCATCCGCCTTGTTTTATCCAAAGCGCTTAGCCGGGCGGGGCATAGCGTTCGCGCGACGGATAATCCGCATACCTTGCTGAAATGGGCGGAAGCGGGGCATGGCGATATCGTCATTACGGATGTTATGATGGATGGCCGCGAGGTCTTTGAGCATTTGCCAAGCTTAACAGAAATGCGCCCAAAACTGCCCGTGATCGTTATCAGTGCCAATAATACGGTGAACACCGCGCTTAAGTCTGGGCAGCACCGCGTTTTCGAATATGTACCCAAGCCCTTTGATTTAGACGAAATCGCGTCAGCTGTGGCAAGGGCAGGCCAAAGTGTCGGCCAAAGACGGGCAAAGTCGCCCGCGTCTCGCAAGGGCCTACCTATGATTGGTCGATCGGCGGCCATGCAGCCGGTTTTCCGCGCGGTTTCGCGATTTGCTGCGGCAAACCTGCCTGTACTGATCCAAGGGGCAGTCGGAACAGGTAAAGATTTGGTCGCCCGTTTATTGCACGATGGTGGCCCGCGCGCGGACCGTCCGTTTTTGCGGACGACAGACTTCGCTAACACGTCACTGACCTTGCAAAAGGTGAATGGTGGTGACCTTTACATCGATGAAGTCGCGGAGCTCTCAGCCGAGCAGCAAGAGCGGTTACTGGCCTTTCTAACCGAGAGCGAGATGATCCCACCGCGAGATCGGCCGCGCGTTATTTGCGCCACCCGTAAAGACCTAAGGCAAATGGCCGAAGATGGGCGTTTTCGTGACGATCTTTTATTTCGGATCAATGTCGCAGAGATACGTGTGCCACCTTTGGCGGATCGGGATCGCGATAGTATTGAACTGGCGGAAACGTTCTTATCGCAAGCCAGTCCAAATCAACCGCGCCGTTTTTCAAGCGAAGCCTTGGAAATCCTCCATCGTCACAACTGGACGGGGAATGTACGAGAGCTGGAAAACATCGTTCGGCGCCTTGCTGTGCTTTATTCAGATGACGTGATTACCGGCGACATGGTGCTGCAGGAATTTAGCAAAGATATCCGCTCAGATGCCTCTGATAAAGGCGGGGTGTCCAGTCTCGACAAGCAATTGGAACTCGCGGCTCGGGCTTTATTGGACGGTGAATCCGCTGTTGAAGGCGGGTCACATTACCAAATCGCGATGAGTTGGGTTGAGCGCCCTTTGATCACTGAGGCCTTACGTCTGACGGGCGGAAACCGAGCGAAAGCCGCCGATCGTCTCGGCATACACCGCAATACATTACGAACGCGGCTGAAATCACTCGATATCAGCTAAACTGTTGCTAATTCGCCACAGTCTGGTAGCTGTGCAACAGTCTAGCCCACTTCATGGGCGCTTTTGAGAGCTGCAGGAGTGCGGATTGGCTAACGCCCCCTCTATTCGTCGAACGCTGCAGACCCGCGTCCCGAGTGTGAGTGGCCCCCGCCGCTTACCGAATATTGCGCGTTCAGCAGCCTTTGGCGTGTTCTTTATCTCGGCCCTGGCCCTCACCGTGATGGGCGCCTTGCTGAGCTTTTCGGATAATCCTGCCCGGGTAGAGCTGGCGTTCAACATCCTTCGCGCCAATTTCTTGCTAATTGCGATGTTGGCGGTCTTCTTGGGCTATCGGGTTTACATCAATCTCTTCGCGCCAAGCCGGGCCGGCTCCGCCCCGCTTTTGCACCGGCGCTTTGTTATTATTTTTAGTCTCGCAGCCTTGCTGCCGGCGATTATCATTGGGGCATTCTCGGCCTCACTCATTAGCCAGAATGTGTCAGCCCTGTTTGGGTCCGATGTTCGCGAAAATATGGATGCGGCCCAGCGGGTTTTAACAGACTATCGGGATCAAGCGATTTCTGATCTTGCCTCTGATTCTGATGTTGTAAGAGATAATTTGGTCGGGCGTGAGAGTGGATTAACCGACCGCATAACTTTGACGGCTGAGCTGCAAATTATTGCCCGGGTTCGTGATATTGATGCTGTGATTATACTCCGCGATGATGGCCAAGTTCTGGCTCAGGCGGTCAGCCCTCTTGCGCCGGCGTTTGAAGTTCCGCGCCCGGATGTCCTATCCACTGTCGACGCACAATTTGCACAGTTTCTCCAGAACGATGAAACCAATTATTTGATCGCACTGCGTCGTCTGGAACCCGACAGTAATGTGATTTTGTATGTGGGTCGACGACTGCGCTCGTCGTCTGAGGTCTTGTCTAACATTCAAGGGATTGATGAGGCGAAGGACCGGATTGACCGGTTTACAGCTAGCCAAGTTCGTCTCAATACGGTTTTTGCCCTCACATTCGTTGAAACGGCGCTCCTCTTAGTGATGGCCGCTATGTGGTTGGGGCTGGTCCTCGCGAACCGGATTATCGAACCGCTTTCGTCTTTGATTGATGCTGCGGAACGGGTGCGAGGCGGAGATATGGGCGCGCGCGTCTCTGTCAGTGGCCAATGGGGCGAGATTAGTGATCTAGGGTCTGCGTTTAATCGCATGACGCAACAGCTGAATAGTCAACGGGATGAATTGGTGCGTGAGCACGATGTGTCCGAGCAGCGCCGACAGTTTAGCGAGGCTGTGCTGTCAGGGGTTAGGGCCGGCGTCATCGGGCTGACAGAGAAGGGGCGCATCACCTTAATGAATGCGTCCGCTGAACGCCTATTGGGTTTGAGCGCGGAGGCCGCTTTGGACCGTCCGATCACGGATCTCCTGCCTGAATTTGGCCCGGCCTATGCGCGGGCGCGGGAGTCGGTCAGCAATACGGCGGAAGATCAGATTACGTATGAACGTGACGAGCGGTCGATGAATATTGATCTTCGTGTTGCGGCCTATCGCGGGGCGCGCCGCGATACAGGGTGGGTGGTGACGTTTGATGATATGACGCGGCTCGTCGCTGCGCAGCGCCACGGTGCTTGGCGGGAAGTCGCCCGGCGCATTGCGCATGAAATCAAGAACCCCCTGACACCAATTCAACTCTCTGCTGAACGCCTTTCGCGAAAATATGGAAAGATTCTGACGGAAGATCGGGACGTTTTCGATAATTGTACGCAAACAATCATTCGCCAGGTCGAAAGCTTGGAGCGAATGGTCGACGAATTTTCCGCTTTTGCGCGTATGCCCCAACCGGAAATGACAGATGTGGAGTTGACCGAAATTCTCTCGGATGTCTTGTTTGAGCAAGGGGTTGCCTTTCCGGAAATTCAATTTGCGCGCCGGAATACGTGGCCAAAAGCGCTATCAGTCACAGCCGACGACAGGCTATTGATGCAAGCGCTCAGCAATATTTACAAAAACTCTGCCGAAGCTGTTCTTCGCGCGGCTGATACAGGACCGGACAGTTTCTCAGGACTGGTTGAAACTTTGCTGCGTCAGCGCGTCGATCGGGTCGATATCGTGATTTGCGATAATGGTCCGGGTTTTCCAAGCGCAGACATTGATCGTTTGCTGGAACCCTATGTCACGACCAGAGAGGGCGGCACGGGGCTGGGCCTCCCAATCGTAAAACGCATTGTTGAGGACCATGGGGGCACGCTTACATTGTCCTTACGCGATGATGGCCGACAGGGCGCTCAGGTCGTGATTTCCTTGCCCGTTATTACTGCGGACGATGCGCCGCACTTTACTGATACAAAACCCCAACAGGAGGCCGCTGAATAATGACAGCTCGCGCCACAAGAGACATCCTGATCGTTGAAGATGAAAGCGATATCCGTGCTTTGATTTCCGGTATTTTGCAGGATGAGGGCTATGAGACGAGGGAGGCTGGGACGTCCGATGAAGCTATCGCCGCCGTTCGCGCGCGACAGCCCAACCTTGTCATATTGGATGTCTGGCTGAAGGGCAGTTCGATGGATGGTATCGAAGTCCTAGATACGCTGAAATCTGTCTCACCTGATTTGCCGATCATCGTCATTAGTGGGCACGGTACTGTCGAAACCGCGGTCTCTGCCATTCGTAAAGGCGCGTACGATTACATCGTTAAACCGTTTAAAGCTGACAAATTGATCCTGACGGCCAATCGGGCCTTGGAAGTCGCGGCTTTGCGTCAAGAAAACAAAGAGCTTCGTGGGCGGTCTGCGGATGATGAGACTTTAGTCGGTGAAAGCGCGCAAATTGTGCAGCTGCGCCAGAAGATTATCCGAGTCGCTGGAACCAATAGCCGTGTGCTGATTAGTGGGGCGTCTGGAACTGGGAAAGAATTGATCGCGCGCTTGATCCATCGCGCTAGTGCGCGGGCTGAGGGGCCGTTCAAGGCGATCAATGCGGCGTCTATGGTTCCAGAACGGGTGGAAGAGACGCTATTTGGCGTCGAGACTGCAGGGAGTGTGTCAAAGTCAGGGCTGTTGGAACGCGCCCATAATGGCACCCTCTACCTGGATGAAGTGGCGGATATGCCCCAAGAAACGCAAGGAAAACTGTTGCGGCTCTTAGTCGAACAGCGCTTTCAGCGTTTAGGCGGGCAAGACGATGTGCAAGTTGACGTGCGCGTTATTACGTCCAGTTCTCGCGATCTGATGGAACAAGTCAGAATGGGCCACTTTCGGGAAGACCTGTTTCACCGATTGAATGTTATGCCTTTAGAGGCCCCGTCTTTAGCGGATCGACGCGATGATATTCCGCTTCTTGTTGAACATTTTATTGAACGCTTGGCGGCGTCCACCGGCTTGCCACCGCGAAAGATCGGACCTGATGCCATGGCGGCACTGCAGGCCCATGACTGGCCGGGCAATGTCAGGCAGCTACGCAATAATGTCGAGCGATTGATGATCCTCGCGACAGGCGATGCAGGCCAGCCAATTACCTTGTCCACATTACCGCCAGAGGTTTCCGTTGTTCGGGGTGAGGCCGCGCCCGATGACAAAGAGCGGATGATTGCGCTACCCTTGCGTGATGCGCGGGAGCATTTCGAGCGGGAATATCTACAAGCGCAAATCGATCGATTCGGCGGCAATATTTCGCGCACAGCCGCCTTCGTTGGGATGGAGCGTTCCGCCTTGCATCGCAAACTGAAGTCGCTAGGCTTGTCGACAAGCAATAATAGTTCGGCTGCCGGGTAGATAAACCCCGAACGCCCCCAACAGGCTTAAAGGCCCGCCCATGCGAGTGATCATCTGCGGTGCAGGACGTGTCGGATACGGTCTGGCATCACGTTTGGCTTTTGAAGGCAATACCGTGACCGTTGTGGATACGTCGGCGGAGCTTATCCGTACGATCACGACGGACTTGGATGTTCGCGGCGTCGTCGGTCACGGCTCTCATCCAGACATTCTTGTCCAAGCGGGTGTCGAAAATACCGATATGATCATCGCTGTGACCTCGACGGATGAGGTCAACATGGTCGCCTGTCAGATCGCACATTCTTTGTTTGATGTGCCGACCAAGGTCGCTCGGGTTCGCGCTCAGTCTTATTTGGCGGCGCAATATAACGATCTCTATTCGCGGACCAATATGCCGATCGATATTATCATCTCACCAGAGATTGAGATCGGTAAAGCGATCATCAGGCGCCTGTCTACGCCGGGCGCGTTTAATGTCGTTCCGTTTGCCGATGGTCGTGTGCAAATGCTAGGGGTCAAAATTGGCTCCGATTGCCCCATCATCGACACGCCAATTCGCCAAATTCCGGATCTCTTTACAGGGCTTCACGCCGCCATCGTCGGGATTCGTCGCGATGGACAGATTTTTGCGCCCAATCCTGATGATCCGTTAAATGTAGGTGATGACGCCTATTTTATTACAAAAGCCGAACACGCAACGCGCTTGCTCGAAGTTGTCGGCACTTTGGACCGGCGGGCGCACCATGTTGTGATCTTGGGGGCGGGTTCAATCGGCCGTTACGTAGCGGAGCAGTTAGAAGGCCAGTCAGGGTTACGGGTTCGCGTTATTGAAGCCGATAAAACGACAGCAGAATTGGCCGCCACGGCGCTAAGTCGTACCGTGATTTTGCATGGCGATGCGATGAATGCGTCGGTGCAGGACGAAGCAGGCATGAACCAAGCCGACGTCGTTTTGGCCTTGACCAATGATGACAAGACGAATGTTCTGTCATCGATTTTGGCAAAGAAGCTTGGGGCGAAAAGTGCTATCGCATTGTTAAACGAGCTCTCCATGCAAGACCTGCAGGAAGAGATCGGCTTGGACATGGTGATTGATCCGCGCGCCTCAACCGTGTCGTCTATTCTACGCCATGTCCGTCGTGGTCGAATCCTCGATGTCTACACTTTGTCCCAAGGTCAGGCAGAAGTGCTTGAGGGCGAAGTATTAGAAACGTCGACATTTGCCGGTAAAACCTTACGCGAAGCACGGATCAATGACGGTGTCGCCATTGGAGCGGTCGTTCGGGATGGAGCGATCATGATGCCCGAACCGACGCTTCGCATTGCGTCTGGGGACCGCGTGATCTTGCTGGCGGAGAATGATGCCTTGCGTGAGATAGAGCAGCTCTTCCGCGTTGGCGTCGAGCTCTACTAACTCTGCATGGGCATCGTCCGCATTCTGCTATGGTTGGGCTATAGCCTATTATCTTGCGCAGGGTTGATGGCCGTTACGGCCATCATGGGATACATTAATTTCGAAGCGCGAGATGCGACGCTTTTATCCGTCGTGGCAGTCGTTACCGCTTTGACCGGGGCGCTGATGATAACAGGGTCTTTTCGTGCCTCGACAAAGGAAAGCGCGGCCGAAGCCATCCTATTCCTCATGCTCTTCTGGGTGATCGTTCCTATTGTGTGCTCTGTGCCGTTTTACGCGCTCGGCGCTGTGCCAAATCCCATTGCCGCAATGTTTGAAGGTGTTTCGGCGATTACCACAACGGGGGCGAGTCGTCTGGTGCCAGAAGAGTTGTCACGCACGTTATTGTTCTGGCGTTCATTGCTACAGTATTTTGGAGGTGCGAGCACGGCGACCTTCGCTGTGGTTATCTTGGCGGCCCTAAATCTAAGTGGAACCGGCATTCACCGTTCAGGCCTTTTCACGTTCAGAACGGGCGAGCTGTTTCCGCGCATAATTGGGATTGGTCGCTTAATTGGCGCAATTTATCTGTTCTTCGCCTTGCTGGCCTTCATGCTAATGGTGGCAGGCGGCACAGGCGCTTTTGATGCGATTTGCCTGGCTTTGTCAGGTGTGGGAACCGGCGGGCTCGCGCCGCAATCGGGGCCTCTGACCAACTACCTCTCGCCTTTCTCCGCGATCGTTCTCTCTATCCTTTGCCTCATGGGCGCGATGAATATCTCTGTGTTTTGGGATGTGATCCGCACAAGACATGTTCGTGTTGCGATGCGCGTTTTTACGCATGTTGAACATCGCGGTCTGTTCGTTTTGATCCTGCTTATGGTCATTGTGACGGTAGTCTTTGCCAGTCTCTACAATCTGGGTTCAGCCATTGTAGATTCGATCTTCTTTATCTCTACGGCCGCTTTTCGTTATGATGTCGTGAGCTTAGACATGGTCCCCGCGCCGATCTTAATCACCGTCGCGCTTATCGGCGGATCAGCTTTGTCTACGGCGGGCGGCATTAAAATCATCCGTTTGATTTTGTTGTTTCGACATTTGGGCACGGATTTAGCGCGTTTGTCGCATCCTTCACGTCTGGTTCCGATACAGTTCAAACGATCACCTGTAGATGATGATTCGTTTTTATCTGTCTGGATGTATTTCTTCGGCTATGTCATTTGCTTTGCAGGGGGCGCGCTGGCTCTTGCCGCGTCCGGTCTGACGTTGGAAGACAGTTTGGCCAGTTCAGCCGCGAGCCTGGCCAATATGGGACCTCTACTAGAGCTGACTTTGCCCGGTTCGGGCTTGCGCTATGCCGATTACACAAGCCTGCAGATGGTGATTGCGACACTTTTAATGCTGATCGGACGTGTCGAAGTTCTTATCGCTTTGTCACTTTTACTGCCTTCAACTTGGCGTCAGTGAAACTTTCGCAGTCTGTTTGACCGAATCGCGTTGCGATTAGTGAAAGCTGTCGTATGGAGTGCATGAGTGGACCGCGGCTCTGCCGCCAAGAAAAAGAACGGGATCGTCATGGCCGACCGCAAACAAAACCTTCAAGACACATTCTTAAATTCTGTCAGAAAATCCAAAACGCCGCTGACCATTTTCTTGGTCAATGGTGTAAAGCTACAAGGTGTTGTTAGCTGGTTTGATAATTTTTGTTTGCTTCTGCGCCGGGATGGTAGCGCGCAACTCGTCTACAAACATGCCATTAGCACCATCATGCCAGCCGGCCCAGTTCAACTTCACGACCCAACGGATGACGAAGACGACGCATAAGGACATTCGCGCCTATGCATGAGCATGAGGTCAAGATTGAACGTGCGATGGTGGTCCATCCGCGTTTCAACAATGCCAGATCTGGTGATGCCGATTACGATCTTGAAGAAGCGGTAGGTCTCGCCGAGGCCTTAGGGGTCGCGCCTATCGATGCCCGGATCGTTCCAATTCGCGAACTTAAAGTCTCGAACTATTTCGGCTCCGGCCAGATAGAAGATATGGCGGAGGCGATTGCGGGGCTTTCGCTGTCCGTTTTGATCGTCAATGGCGAACTGTCGCCGATCCAGCAACGCAATCTGGAAAAGCAACTCAAGGTCAAAGTGATTGACCGGACGGGCTTGATCCTTGAAATTTTTGGATTACGCGCGGCAACGAAAGAAGGCCGACTACAGGTCGAGCTAGCCCGGCTTGCCTATGAACGTTCTCGACTTGTACGAACGTGGACGCACTTGGAAAGACAGCGCGGCGGACAGGGCTTCTTGGCTGGGCCTGGAGAAACCCAGATCGAAAGTGACCGCCGGCAACTCAATGAGAAAATCGACCGATTGAAAAATCAGCTGGACCAAGTTCGACGCACGCGCGATCTGCAGCGCGCCAAGCGCAAACGTAGCCAGGATAAGATCGTCGCCTTCGTCGGCTACACCAATGCCGGGAAAAGCACGCTATTCAATCGCCTGACAACGGGCGGTGTTTTGGCAAAAGATATGCTGTTTGCGACCTTGGATACAACCCATCGTGTCCTGCCTCTGCCGAGTGGTCGGAATGCGGTTTTATCAGACACGGTGGGCTTTATCTCTGATCTGCCGACACAGTTGATTACGGCGTTTCGCGCGACTTTAGAAGAAACCTTGGAAGCGGACGTCTTATTGCATGTGCGCGACGTTGCTGACCCCTTATCAGCCCGCCGGCGGGAGGAAGTTCTGGATGTTCTCGAACAAATTGGCGCGGGTGAAGCGGCAGGTCAGGCGATAATCGAAGTCTGGAATAAGGCGGATCTCTTATCGGCCACGCAACGGGATGATCGGGCGGCTTTGGCGGACCGTGCGCGAACAGATGCGGCGCTGACAGATGCGTTCATGGTAAGCTGCCTGTCCGGTGAGGGGATGGAGGCGCTACTCGCTGGCATTGAAGACGCCCTGACACGGGGGGATGAAGTACTGGATGTACGGATTACACCGCAGGCTTTTTCCGCTCATGCATGGCTCCATCAAAACGGGCAGGTTCTTGCAGAAGAAACGGCGGATACAGGACATGTCGAAATGACAGTGCGTCTGTCAGAGTCCGATGCAGGAAAATTTCGCGCGCGTCATGCGGAATTAGTGCAGTAACTCTCAATATCCGTCGCGTTTGGCGGCATCCCAATGCCTATCCATCGTTGCGAGATCTAACCCCTCAAAACTCCCACCGGCTTTATCTTCGGCAATAGTAAACCGTTTCGTGAATTTGATATTCGCGTCACGAAGCGCGGCTTCGGCATCAAGACCCATTTTTCGGACGAGGTTCACGACTGCAAAAAGCAGATCACCAGCCTCTTCATGTTGTTTGTCGCTCGGCGCGTCTTGAAGCTCCTCGGCTTCTTCGACGATTTTCGCAAAAGCGCCCTGTGTATCGGGCCAATCAAAGCCGACTTTAGCGGCACGTTTTTGGAGTTTTTGCGCGCGCATCAAGGCGGGCAAAGCCAGGGCGACCCCATCCAGTGTGCGGGTTTTGGCGTGGCCGGACCGCTCCGCCGCCTTGATACCATCCCAGTCCGGCTTTTCAGCATTGCCAAAAACATGAGGGTGACGCCGCACCATTTTTTCCACCAAGCCTTCAGCGACATCATCGAGATCGAAATGGGCGGTTTCGGATGCAATCTGACTTTGGAAAAGAACTTGGAAGAGCAAGTCGCCAAGCTCGTCTTTCAACTCCGACATGTCGCCATTATCGATGGCTTCCTTGACCTCATAGGCTTCTTCAATCGTGTAAGGGGCGATTGTTGCGTGGGTTTGTACTTGGTCCCAAGGGCAATCCCGCCGCAAGCGTTCCATCAAGGCTCGCAGACGTGCCCAAGGCTCGCGCGGCAGGCCGTGGGCGTCAAGTTCGCTCATGGCTTGGGTTGGCGAAAAGCGCGAATAATCAGCGCTCCTAAGACAATGGCGGATATGCCATAGCTCGCCCAGATAAAGACAGCGAAGGGACCCATATCCATTAGCCCATCGCCTCCATGCGCGTCGTGGTCGTCGCTTTCGGACTGCGGCGGGCGCGTTGAACGGCG
Organism: uncultured Algimonas sp.; assembly: GCA_964610115.1. GTDB lineage: Bacteria > Pseudomonadota > Alphaproteobacteria > Caulobacterales > Maricaulaceae > Litorimonas. The sequence continues at coordinate 21,127 of CAZSUW010000029.1, forward strand.
ATTTCTGCAAGCATGTTTCGGATGGTGAGCCAGCCGAGCAGGAACAAGTAGCCAAACGCCATGAGCATCCAAGGGATCAGGAACTCTGTCGCGATACCCGGGGCTCCAAAAGAGCTAAGCGTTGCGGGCTGATGAAGGCTATTCCACCAATCAACAGAGAATTTTATGATCGGAATGTTGATCCAACCCACCATGGCCAAAATGGCCGCAAGGCGAGAGGCCCGACGGCGGTCACTTACGACACGCCAAACTGCCAGATAGCCAATATAGATGAACAGCAGGATCAAGACACTCGTCATACGCCCATCCCATTGCCAATATGTGCCCCAGTCAGGTTTGCCCCAAAGCGCCCCTGTTGCCAACGCTAAGGCGGTAAAGGCCGTTCCGGGAATGGCGAGACCGCGTGCGGCCAGGTCTGCGAGCGGGTGACGCCAGACAAAGCTGATCAGGCTCGCGATCGCTATGCCGGTATAAGCGCCCATAGCGGCCCAAGCAGCGGGGACGTGGACGTAAAGGATACGGATCGTCTGTCCGTGTTCGACGTCGCCAGGTGACGCAATCAAGGCCTGCCAGAGGCCCAGGGTGAGGCAGAAGAGCGCTCCCAGTCCAAGCATTGGAGAGAGCCAGTTAGCAAGAGCGACGAAGCGCTGAGGGTTAGCAAAACGGGTAATCATGCGTTTTATCCCGGTCCTCGATTAGCGGCGATTGCCGCGACAGTTCCTAACCCGCCTACCGCAATCCCGATCAGGCTCAAACCAGCTAAGATGCGAAATTGCACCGCAGCAAAGCCAGACACCGGCCACGCTTGTGCCGCGTCGACCCCGAAAATCAACAAAGGAACAAGCAAGGGGGCTGTCAGTAAAACGCCAAGAAGGCCATTGCCCCGCTGTGCCGCAAGAAGCGCCGCCGTGAAAGAGGCGTAAGCCGTCAAGCCCGGCATACCAAAGAGCAAAGAGATAACCACGCCGCTCATCTGGTCTGTGTTCAAACCCATGAGGGGCGCAAGAAGCGGCACGATAGCAATGAGGGGTAGAATATAGATCAGAGCGAAAACCAACATCTTCGCTGCGGCAAGGGCAACACTGCTGACACCCGCTAGATAAAGTTGAGCCAGGACGCCTTGGCGTTGATCGGTTTGATAGAGACTGTCGAGGCCCAGCAATATCGACAAGGTGACTGCCAGCCAAAGTAAACCTATGCCAAGCGGACCATTGTCTGCGCTAGTGCCGATGCTATCGCCTCCAAGGGCTAACCCGCAGAGCAGCACGAAAAGCGCCATAAAGGCTAAGGACAGGCTCGTCCCGCCCGCTTGGCGCAAGGCTAGGCGAAGTTCACGCAAGATAAGCGCGCGGATCATGCTGCGGCCTCAAAAACCAGCTGCTTAGCTGTAATGTTCGGCAAGGGAAGGGGGTGATGCGACGCGATAAGTGTAATTCCGCCTTTTTCACTATGCTCGGTAACGGCGTTCACAACATGCGTTTGTCCGTCTTTGTCGAGGCCTGAAAGCGGTTCATCGAGCAGCCAAATGGGCGTATCGAGAAGTGTGAGACGCGCCAGAGCAAGTCGCCGTCTTTGACCCGTCGATAAACCGCTGACTGGGGCGTTTGAAAATTCAGCAAGACCAACAGCGTCCAAACGTTTGGCGGTGGGTGTCTTGTCGCTGAGTATAGCCTGCCAGAAACTGAGCTCTTCCCGAAGTGTAAGCCCATCACGCTCGGGACCTGAAAAAGCCATATAGCTCACATGTCCTTGTGGCTGTTGGTCCGCATTCCAGCGGATGGATCCTTGATCGAGAGGAATCAAGCCAGCGCAGGCGAGCAGAAGCGACGTTTTCCCGGAACCATTCGGCCCGGTTAGCCATAAGACCGCACTTGGCCCCAAAGACAGTGTCAAACCATCCAAAAGGGGCTGATTTCCCCGAGAAAGCGAAACCGCTTCTAAGTCTAAACTGGCTCTTGGGTAGATCACTGGGCGTCTATGCCGCGTCAATTCCACGGTGTCATCACATTGCAGCGGCACGAAAGACAGATTATCTAGCGCCCATGACACGTATTGTGCCCCCTCATCGGAATCGTCGCCTAGGATTGATTGTTGGCGGTGGCCTTTTATTGGCTGCTGGCATGGCGTTAATTTTGTCCGCGCTCAATGAAAACACGCAATTCTTCTACAATCCAGCGGATGTTGTGGCCGCAGATTTTGCGCCCGGCTCAGAAACGTTTAAAATTGGTGGCCTTGTGGTTGTGGGCTCCATCGAAACGCAAGGGGTGGTCACGCGGTTTGACGTGACGGATTTTGAACGCCCAATGGGAGAGCCAATCCGCGTACAATATAGCGGGGCTTTGCCGAATCTATTCCAAGAAGGTGAAGGGGTTGTCGTGTCCGGACGTATGGTGGGTGAGAGAGAGTTTTTGGCTTCCGAAGTGCTGGCAAAACACGATGAAAACTATCAACCCGTCATCGCCTATCAGGACGAAAAATCTAGTTAAAGACGTCGATCCGCAAGAGGCTTTATTCTCTATATGTCTATGATCCGCTTAGACAGCGCTGTCATTTAAGGTGGCGAGCGGCTTGGCCGATGTGGGGCAACCTTACCGCTCGCCTGCTTGCCGGAGCAAACTCAGTCGATATGACAGGTTAAGGTGTGAACGTGCAGTGATTAACTGTGATAATTCACTCGAAATCCTATATGATCCAGTGCTGATAAGGTTGTATTTCTGCTGTTAACAGCTAATACGATAGAAAAGTGGTTGCGAATTTACAAAACTAACCTGTGGCGTGCATTCTAACGTGAGCATCCTTAGTGCAAAGAATCACATTGTCCGAAGCGGGGTAAACAGCTTCTGGCCTACCATGCACTTTATTCATCCAATGCTGAGACGAAAACGTCACCGCCTTTCATCACGAAATCAACGGTTTCTAACTCTCGAATGTCCTTCAGGGGGTCACCGTTTACAGCGATGATATCGGCATGTGCGCCAGCGGCGATAACACCGATCTGTCCCTCTAGGTCGAAAAGCTCCGCATTATTGATGGTGCTCGCTTGGATCGCCTCCATCGGGGATAAACCCCAATTCACCATATAGGCGAATTGACGTCCGTTTAGGCCGTGACGGTAGACGCCTGCATCAGATCCAAATGCAATCGTTGCCCCGGCCTCGACAGCCCTTTGGAAGTTCTCGCGCTGCTTACGTCCGACTTGGCGTTCTTTCGCTAGGCTTTCTGGCAAGACACCCGCGGCTTCACCTTCTTCTAAGATGAAGTCAGAGACGTAGATGTCCATGGAGAGCATGACGTCGTTTTCTACCGCCATTCTAATGCCTTCCTCATCGATGAGGGAGGCATGTTCAATGGAATCCACACCGGCTTGGATAGCCGTTTTAATGCCGCGTGTTCCGTGCGCATGAACGGTTGCTTTCATGCCAAGCGCGTGGGCTTCGTCCACAATTGCGCTCATTTCTTCTAGGGTGAATTGTTGTGCGCCAATAGTCGTGCCTTTGGATAGGACACCGCCCGTGCCGCAGAACTTGATAACTTCTGCGCCGTATTTTTTGTTTTCCCGGACTTTTGCGCGCACGGCCCAAGGTCCGTCGGCAACGCCGCCGCTTTTCGCACCGTATTTATAAGGCAGAAGATTGCTGTCACAATGTCCGCCTGTTATGCCGATAGAGCGACCCGCGGGAATAACGCGGGGGCCGGGAACGTCGCCATCTGCGATCGCATCCCGTAAGGCCACATCAGCAAAACCGGGGGCGCCAACATTTCGGACTGTTGTAAAGCCGGCTTCTAGGGTCACTTTGGCATTCGCGACACCAATGATCGCGGCGCGGGGTGTGCTTTCCGCGAGCGAGCCATAGCCATAGCTGGCAGCCCGTCCGATAAGGTGAACATGCGCATCCGCCAGACCCGGCAAGACTGTCATGTCTGATAAGTCGATAAAATGATCCGGTTCATCCAGCCGTTCGGCCTGACGGGCTGACAGGACATCTGTGATTTTACCGTTTTGAATGACGATAAAGCGATCATTCCGAACCGTCCCCGCCTTTGTGTCGATCATTCGTCCGGCGTGAATAACGGTGGTTTCCGGATCCTCTCCATGATTATCAGCAACCGTAGGGGTCGCGCTGAACAGTAAAGCTGCGGATGCTAGCAAGAACTTACGAAACGACATCATCTCACCTGTGGGCAAATGGTTTTGCTCACGCTATGCGCAGAACCCATGCCCTCGCAAGCAACTTCACCTAATAGAGTAAAGATCGCGCCTGATTTACGCATTTTAGGCGCAGGTTTGTCCGGGCTTGTGACCGCCTGGCGAGCTCTGAGCGTGAATGACGATTTGATCGTCGAAATCATAGAAGCGTCTGATCAGATCGGCGGCGATCACACATGGTCGTTCAATGAAACCGATATAACGCCAGACCTTCGTGATTGGTTCGCCCCTTTTGTGGCCCATAAATGGGACCGATATGATGTTCGCTTTCCCAAGCGTGAGCGGACGTTGGAGATAGGATACCGGACGGGGAACTCTGATACGCTTCGCGACTGTGTAAAGCCTTTTATTGAAACGGGTCGGTTGATCCTTCGGTTGAACACGCGGGTCGATGTGTCAGACATTGATGACGGCATACCGACACTTGATGCGACAGGGTATCAGCTGCGCGAAGACGAATATCCCGGCTGGCAGAAATTTGTTGGTCACGTGATCAAAACGGCAAAGCCGCACGGCGTCGATCATCCCGTGATCATGGACGCAACCGTTCAGCAAATTGACGGTTACCGCTTCATCTACTTGCTTCCTTTCAGCGAGACAGAGTTGCTCGTTGAAGACACATATTTCAGCGATAGCCCTACGCTTTCAGAAAACGAAATTGCGGCCCGGGTTGATGATTACATTCAAGAAAAGGGCTGGGCAGACCATCGTATTGTGCGCCGCGAAAAAGGTGTGCTGCCAATGATGATGGCAACAGACCGCGCAGATGATAGCGCGAAGATCGGCTTAGGGGGCGGTTTCGCCGTGGCGGCAACTGGATTTACAGTGCCGCATGCCGTCGAAGTGGCGGATATAGTCGCGAAGGCAATCCGAGATCACGGGCCTGCCGCTGCGCCTCAGGCTGTTGCAGACTTTCGCAAAAGCCACATACGACGTGAACGCTATGCGCGCCTTCTAAACCGCATGTTCTTTCGTGCCGCGATGCCAGAACGACGCTACATTGTTTTGCAACGCTTTTACGGCTTGAATGACAGGCTAATCCGTCGCTTTTACCGCAATGGCCTGCGCTGGTATGACAAGGCGAGAATTCTAATCGGTAAGCCCCCCGTGCCCGTAAGCAAAGCACTTGCAAACCTGTCTGAACGCCGCTTCATGCGTCGCGAAAGAGCCCAGAAGGAATCATCATGAGCACAACATTGGAAGCCAGCCCAGCGATCCACGTGGATAAAGCGTCCACAAAGCCCTCTGCCGCCATCATTGGTGCAGGCTTTGGGGGCTTGGCCTTGGCAATTCGCCTGCAAAGCTTGGGCTTCCAAACGACCCTTGTCGATAATCGCGACAAGCCCGGGGGTCGCGCCTATGTCTATGAGCTGGATGGGTTTAAGTTTGATGGCGGTCCAACCGTGATTACGGATCCGAACTGCCTGCGTGAACTATGGGAATTATCTGGCCGCAAAATGGAAGATTATGTCGAGCTGCTGCCTGTCGATCCCTTTTATCAGCTGCGCTGGGATGATGGCGAAATCTTGAATTACACAGCGGATCAAGACACGCTCGAGGCCGAGATCGCGCGCTACAACCCAGCCGATGTAGACGGATACCGTAAATTCCTCGCCTATAGTCAGGACCTTTACCGGGAAGGGTATGAAAAGTTGGGAACGACAGCTTTTCTGAAAATGAGCCAAATGTTCGCCGCCGCGCCGCAGCTCATTCGCTTGCGCGCGGATAAAAGCGTCTACGGCATGGTCAGCAAATTCGTGAAGCACGAAAAAGTGCGTCAGCTCTTGTCTTTCCAATCGCTTCTGGTGGGAGGTAATCCGTTTAAGACCAGTTCGATCTACGCACTGATCCATGCCCTGGAACGCAAAGGCGGGGTTTGGTTTGCCAAAGGCGGTACGGGTGCGCTCATCCAAGGTATGGTCAAACTCTATAATGATCTGGGCGGGACATTGCGGCTCTCGACGGAAATCACGGATATTCACACGCAAGGGGATCGGGTAACAGCCATTGAAGCCGCGGATGGGTGGAAGCTGGAGGCTGATTTGATCGCCTCAAATGCTGATGTGGTTCATACCTATAAGCAGCTCTTGCGCGGTCATTCGCGGGGCCAGAAATACGGAAAGTCCCTGACGAAGAAGCGCCATTCCATGTCGCTATTCGTGTTATATTTCGGTTTGGATTGTCCCAGCCCGGAAGGTCTTGAGCACCATACGATCTTGCTCGGGAAGCGTTATGAGGGCTTGATTGCCGAAATTTTTGGGAAAGGCCGTAAGCTGCCCGAAGATTTCTCACTCTATCTGCACAGCCCGACTGTTACGGACCCGTCCATGGCACCAAAAGGGAAGTCATCTTACTATGTGCTAAGTCCAGTCCCGCACCTTGGTCATGCCGATGTAAACTGGAATCAGATTGGCCCAGCCTATGCCAATAAAATCCTGGATTACCTGGAAGAACATGCCATCCCGGACCTTCGCAAACACTTGGTCTGTCAGACGACGCTGACTCCTTATGGTTTTCGCGACGAGATGAACACGCATCTGGGGAGTGCTTTCTCCGTGGAGCCGATTTTGACACAGAGCGCCTGGTTCCGCCCGCATAATCGCGACGATGTGCTGTCAAATATGTATATTGTCGGAGCGGGAACGCATCCGGGCGCAGGTGTGCCCGGTGTGGTCGGGGCTGCGAAAGCGACGGCAGGTGTCGTGGCTGATGATTTTCAGACGCGACTGTCCCTCTAAACAACCTCTTTTTATCAATACTGTTCACTTATTTGGTCTTGACCCAATACCGTTAACCGTCATTGTAATTGAAACAAACCGAGGGCTTTAATATGCGTGCTTTTCTATTATCTATACTCGCGGCCTTGGCCGTGATGTTCACTCCGGTATCGGCAAGCGCGCAGGACATGATGCGTTTTAATTCGGTCGCCGATGGCATGGAATTACTTCGATCTGAAGGTTATGGATCTGTCGAGATCGAAAATGAAAACGCGGTGAGTTTTCGTTATGAAGGCAGCACATACCTTTTATATATCTATGACGATGGAGACATTCAGCTCTATTACGGCGTAACGGGCGTTTCGCCGAGCCTTTCCAAGATAAATGAATGGAACCGCGACTTCCGTTTGTCACGAGCTTATATCGATCGTGAAGGGGATCCGATCCTGGAATCAGACCTTCTTGCGGATAAAGGCGTCACAAGAACGCAAGTGAGAAATTTTTTCAGTGTTTTCTTCATGCTACAAGATAGCTTTGTCGATCATATCCAAGAATAAGTCTTGATTTCGTCAGTCTAGTTTCTGGCGGAATTCACTCATGTTCACGACAATGTGTCGCACGTCGATGATGTAAACTGATAAGGCCTCCCAAACTTAACAGGGAGTCCGCAATGCCAACACTTCGTCTGCCGTTATTTCTAACCCGGCTGTCTATCTTCTACTTCTTACTGCCTTGGCAGCTTGCTCGGTTTCTTACGCCGGAATTTTCCGGGCGCATTAGCGAGAAATATTATCACGTCGGCGCAATACCAAACAGTCTTGGTATTGCGATTGGTGTCGGATGGATGATTTTGCTACTCGCCTTTGTGACAGGTTTTAAAAAGCGGATCAGCTACGGTTTGGTCTTTTTGCTCCATGCTGGTGCGATAGTGATTACCTTGCCTAGCTATATCTACAAAACGGCAAGCTATAACCAGCTCTTCCTCGCGGCAATCCCAGCGGCGATGGCCATGTTATTGCTTTATCTTCTGCGGGATCAAGACACGCTGTTGTCGATCGACCGGTAAGTCAAAAATCGACAATCTGCTATCAGTCGGCGGCTGGTCATTGGCCTCTTTGGGATGAGAGTTGGAGGACAA
>CAZSUW010000030.1:0-26905 GCA_964610115.1 uncultured Algimonas sp.
CAGGTGTGCGTTGCCGCTCAATGTCCTGCAGCACTTCAGCAGCAGCGGATATGCGGCCTCCGAGTCTCATCGAACTGCGAAAGCCAGAGGGATCGCGCTAGCCAAAATCTCAGTTGGTAAAACTAAAGGCAAGGCTTTTACGAGGATTGGAGTCCGGTGTCTGTTTAGGACGGACGTCAAAATCTGAAATGACCCCATAATAAGAGCAATCATCCCGAACATCCAAAAGCCTTCTGTAAGGTCAGCAAGTCTCGGGTCCGGTTTAAAAAATGAAGAAAGCAAAAGCATCGATGGAGCGATGATAACAGTGATGGCCATCCCCCAAGTGCGAGATTGGTCAAATGGTCGCCAGAGCATGGAAGCGAACCGAGCCACTCCAAATACGGCAACAGTTATTACAGCGCCTGTAGCGATCAACTGACTATCATCCCGGCATCGAATAGTTCGGCGCTTCACGCGCAATCTGCACGTCATGCACATGGCTTTCGCGCAGGCCCGCGCCGGTGATCTTCACGAACTCGGCATTCTTGTGGAAGTCCGGGATTGTTGCGCTTCCGGTGTAGCCCATGGAGGCGCGCACACCGCCGAGCAGTTGGTGCAGGATCGGGCCGACCGGACCTTTATAAGCGACGCGGCCTTCAATGCCTTCCGGGACCAATTTCATTTGATCATTCACTTCTTTCTGGAAGTACCGATCCGCCGAGCCGCGCGCCATGGCAGCGACGGAGCCCATACCACGATAGGCTTTGAATTGACGGCCCTGATAAAGGAACACCTCGCCCGGCGCTTCTTCGGTCCCGGCGAGCAGAGAGCCGACCATGGCCGCTTCCGCACCGGCAGCCAGCGCTTTGGCCATATCGCCGGAAAACTTGATCCCGCCATCCGCGATGACCGGCACGCCCGCTTTGCGCGCGGCTTTTACGCTATCCATGACGGCGGTGAGCTGCGGCACGCCAACGCCCGCCACAATCCGCGTGGTGCAGATGGAGCCGGGTCCAATGCCAACCTTCAGCGCGTCGGCGCCTGCATCAATCAGCGTCTGGGCCGCCGCTTCTGTCGCGATATTACCCGCGATGACTTGCACATCGGGATGAGATTTTTTGAGGCGGCGGACTTGCGCACTAACGGCTGAACTATGGCCATGCGCTGTGTCGATCACGACCGCATCCACGCCCGCCGCGATCAAAGCAACCGCCCGTTCATAGCCGGCATCGCCAACGGTCGAAGCAGCGGCGACGCGCAAACGCCCCTGCCCGTCCTTACAGGCATTGGGGAAGTTTAGCGCCTTATCCATATCTTTGACCGTAATCAGGCCAACGCAGCGGTAATTCTTATCGACAACGATTAGCTTCTCAATCCGATGCTTGTGCAGCAGCGCGCGGGCTTCGGCCTCGCTCACGCCAACGCGTACAGTGACGAGGTCAGTCGTCATCAGGTCGCGGACTTTCTGCGTCGGATCATCGGCAAAGCGAACGTCACGATTGGTGACAATCCCAACCAGCTTGCCGTCCTCTTCCACCACAGGCAGGCCGGAAAAGTTGTAACGTTGACCCAGCGCGGCTAGTTCGGCGCGCGTCGCATCCGGCCCAATTGTAACCGGGTTCACGACCATACCGGACTCATACCGTTTTACGCGGCGGACTTCTTCGGCTTGTTCTTCAATGGAAAGATTACGGTGGATCACGCCGATCCCGCCGACTTGGGCCATGGCAATGGCAAGTGGCGCTTCCGTCACCGTATCCATGGCCGCACTGATCAGCGGCACATTCATTGTTATTTCGCGCGTCAGCCTCGTCTTAAGCGACGCTTGCGCAGGGACTATATCGGACGCCTTGGGTTGCAAGAGGACGTCATCGAAGGTCAAACCTTCCCGAATCTCCATGGGAGTCTCCGTTCCTTTTGCGAGCCGCGCCTATCAGGGTGTTGAGCCGCGTGCAAATGGGAAAGACGTTATTTTTTGCGTTTGCCTGTAAATCCTGTCGCAACGAGGTAGATTTCCGGCGAGCCCTTGCGCGAGCTTTTGGGTTTGGCGTGTTTGACGACCTTAAACTGCGATCTAAGGCGTTTGAGCAGGGTTTCTTCCGCCCCGCCTTGGAAGACCTTGGTCACAAAAGCCCCGCCCGGGCCTAAAACGTCCATGGCAAACTCAGCCGCCGCTTCGACAAGGGCCACGGTTTTGAGGTGGTCCGTTTGCTTATGCCCAGTCGTATTGGCCGCGAGATCTGACATCACGAGGTCCGGTGCGCGGTCCAAATGCGCCTTGAGCTGATCCGGAGCGTCATCAGCCATAAAGTCCAGATGGAGAATTTCCGCACCCGGCACCGCTTCCACGGGCAGAATATCAATGCCGATAATCCGCCCCGCCCCGCGCTTAAACGCTGCCTGCATCCAACCCCCAGGCGCACAGCCGAGGTCAACGATCAGGTCGCCTCTGGAAATCAGGCCAAACTTATCATCGAGTTCTTCCAGCTTAAAGGCGGCGCGGGATCGATAACCCAGCTCTTGGGCTTTGCGCACATAAGGGTCGTTGATCTGGCGTTCGATCCAGAGCTTGGACGATAGCTTTCGTCCGCGCGCCGTCTTGACCCGATTGTGCATCATGCGGGTAGCGTTCTCCGCTTGCGGCTTTGTCACGCGTCCCCGTTTTGGCCCGCGTGGCTTTCCTCCAGACATCTTCTGCCCGTTGTGAGAGCCGCCATCCTTGCCTTGGCTCATGGCGTTGCGCCTTTATTTGAGGAACGTCCTGCGCCGATCAGGCCGATCAGCATGCCTTCGCGCAAGCCACGGTCTGCCACACGGATCATTTTGGACGGCCACATTTCGCAGATAACATCCGTAATCGCGCAACCGGCGACCAGTAGTTTTGCTCGATCCGTGCCTATACAAGGTTCTTTCGCTCTTTCGTCATAGGATCGGCTGGCCATATCGCGCGCGACCCGCACGGCATCAGCAGATCGCAACCAGAGACCATCGACCTTGGCGCGTTGATAATAAGGTAGCTTTAGATGAATACCCGCGAGAGAGGTAATTGTACCGGATGTGCCGATCAAATGCCCACGCCCGTCTTGAAATGTCCGCGTAAAGCGCGTCTCGCATCCTTCCGCTTTGATTGCGTCCCTAACGGCTTGTTTCATCGCCCCATACCAAACAGTGGGGTCACCCCCTTCTGGCACTTTATCCGAAAGCGTCACCACACCTAAAGGCAGCGAGGCCCAAGCGCTGATGGGCGGGCGATTAATGGGGTAATCCTCTGCCTCGCGCATTCGTCGTATATCCACCCAAGACAATTCAGTCGATCCGCCCCCAATATCGATGACGAGCGCGACATCCTTCGTCGGATCGACAAGTTTGATGCAGCCCATGACGGCCAAGCGGGCCTCAATCCGAGGGCTGATGATTTCTAGCGTTATCCCGGTTTCGGCCTTAACGCGCTTCAGGAATGCCTCGCCATTGTCAGCGCGGCGGCAAGCTTCCGTTGCGACACAGCGCCAACGTTTGACCCGTTTATGCTTCATCTTGCGCGCACAGATATGAAGCGCCTCTATCGTGGCGTCCATGCTGTCCTCAGCCAGTCGCCCTGTGGCGGCTAAGTCTTGGCCCAAACGGACAACCTGACTGTAGCTATCAATGACTTTAAATCCGTCATCGATTTCTTTCGCGATCAACAGGCGACAATTATTCGTTCCCAGGTCAACCGCTGCAAATGTGCGGGGACTTTTCGCCGTCCCAGAAGAACGACGGGATCTGCGTCTATGCGCATGTCGGCTCCGTCTCCGGCCAGAATCAGGCTGCGTTTCGTCTTCTATCGCAGCTGCAGGCGCGGAGCCGGACTCTGTATCGTCCGGCATAACCGTGTCTTTCTCTATGCGGGCCAAAGGTCGCCGGCTACCGAATAAGCGGCGCACGCATAAGGCCCTGCTATCTTACGTCTTGTCCGTGTTAGCCAGACGCCTGATTTTGTGCAAGCCCATAAAATGTCTGGATTTTCTACGCGCGTAAGACCGACGTTTAATGCATGTCGACATGGTCATCCAGGAAGGTAAAGTCAGCAATTCCGGACAAGGCTTCCATCGCTTCGTGCTGCGACAGGAAAATTTGCCCGGTGAGCTTATCGAGGAAGTTAGACCTGAACAGACGTTCGCGCACACGGCTTTGCATATCGGATAAGTGGAGCCTGATCCCCGCCGCTTTCAGCCGGCTATTAATAGCTTCCAAGCTGTTGAGGGCCGAGGCGTCAATGCGGTTAACGGCCGTGCACATCAGAACCAAATCCGTCATTGCGGCTTCTTTCTCGACGATTTCGGAAATGCGGGCTTCGAGAGTTCGTGCATTAGCGTAGTAAAGCGAAGCATCGATGCGGAGTGTTTTGACGCGCTCATCGGTTTCTACCACGAAACGACCTGCATCCCTGTAATGTTCTGTGCCCGGGAAACGCCCGACAAGCGGCATGTTCGGCGAGACTGTTCCGCGTATGTGGAGGGCCATGGCGAGCACAACGCCGACAAGAACACCCCATTGGACCCCAAAAACGAGAACAGAGAGAAAAGTCGCCACAGCCGTTATTCCGTCCGCTCGGCTATACATCCATGTGCGCCAGATCGCTTTAAAGTCGAGCAATGACAAACAGGCGATAATGATTAAGGCGGCCAACACGGCGAGTGGAAGCGCGCGCAAATACGGTGTCAGAAACAAAGCGGTCAGGCACATCAGGGCGGCAACGAGAAGGCCTGATAGCCGTGTTTGCCCCCCAGCCGCCGCGTTTACAGCCGATCGCGACATAGATCCATTGACCGCATATCCGCCTGTCAGTCCCGCAGCGAGATTGGCTGCGCCCAGCCCTAAGAGTTCACGGTCAGCATTGACATTTTCCCGACGTCTCGCGGCCAGTTCTTGCGCCGTTGATGTGCTATCGACAAAGGCGACAATCGCGATCACCGCGGCCGGGATGAGTAGGTTTTCAAACAATGTGATATCTGTCGATGGGAACGCGAAAGGGGGTAAACCGCCCGGTATAGGCCCAACGATAGCGAGACCCTGCTCATAAAGGCCGAGAGCCGCACTGATCCCCATGGCGATCAAAATGATCAGGATTGGAGCGATACGGCTGGCCAGGCGCGCCCGCCGGCTCCGCATCCCGGCTTTCACAAGGCGGTAGGCGACGCTGTTTCGAGCAAGCCAAAACGCCAGCAGTGAAACGGTTCCGACAATGAGCGTTAATCCGTGAATAGCGCCCATTTGGGACCAAAGTGATGTAACCATGGAGAAGGCCGTCCGGCCACCACTTTCTACGCCAAAAATATGCCGTAACTGACTGATTATAATCAGAAGTGCTGCGCCCGTAATATAAGCGGATACAACCGGCCGCGAGACAAAGTTCATCAGGAAACCCGCCCGCAATAAGCCTGCTCCGATCAGGATCAGCCCCGTAATCACCGCAATAACCGCGGCCCCAACAATCCGTTGATCTTCGGGTAAGGCGGCGATGCAAACGGCCGTCATCAATGACACGACGGCTGTTGGTCCAACGTTGAGCATATTGGAACTACCCAAAAGGGCGTAAGCAATTAACGGTGCGATAGAGGCGTAAATCCCGACTTGTGGTGGCAATCCTGCTAACAAGGCATAGGCTAAAGATTGAGGCACTAGCAGGATGGTCACGACAATGGCCGCCACGACATCATCCGCAAACAGTCGGCCCGAATAGTTGCTAAGCCAGCCGAGTTGGCGCTTTGCAAAAGAGGATATGCGGCCTTGTCCGCTCACCTCACCTTACGTGACGCTATAGGGCGGGTTTGGCAAGTTCACGCGTCCCCTGCTCTATTCTTTGGCACGCGCCGCAAATTGCGTAAGCGGAGCGCGGAGTTGCTCTAACGGATAGCCAGCCGCCTGAAGGGCCTCGATCACGGCATCAACGCCCATTTTATCAACATGCGCAAAGGCCCAAAGCGCGGCGGAGCGCGTTCCAGAGGCGCAAAAGGCGACGATCGGTCTTGGGGCATCCGCAAAAACCGTGAGGCTCGCTTCAATCGCGCCTTGGGACAGGCCCCCTGCCGTTGGGATATGAAAATAGTCGAGGCCAGCCGCTTGCGCTGTCGCTTCCATCTCCTCGGATAGCGGCTGGAGCGGGGCTTCCATGTCCGGGCGATTATTGATGAAAGTCATCACCCCCTGCTCGGCCAACGCCTGCAGCTGGGCCGGCATGATTTGCCCTGTTACAAAGACATCTCCGGGAAGTTCTTTCATGGCCGCCTGACCCTCAGCGTCCCAAAACGCGCTTGGCTTCCGATGCGACAGCGTCAGCCGTGATGCCGAAATGCGGGAACAGCGCTGCCCCGGGACCGGATGCGCCGTAACTGTCCATGCCAACAAAGCCGCCGTCCCGTCCAATCAGCGCGTCCCAGACTTGGCGGATACCCGCTTCAACGGCAACTTTCGGCAGGTCTTTGCCGAGGACTGAGCGGATATATTTTTCGTCTTGTTCCATGAAGAGATCGAAGCACGGAATGGACACAACACGCGCGGAAATATCCTCAACTTCAAGAGCTTCCGCCGCCGCCACAGCGAGCTGCACTTCTGATCCAGTGGCCAGTAGCACGACATCATCCGCGCCTTTACCCGGACGCAAGACATAGCCCCCCCGCTCGCACATATTTTTAGACGCATCATCACGCAGCGCGGGAACGCCTTGGCGCGTGAGTGCCAGGACGGTTGGCCCGGCTGTGCGCTCGACAGCTAATTCCCAGCATTCCGCTGTCTCCAGCGCGTCCGCTGGACGATAAGTGTGTAAGTTTGGAATGGCGCGTAGACTGGCGAGATGCTCAACGGGCTGGTGCGTCGGGCCGTCTTCGCCCACGCCGATGGAATCATGCGTTGCCACATAAATATTGCGCAGACCCATTAGCGCGCCAAGGCGCACACTGGGGCGGCAATAATCCATGAAAACCATGAATAGACCGGAGTAAGGCAGGACGCCGCCATGCAAGCTCATTCCGTTCATCGCTGCCGCCATACCGTGTTCGCGAATGCCGTAATTCACGTAACGCCCAGCATAGTCACTGGCTTGGATTTCATGGCTGGTCGCAGGCGTGCGCGTCTTGTTGGAGCCTTCCAAATCGGCAGAGCCGCTAATCATCGTCGAAATAGCTTCTGTCAGCGGGATCAGCGCATTCTTAGATGCCACACGGGTTGCAATTTTCGGTTTTTCAGTCGCGACCGTGTCTTTGTAAGACTGCATGGCTTCTTTCCAGCCGGCATCTAACTTGCCCGCCATAGCATTATTAAATTCAGTGGCTTGCGATGAAGCCTTCAAGCGCTCTTTCCACTCTCGATGCGCCTTTCGCCCTTTGCGGGCCGGTCGTTTCCACAGTTTGTAAATCTCATCAGGGATTTCAAACGGCGGGTGGTTCCAACCTATGGCTTTGCGTGTCCCGGCAATTTCCTCTTCACCAAGCGGAGAGCCATGCGCTTTATTCGACCCCGCCTTAGTGGGCGCGCCTTTGCCAATCGTGGTCTTGCAAGCAATCAGCGTAGGCTTATCCGATTTCTGTGCGCGGCGCAGAGCCGAGGCAACTTGGTTCACATTGTGACCGTCAATTTCGATCACCTTCCAACCGGAAGCCTCAAATCGCTTTTTCTGGCTAGTCGAGTCCGACAGGCTGACAGGGCCGTCAATCGTGATGTTGTTATCATCCCAAAGTACGATAAGCTTGTTGAGCGCCAAATGCCCGGCGAGGCTGATCGCTTCTTGGCTTATTCCCTCCATCAAGCAGCCATCGCCAGCGATAACGTATGTATAATGGTCGACAAGATCATCGCCAAACCGCGCATTCAAATGGGCTTCGGCCAGCGCCATACCAACCGCATTCCCAATCCCCTGCCCGAGCGGGCCCGTTGTCGTTTCAACGCCAGGCACATGGCCATATTCAGGGTGACCGGCGGTGATCGACCCGACCTGCCGGAAATTGCGGATCTGCTCCATCGTCATGGATTTATAACCCGTCAGATGAAGCAGGCTATAAATTAGCATAGAGCCGTGACCGGCGGAAAGAACGAAACGGTCGCGATCCGCCCAATCGGGCGCGCTGGGGTCGAACTTAAGAAACTTTGAAAACAAGACCGTTGCCGCGTCCGCCATTCCCATAGGCATACCGGGGTGACCTGAATTGGCCACCTGCACCGCGTCCATAGAAAGGGCGCGAATAGCATTCGCCATATCGCGCATTTCTATTTGTGATTTTGACAGTTCGGCCATGACAGAGACTCAGCAAATTTTTCAGTCACGTCTTCATGGCACGGATGAAGCGAATCGTTAAGCCATTGGGTTGCTGGATTGTGGACGAACGTGCCATCAATGCGGGACTATTTGTGCACAGAAGCTCTATAGCAGACTGTCTGCACAAACGCAGTTGCCAGCCTTGAGACGCCTGCCTATAGGAGCGCTTCGTTTGGCGAGCCCGAATAGCTCAGTTGGTAGAGCAACGGATTGAAAATCCGTGTGTCCCTGGTTCAAATCCAGGTTCGGGCACCATTTCCCTTCCCGACAAATCGCGCTAGACGGCCCTATGCCTAAATTTGATCAGCTTATCTCTCACCGGTTTCGTGGATTTGCGTCCCATGAAAGCACGATGGAGGGATTGCATGCGGCGCTAGATTTTGGCGTTCGCCAAATTGAGTTTGACATTCGGATGAGCCGATGCGGGACACCGATCATCACCCATGATGAAGCCGCCCGCGACAAAGACGGATCCTTACATCACATGAAGGATGTGCTGGCGTCTGATCTCTTGAACCTCGGCGGTGATTTTGCACGCATGCCCACGGCTGAAGCCCTCTTTGCCGCCATTGCCGCGCATCCCAATCAGAGCTGCAAAATCCTGATCGACGTAAAGGATGCGGGCTTTGAAGAGATGCTCTATGCTCTTGCAGCTTGGCATGGCCTTCGCGAGCGCGCCATTTGGGTGAGCTGGTTGCCGGAAGTGCTATACGGCATTGATGAAATTGACCCCACAGCCCCGCTTTGCCTGTCTCATTGGTGTCAATCACCGAGTGAAGCGACACGCGCTATCCACAAAGTCTATAAAGCTAAGAACGGGCATATTGAGCGGCCAAATCGGCGCTTCGTTCACGGGGAACGCTCAGGCTGGTTTGTAGACGGGCCTTTGCGGGGCGCTTTGCGCGATAAAGTGGCTTGGGTCTGTGTTCCTGCCAATCAGATAAGCCAAGCTCTCGTCGAGGATTATCATCGCGACGGTATTAAGGTCAGCGCCTTTAGCTATGTGACAGCGGACGGGATGAAAACAGCGGAAGGCCGGTTTGGCCATGACGCCTTTTTCAGCGATGCCAAAGCGCCGTTTGAGAGCCTGAAGGCGTAAAGACGCTAACCCTAGGGATTACCCTTCGGGAAATCCAATACCTCCCCGGCACGGCCTGGATCAGGCGCCGCTTCGTCAGTCGGAATACCATAACCGCCATTAAACCAGCGACCCAAATCAATATCGGCGCAGCGTTTTGAACAGAACGGCTTAAAAGCCGCGACGGCTTCTTTCTTTTTACAGATTGGACAGTTTTGGCTCATCGGTCGGCCTCTACACTGACGGTCTCGCCCGGCTCGACAGAAATGCGGGCCCCGAGGCGGTCTATGACAGACGCCCGCCAATCAAAGGGAGAATTTTCCAGCCAAGCCAAGATGTCTGGCGTGACTGTAAGCGTTAATTGCGCGCCTCGGGCCGCTTCGCCTTCGCGCACCAGCCGACGCAGAGCGCGTATGGCCTTCGTCTCAGCGGTGGGTCGTCCGAAACGGTCGGTCAGTTTGGCGTCCAGCGACGGGCCGTCCTGACCACGGGTCATTTCCACCACGCCAAAGCGCGAAAACGGCGCGATGCGAACGCTGGCCGGGTCTTCATCCGCGAGGCTTTCGAGTCGTTTTAAAACCGCCGTGCGTTGTTTCGGCTTACGGAGATTAGGAAAATCGATCGCGATAAGCCCCCCAAGACCGCGCAGACGAAGTTGGGACATGATGAGGTTCGCAGCCAATAAGCAAAGCTCTGACATATTCGTCGCGCTACCTTTATCGACGTCGATCGCGAGCAGGGCTTGGGTTTGATCGAAGGTCACCGTCCCGCCGCCTTTAATCGCAAGCGTGCGCTCTACGGCTTCGTCAATGACGGAAACTGGCGCATCGTCGAAACTGATCTCTTTGAACCGAAGCGCGAGGCGGTCTTGCAGGGTCAAGCGGTCTACGGGACCAACGGTTTCGCGACTCGCCTCACCGGCATAACGGATCAGCGGGCCCTTCTCAGCTATCGCTTCTTTCGTAATGGTCACATCGATCAACATGCCGTCCGTCAGGCGCGGTAAGTCGGCTTGGGCTTTGAAGGGCAGTATGCTGTCCGGGCCGTGGCCGAGAGAAACAAAAGCGCCGGCAATGCTATTATCGACAGTTACGACTTGCCCCGTCCACCGCTCGCCCCATTTGGGCGCAGCTTTCTGGCTCCAGCGATCAAGGTGCAGTTCGACGAGGCGTCGCCCTTCATAAACGGCGGCGCGGGTTTCCCCGATGGCCTCTTCAATAACGGCGCGGCGTTTCATGTCATGATACCCGCCGCCATAAGCAGGTTACGCGTTTCATAAACGGGCAAGCCGACTACGCCCGAATAGCTGCCAGAAAGATGATGGATAAACGCGCCAGCCCGGCCTTGAATACCATAACCGCCCGCCTTGCCCTGCCATTCGCCACTCTCAAGATAGGCGGAGATTTCCGACTCTGACAGGCGTTTCATTTTGATCCGCGTTTCAGAAAGGCGCGATCGCATTTGGCCATGCGCATCAATCACGCAGACCCCCGTAAACACACGGTGAGCCCGTCCCGATAAGAGTCGCAGGCAATACTCCGCCTCATCTCTCTCTTCTGTTTTTGGAAGAATGCGTCGCCCGACCCCCACGACTGTGTCAGCCGCGAGAACGATCTGCCCTTTCTCGTGGATCGCCTGCGCTTTCTCAATCCCAAGGCGCAAGGCGTGGGGTCCGGGTAATTCACCCGGAATGGGATCTTCATTGATATTGGCGGGCTCGACTGAACTGGGCGTGAGGCCGATTTGCGTTAAGAGGTCGAGACGCCGCGGGCTGGCACTAGCGAGAATGAGACCATTGCCTGAAGACCGCACAGGCCGGATCAGCCTATTTAAATCGGTAGGTAATACGGCCCTTTGTAAGGTCGTAAGGGGTCATTTCCACCGTTACGCGATCACCGGCGAGCACTCGAATTCGGTTGCGGCGCATGCGACCGGCCGTGTGGGCAATGATTTCGTGATCATTGACCAGTTTTACGCGAAATGTCGCGTTGGGCAGAAGTTCAACGACTTCGCCCTCAAATTCGAGAAGTTCTTCTTTAGCCAAAACCTATTCCTGTGTGATGCCAATAACGGCGAACTGTGCTTCGCGGCCTATATAGGGGCGGATTTCACGGATTCCAGCGAAAACCTCTGTTGTGCAGTTTCTGACTAGCGTCGGGGCTTTAAACGCTGAAGTCGCGTGTCGATAATGGCCGCTAGTGTCCGATAGGTTTCCAAAACGGCCCGAACATCATGGCTACCGGTTTGCGGCATGGGCAGATTCCACAGATCAATCGGTGCATCTTTGCCAAAAACCGCCTTAGCCGCCGCCGCCGCGTCACTGGAAAACGCAACGATTCGGTCAAAGCTATCGTCGGCATAGTCTTGTAAGGACCGGGGTTGATGATCGCTCATGTCAATATGGCGTTCGTGCATGATCGTCATCATAAGCTCATCCGGCTCGCCCGGTGTTATCCCGCAAGAATAGGCTTCATGGCCCTGCATATCGGCAAGACCCTGCGCGATTGGGCTGCGAACCATATTTAGCTGGCAGACAAATAGGAGTTTCATAGCCCGCTCACCTGGGCTTCCGGTGCAAAGCGCAAATCAAGGTGAACAAGCGACGGGATGTGTTGAACGACATGCTTGCCTGATTGCGAAGACTATCGGTCAGTAGGCGCGAGCCTTCATTATGAAGGCCACGGCGCCCCATATCGATGGCTTCAATCTGTGCGCTCGTCGCTGTGCGGATAGCGTTGTGATAGCTTTCGCAGATCAGGAAATAATCTTTCACAATGCGGCGAAAGGGCGTCATATTCATCGAAAATTGCGCGCGCGGAACGCCCGCTGTTGTGTTCACGTCCCACTGCAAACGAACCCCGTCCTCCAGGGCCAGTCGCAGCATATAGGGCCCATTTGGGCTGTCTAACGGCATAAACTGATTGTCTTCGATCAGATCAAATATGGCGACGCGGCGCTCATGCTGCATTTCGACAGAGGTTACAGGCAGGCTGTCATCGTCGATGTGCAATTCGGCGATGTGATGTTCGCCCGCCTCAAACTCAGCTTCTTCGCTCATAGATCGTGATCTGGGGCCAGACGACTGCGTTTCGTATCACCTGCATCGGACAAAATAAGATCGAGCGCTTCCACTTCCATGCGTAAAGCCCCGCCTCCGGCAAGAGTCAGCGTCAGGTAACCGCTTGGTGCGTCCGTAACCTCAAACGACACGTCGAGAAGAACCGCATACGCATCCGCATTAGACCGATCAAAATCTGCGCTTTGAAGCGTCATCACGCCGTCAATTCGAAGACCCGATAGCGTACGGGTCGGCTTTGGGTCTTCATGGCGGAAGCGGGACATTTGCAGGGTGACAGACCGCCCGACAGGATCATAGCGTATATCGCCGACACGCAGGATCGCGTCCTGTAAGGCACTGGCGAGAACGCGGAGATCGTCCGCATCATTTGCGAGAAGTTTCAAGCCCATAATGCCATCGCCTTAACGCGCTATTTTGCGGGTGAATAGGGCGTGCGACAGCTTTTACGTCTCGCGCTCGCGCCGGATGCGCGCGCCGACATTCCCAAGCTTGCCTTCAATATCTTCAAATCCGCGATCAAGATGATAAACGCGCGCAATATGGGTTTCCCCTCGTGCCGCAAGTCCTGCATTGATCAAACAGGCCGAGGCGCGCAGATCTGTGGCCATGACGGGCGCAGCCGTAAATTCCGGCACGCCGCGCACAATGGCTTCACGGCCTGTCACGGTAATATCCGCGCCCATACGGGCGAGTTCCGGGCAATGCATGAAGCGGTTTTCAAAGATGTTCTCGCGCACAATCGACACGCCGTCGGCCAAGCACATAAAGGCCATAAACTGCGCCTGTAGATCTGTTGGGAAACCGGGATAGGCCATTGTATCAATGTCAACGGGACGCGGCCGACCTGTCCCGCGTTCAATAAGAACACTATTTTCATCGAGGCTTACGCGCCCACCCGCTTGCGCGATGAGAGGCCAAAGTGCGCCAAGGTGATCATGCCGCACATGGGTTAAGCGGACCGACCCGCCAGCCGTTGCCGCGGCCAGGGCATAGGTTCCGGCTTCTATCCGGTCCGGGACAACACTATGTTCAACTTTGCCCAGCGCGCTCACGCCCTCAATCCGGATTTCAGATCGCCCGGCCCCGCTAATCTTCGCGCCCATCGCGTTGAGGCATTCCGCGAGATCAACGATTTCAGGTTCACGCGCGGCGTTCATCAAAACGGTTTCGCCTTTGGCCAGTACGGCGGCGAGCATAGCGTGTTCGGTCGCGCCAACGGAAACAAAGGGAAAGACGATTTCTGCACCTTTCAAGCCTTCGCGCGCTGTCGCGACGACATAACCCTGCTCAAGCTCAATCTTTGCGCCCAGCGCTTCGAGGGCTTTGATGTGCAGATCAACAGGTCGCGCACCGATGGCACACCCGCCGGGAAGGCTGACACGCGCCTCCCCACTTCTGGCAAGAAGGGGCCCTAACACATTGAAAGACGCCCGCATTTTTCGTACAAGATCGTACGGTGCCTCATTAGACTTCAGCGTTTTCGCCTGTAGGCGCATCGTCCCCGCTGTGCTCGCGTCAACCTCTACACCCAAATGTTGAAGCAAGACGGCGAGAGACCGTGTATCGCGCAGGTTCGGCATGTTTGTCAGCGTGACAGCCTTATCCGTGAGCAGCGGCACGACCATGAGCTTGATCGCACTATTTTTTGCGCCGGATATGCGAATATCCCCGCGCAGCGGATAACCGCCCTCAATGACAATCTTGTCCATAGAATCGTGCCCTTAAACTGACCTAACGACTAGGCGCGAGGCTTGCGGCAAGGTCAAGGCGCAGGCGGGCTTTTTTCAGGGCTGTTTGCAGCCGATTCTGCGGCTGTCTTTTCAGTCTTTGTTGATTTCTGTTTACGCGCGGCCTGCTTGCGCCGCCGAAGATTAGCGCGAAGCTGTGCGGCGAGATCGTCTTCTGTCGGTTTTTTCTGGCCTGACATTGCTGTGTCCTCACCGCGCTTAAGGGCTTTTCAAGGGTTCAGGCGATAGCTATAGCGCGGCGCTGAACACGGGTCCATCGACAGATGCGCCCGAGATTACGCCGCGGTAGCTCAGTGGTAGAGCGCATCATTGGTAATGATGAGGTCGAGAGTTCAATTCTCTCTCGCGGCACCATTTTTTCTCTGATTAGAATTTCGTTGTATCTGTCGCTGCGGTGCGTATGGTTTGATATGATCTTGCCTCGCGTCCAAAAGACGAGACCACATTGAAACCCGCCATCAGATTTTCACTCCTGGGTTTGGCGATTATCGTCCTCGCTGTGTCTTCGTTTTTCATGGCGAAAGCGAAAACGTTGAAAACACTCACGGACGAAACTTTTATTTTTAAAAGTTTCGAACAAGTCGATGCGATATGGCTTTTTTCGGATGTCGTCGGCGCGCCCGCCGCATCTGATCTTGTCCGCGCGCGCGTGGCGATTAACGGACCCCTTGCGTTGTCGTCCCAAGAAACGGTCTATTTTGTTGCGGTCCATGACGATCAAGGCGAGCCACTTCTGTCTCATTGTACTTACCGGGTTACGGGCGGGTCTATTGATACACGATGGTGGTCACTGACGTTGTATGATCGCCAAACACAGAACTATGTACCGAATAGTCAAAATCGATCGAGCTGGAATAGCGTGTCGATCCCGTATGATGAAAATGGGGACTGGACAGTAACCGTCTCTCCCACCCCGCAAACGGATCCATGGCTACCATCGCAAGATACGCCAGAGCAGCCATTCGATCTTATGCTACGGGTCTATAATCCATCGGAGGCGACGCGTTCTATTTTACCGAATATCGATCTGCCCGATATTGAGCGCTTATCATGTTAGGTCGCGCCCTAGCCTTTTTATCCGTGGCCTGTGTCGTTTGCGCTGGGACTTATTTCGGCACGCAGCATTTCATTGTAAAACAAGCGCCGATCAAAGTGATGTCAACAATCCAATCACAGATGGCGAAAACGGCAGGAGGATGGAATCGCTGCTATCATAATCAAAACTACGGTCCGCGCGCGAATACGGTCCGGCGTGCCAACCCCGACAGCATTGTCAGCGCCATGGCCTATGATCTTCGCGACGGTCCTGTCCGCGTTTCTGGAGAAGTTTGGCCACGCTATTGGTCATTGTCCTTATATCAACAAAACTCGGATAACTTTTTTGTCGTCAATGACCGGCAGATTAATGGAACACGCTTTGACTATATATTGGCGATTAAAGGTCAGGATGTCAGTCAGTTAGACGGCGAAGTCATCATGTCCCCGACCCCAAAAGGTATTCTGCTTGTTCGTCGTTTTGCAGCGAATATCGAGGATATGCCAGGCATTATCGCCAATCAACAGGCGATGACCTGCGCGCCTATTCAGGGCTGAAACGAGGCTCGAAAGTCTGCGTGAGCGCGGCGGTGGGGCTGTGAACGACAACATTTTTTTCTTTTCGTTAACGACACCTTCGTCTTTTCTGTCGCAAGGGAGTTTACGGTGTGGGATGACCGTACAGGAGAGACTGGAATGAACCACATCCAGGGTACAGTTGACGCGATCGAAAGCGCTTATGAGCGTCGCCAGTCCATCCGGCGTGCAGATGACTATTTTTGGCTGCAACGCCTGTGCGATGTCACGGGTGATGGCTGTTTGGTCATCAATCGCGATCTTCGCATCGAATATAGTGATGTACGCGCTGCGGATCATTTGGAGATTCCACGAGAAACCATTGGTGCTGGCTCGGATTTCTCGGATTTAACGCTTCATTTGGCGGAACTCGGATATTTTGGGCCCGGCGATCCGCGCGCTTTTCAGGCGCTTTTTAAAGATCTCCTTGTCAATCAGCGTATGAAGCAAGGCGGCGACGAACATGTTCTGCGCGCCACGACCCCTCATGGTCGTCAGATTGTCATGGTGATGACCTATGGCCTAGATGACCGATTTATCGTTGTCGTAAGAGATAAAACGGATGCCTTTGTAGAAGAACAAGCGCTGAGTACGGCCCTAAAAGTTGGGGAGAGTGGCTATTGGCTGTTCAATCTCACCACCCGCGAATTTCAAATGCAGGGTGGGCAGCTCCTCACCTCAGGCGCGTTCGGAACGGAAAAGATTGACAATATCGACACGTTTATAAGCCTCATCCATAAAGATGATATCAGTCGCATGAAGGAATCCTTAGCGGCCTGTATTGAAACGCGCAAACCCCAGACTTTGACATTCCGTGTCGTTGATCAGTCAAAACAAAATCATTGGATCAAGTCGCACATGATGCCGAAGATTGATGAGGCAACGACTGTCAGGACTATCATTTGCTTCTTTCATGACGTCTCGTCACAGCTTCGCACCCAAGATGAGTTGCGCTCGGCCCAAGAACGCGCCGAGCGCGCCTTAAAAGCGAAAACGGCTTTTCTCGCGCGGCTATCTCATGAAATTCGGACACCCATGAATGCGGTTATCGGTATGGCCGATGCCCTTATCCATCACCACGATGACCCAGCGATCAAACCGAAGCTCACACTCATTCAAGATTCTGCCGAACGCATTATCCGTTTGGTCGATGAAACGCTTCAACATACGAAACTTGAAGAGGAACAGATCGAGCTAGATCCGCGCGATTGTTCACCGCGCCTATTGGCAGAGCGTATTTGCGCCATGTGGACAGAACAGGCGCGTAAATCCGGTACGTCCCTTAACCTTCGTATTGACCCGTCTGTCCCGGATCAGATTGTTTTTGATGACTTCCGCTTAGAACAATGCCTCAATAATGTTCTGTCCAATGCGGTTAAATTCACAGAGTCCGGCACGATCGATATAATCCTCAGCACTGCCGGTCACTCCCGATCCAACCACCTTATCATCGCTGTGCGCGACACCGGCATTGGCATGACAGAAGCGCAGCAAAAGCGTGTCTTTTTGCCCTATAAACAAGCGGATAGGAGCATTTCTTCGCGTTACGGTGGGACGGGTCTTGGTATGTCGATTACCAAAGATCTGATCGAGTTAATGAATGGGCGGATAACGGTTAAGTCAGAAGAAGGGCGTGGATCCCTTTTCGTTATCACCCTACCGATTGTCTTGCCCGGAGAAAACGCTGTAGGATCTGATGAACTCGTCAGTGATTTGCTGCAAACAGAGGAAGCAGAAGCAACAGATTATAGCGAAGCACGTATTCTCATCGTAGATGACAACGCCACAAACCATATGGTTATCGGGTCCCTGCTCCAAAATGTTGTAAAAGACACGGTCATGGCGCT
Source organism: uncultured Algimonas sp. (assembly GCA_964610115.1). Classification (GTDB taxonomy): domain Bacteria; phylum Pseudomonadota; class Alphaproteobacteria; order Caulobacterales; family Maricaulaceae; genus Litorimonas. The sequence continues at coordinate 17,636 of CAZSUW010000030.1, forward strand.
TAACGGCGAAGAAGCAATCAAGCGCCTTAAGGATAGCGGACCCTTTGATGTGGTTCTGATGGATATTCATATGCCCGTGATGGACGGGATCGAAGCGACGCTCGCAATACGGTCTTGTCACGAAGATTACGCGGAAGTTCCTATCATCGCCCTGACTGCCGATCCACAATATCAGCAAGCCCGTTTATGTAAAAACATTGGTATGGATGAAGCTATGGCAAAGCCCGTCCGTCTAATCTCTATCCTCGAATGTTTCGATCGGGTTCTGACCGCCAGAAAACAGGCCATGTTAGAGGCGGCTTAAGCTTCATAGCGGCTCTTCAGCGTTTATTCGCTCGAAATCACGACTTCGGGCTGACAGACCTCACAACTGTGTTTACACGGAAGGGTATGACACAGACTAAATATTGCCTCCTATTTCTTGCCAGTTTGGCAACGGCTTGTACGCAAGGGGCCACGCCACCGGACGAAACTTTGCCCGCTATCACAGCCAACGCCCTGTGTTTCTCTGGCGGGACTATACACACGGCTGACGATGCCCAGCCTCAGGTTGACGCCGTGGCCTCTGTCAATGACCGGATCACATATGCCGGCCCTGCGACTGGCGATTGGTGCCCTGCCGGCGCCCTCCACGTTAAGCTCGACGGCGCAGCCCTCTATCCTGGTTTGACGGATGCGCACGCTCACCTGATAGGGATCGGGAAACGCGAAATGGAGTTCGATCTTACCGGAACGAAGAGTGTCGCTGATTTGCAGGACCGCGTGCGAGCGGTCGCCCAGGCGACGCCAAAAGGGGAAACCATTTACGGCGATGGCTGGATCGAAACATTCTGGCCGGAAGACCGCTTTCCCAGTCGTGATGACCTCGATGCGGTCACAACGGACCACCCCGTGATTCTACAGCGTAGTGACGGTCATGCGTCTGTCGCCAACAGTCTCGCCCTTTCTCTCTCTAACATAGATGAAACGACGCAAGACCCATTTGGCGGGGCCATAAATCGTGACGCAAATGGCCGCGCGACCGGTATGTTGATCGATAACGCCCAACGCCTCACCGCCGCGCTGATCCCCGACATGGACGAAGCCGCGCGTCGCCAAGCGTTCAAGCTCGGATCAGAGGTTTATGCCTCTCGCGGATGGGCGAACATTCATTCCATGAGCGTGGTTGCGAGTAATGTTGCGCTTATGGATGAACTGTCCGCAAGCGGTGATATCGGCATTCGTGTCTATAATTCTGTCGGAATGCACATTGATAACGTAAAGGATGATCCGCTCGACATAGATGCCTTCCCGACCAGCGCCTCTCCGCGTGTGGTGACCCGGGCCATTAAACTCTATGCCGACGGGGCGCTCGGCTCTCGCGGGGCGGCTTTACACGAACCTTACAGCGATGATCCCGGAAATACGGGTTTGATCACGCTCGACAAAGCGGCGACCATGCCGGTGCTGGAAAAGGCCCTGAGAGAAGGCTTGCAGATCAATATCCACGCCATTGGTGACGCTGGGAACCGGACGGTGCTGGATTGGTATGAAGAGGCCTTCGCCGCCGTTCCGGCGTCTGAACGCGCGGTTGCTGATCCACGCTGGCGGATTGAGCATAGTCAGATTTTGGACCTGAACGATATTGACCGTTTTGAAGCGCTTGGCGTGATCCCGTCCATGCAGCCGAGCCACGCGATTGGCGATCTACACTTCGCCGTTCAGCGTCTCGGCCCGCGTCGTCTAAGAGGCGGCTATGCTTGGCGCGCTTTGATCGATAGCGGATCAATCATTGCAGGCGGTTCTGACGCGCCGGTGGAAGTCGGCGATCCCCGTATTGAATTCCACGCTGCCATGCTGCGTACAGACTTGCAGGGCTATAGCAATTCCAATTGGCAAATGGACCAAAGGGTTGAGCCGCAAGAAGCGCTGAAAATGTTCACACTCTGGCCGGCTTATGCGGCCTTCCAAGAAGATGAACTGGGCAGCATTGAAGTCGGCAAGAAAGCCGATTTCAGCATATTCGACGCCGATTTCTTAGACGAAAACATTCTGCCTATGGATACAAATCCCATCATGACGGTCGTGGACGGCAAAGTCGTTTGGGAAAAATAGATCAATAAAAGAGCGGGTACGCCGCTCTTCTCACGTTTACGATGAGCGATTTCTAAGCCTAATCGCGGAAGTTTTTAAACTGAACGGGCTGTTCCAAGCCTAGCCCTTTGATCAGCTGCATTGTCGCTTGCAGGTCGTCACGTTTCTTGCCCGTGACCCGCAGCTCTTCGCCTTGGATCGCGACCTGAACCTTCGTCTTGCTGTCTTTGACGGCTTTCACGATTTTCTTGGCCATATCGCGATCAATGCCTTCTTTGACCGTGATGACCTGTCGCACAGACAGGCCGGAGCCTGGTTCAACCTTGCCGTAATCCAACTGGCCCGGCTCGATCCCGCGCTTATGCAAATGGCCGCGCAGCATTTCGTGGACTTGTTTCAGCTTCAGCTCATCATCGGCCACAACCTTCAGACCGCCTTCAATCGCCTCAACAGCGGCAAGTGAGCCTTTAAAATCGTAGCGCGTGCCGATTTCGCGTGTGGCATTACCGACCGCATTTTTGATCTCGGCCATGTCAACTTCGCTGACAACGTCAAAGCTGGGCATTCCCCTATCCCTTATTCATATAGGCTTTGAGCTCTTTGCGCGCGACCTGCATGCGGTGCACGGCATCCGGGCCATCGGCGTAACGCAACGTGCGCATTTGGATGAACATGCCCGCCAGTGGCGTGTCTTGGCTAATGCCGACACCACCATGCATTTGCATGGCTTCATCAATACACTTTAGCGCAACTTGGGGCGCGGCCACTTTGATCATGGAGATGTAAGGCGCGGCCGCCGCCGTATCGCCTGTATCCATCATAGCGGCGGCTTTCAGGCAGAGCAGTCGTGCCTGTTCGATCCCGATCCGGCAATCCGCGATAATGTCGTAATTCGCGCCGAGCTTGGCCAGCGGACGCCCAAAAGCCGTCCGGGCGACCGAGCGCTCGCAGAGCAATTGCAGCGCGCGTTCGGCTTGACCAATAGCGCGCATGCAGTGGTGGATACGACCGGGGCCAAGGCGGCCTTGGCTGACTTCAAAGCCGCGGCCTTCACCGATCAAAAGCGCATCCGCCGGAATACGCACATTTTCAAACTTCATGTGCAAGTGACCATGCGGCGCATCATCTTGGCCGAAGATTGTCATCGCGCGTAGCTTGGTGATGCCAGGAAGGTCAGCCGGAACGACAAACATAGAATGCTGCTTATGGCGGCGGGACCGGTCATCGCCCTTTGGTTCTGTCCGGGCCATCAAAATATAGACCTGACAGCGTGGATCTCCGGCGCCGGACGACCAGTATTTCTCGCCATTTAGCACCCACTCATCGCCGTCTTTTTCCGCGCGAAATTCCAGGTTCGTCGCGTCAGAACTGGCCACATCGGGTTCGGTCATCAGATAGGCGGAACGGATCTTGCCCTCTAACATGGGCTCTAACCAGCGCTCTTTATGCTCTTCCGTGCCATACTTCTCGAACACTTCCATATTGCCCGTGTCTGGCGCGGAGCAGTTGAAGACTTCCGGCGCAAGATGGCACCAGCCCATCTGCTCGGCCAAATGCGCATATTCGACTGTCGTCAAACCAAAGCCTTTGTCAGACGCGGTTAGGCCGGTTTTTGTCAGCCAGAAGTTCCACAGCCCTTTTGACTTGGCTTTGTCTTTGAGCTTTTCCAGCGTCTCAATCTGCCACGGGGTATGCTGCCAGCGATCCGGCGCATTTTCTGTTTCGTGATGCCATTGGCTTTCGATGGGTAGGATGTCCTCCTGAACCATTTGGGTCACATCGCGCAGAATAGGCTTCAGGCGATCAGACACGCCAAGGCAAAGAGTATCGGTCATTAGAGGGTTCCCTGTTCAATTTTCACGCGCGCAAGGGCGCCGAGCGCTTCCACACTCTGGTTCATAGTCGCAAACCGCTTATCCTGTGTTTGACCGCGGACATAACGGGCATGGATTTGCTGGATAATGACGGCCAAGCGCCAAATCCCGTAGACAAAGTAATAATGGATATCGGACACATCCGTTCCCGTGAGCTCGCCATAGCGTGCAGCAAATTCGGCCCGGGTCGGCATGCCGGGCGCGGCAGAGGGCTGGCGGATCATCATCTGCATCGGTGCGGGGTCATTCGCTTCGATCCAGTATGACAGCGTATTGCCGAGATCCATAAGCGGATCGCCAATCGCGCAGATTTCCCAGTCGATCAGCGCTGCGATCTGGCACGGATCATTCGGGTCCAATATCGCATTGTCGATGCGGTAGTCGCCGTGCAGAACGCCGACCTTATCGCTCTCGGCAGGCATATTGTCTTCCAGCCACTTTTGAACGTCGTCAAAGCGTGTGATCCCGTCCGTATGCGCTTTGTCCCAGCGCTTATTCCAGCCCGTAATCTGACGTTCGACATAGCCTTGCGGGCGACCGAAATCTTCGAGGCCCAATGCTTTCCAATCGAGCGTGTGAAGCTTGGCGAGCGCTTGAATAAAATTATCCCCTAGCTGCGCCGTATCATCTTCTGACCATCTCCATTCTGATGGTATCGTTTTGTGAATCAGCGGGCCGTCTACGCGGTCCATGACGTAAAATTCTTTGCCGATAATGCTCTCATCATCGGTGTAGAAAACTGTTTGCGGGACTTGCGCGAACGCCGGTTTCAGGTCGCGCATGATCCGGTATTCACGGAACATATTATGCCCCGCCTTGGGCAGTGGCCCAAAGGGCGGACGGCGCAACACGAGGCGACGGTCGGGATAATCAATGGCGTAAGTCAGGTTGGAATTACCAGACGGATATTGTGTAACCTGCGGTATGCCAGACAGGCCCTCAACGGCAGCTTTCAGCGCGGCATCGACGGCGGCAACGTCCAGCCCCTCGCCTTCGCGGACATCAATCGTTGCGTTCTCACCCGCCATTAGAGCGTGGCTCCGCCGTCTACGACCGTGCATTGGCCGGTGTAGAAGCTGGCTTCGTCGCTGACCATAAAGAGGACCGCGCCGACCATTTCTTCGGGTTGGGCAAAGCGTTTGATCGCCATCGTCATGTCGAGATATTTGTCCACGCCGGGTGCGTTTTTCAAGGCGCTGGCTAGTTTTGTATCGACCGGCCCGGGGAGCAGCGCATTGACGCGAACGCCATCACCTTTCTTGTCGTCGCTATATTCCTTCGCCATGCCTTGTGTCATCGCGATGAGTGCTGACTTTGTCATTGCGTAGACCACACGCATTGGGGCGGGCTGCAAACCGTCAATAGAGGCCACATTGACAACAGAACCGCCGCCGTCACGCTTGAGCATGGGATAGGCTTTCGACGTCAGAAAGTATGGCCCTCGTGTATTGACCGCGAACGTCTTATCATAAGCATCTTCGGCGATAGCGTGAGCCGGACCGAAATGCGGATTGGTCGCCCCATTATTGATAAGGATGTCGAGGCGTCCATGCTCTTCTTCGATCATCGCAAGGACTTTGTCGTGATGGTCAAGCTCGCCGAGGTGAAGCTCTGCAAAGCTGGCTGAACCGCCTTTTTCTTTAATCTCGTCAGCGACTTTGGCGCAGGCCTCGGGCTTTCGAGACGTGCACACAACATGCGCGCCATGTTCAGCGAGACCGTGGGCGATCGCTTCACCAATCCCGCGTGATGCGCCGGCAACCAGCGCCACTTTTCCTGTCAGATCAAATCGAGCCATAGTTTTTCGTCCTAAAAAATACCGGAGTTTGACGCCTTCAGCTTTGCGAGCATTTTACGCATACCCGCCAGCCAACCATCCGGGTCCATAGCCCGCGCAATATAGTATTTTTGCGCGATGGGGTGAGGTAGAACCAAGAACCGGTCTTCTTCCATTGCCAATTTCAGGGCATTGGCCACATCCTCCGGCTCGAGTAATTCTTCGCGATTGCCCGAAAAGTCCGCGCCCGCCGTCATGTTCGTGCGAACATATTGGGGACAGATGCAGTGGCTTTTAATGCCTTGGTCGCCATGCTCGATCGCAATGCTTTCGGCAAAGCTGACAGCTGCATGTTTGGTGCAGCTATAGCTGGCAGATCCGACCTGATTAAGCAGGCCTGCGGCGGACGCTGTGATCACAAATGTCCCCTCACCGCGCTCTAACCATGCCGGCATCAAACGACGCGCCGCATAAACGCTGCCCATAACATTGACCTGCCAGGATAGTTCCCAGCCTTTATTACTGCCGCCCGCAACATGAGGACCGTTTGCATCGCCAACACCGGCGTTGGATACAAAAATATCAACTGGTCCCAGATCGGCTTCCACTCCGTCTATGAACTGCCGAACGCTGTCTTCCGACGTTACGTCACAGACATAGGGTTTCGTACCTATGGCCTTTGCGGCATCTTCAGGCGCTCGAAGATCAGACAAGGCGACTTTCGCCCCATTGGCGGCGAACATCTCCCCAATCGCGCGTCCTATTCCACCGGATGCGCCCGTTATTGCAACAATCTTATTTTCAAACATGCCGCCTAACTACACGCGCAGGCCAGCGGGGCAAGACGCAAGGCGCGCCTTTCATATGGGCGATGAAAACACCTTTTTCCGCAGAACTCACTCCATACTTCCTGACGCGGTCGATTTACGTTAGGGCAACGTTATGAGCGGGGAAATTGAAGAGCTATTAGCGGCAGCGGACGAAGGCAGAGGCCTCTTATCCGAGGATAACATCCCGGACGAAAACCAGTCCCTTAACTGCTTCTCCTGCGGCGAGGAATTGGTCGGACTTTATTGCCACGCTTGCGGCAATAAGAACGATAATTATCGGCGGTCTATCTTTTCGCTTATCATAGACCTTCTTGGAAATATTACGGCTGTAGATAGCCGCATGTGGCGCAGCCTCTGGAGCCTTATCGCCAAACCGGGGCGCATGGCCCGCAAGTTTTCTGATGGAGCCCGGACACGCTGGACCTCTCCCGTCCGCATGTATCTCGCAACGTCACTCCTCCTCTTTGGTTATATCGCCGTGTCGGGCACGCAACTTGTCGCAATCGGCTCGGTTTTTGACGAGAAACAGCCCGCAAGCGTGGCCGTTATTGGCAATGAAAAACAATCTCAACGCGTGCTATTTTTCGTCAAACGATCGCAAATTGCAGAGCTGACATCCGAAACCGCCGCCGCACAAAGCGAAGAATTTATAAAAGGCTTCCTCGACGCCACCGATGACGCACGAAGCCCGGAGAGCCTTCAAAAGGCCATTGATGAACTGAACCAGCAAATCGCTTCTGCAAGCACGGCTGTGGAAGAACGCGCCCTCATCGTCGTCCGAGATGAACTAGTCGAAGAGCTGAACGACGCTTTGTCGGCCCAAAACGGCTCAACCGTTGAGACACCCCCGACCCCCGAAACAGCGCCCGCCACATCAGAACCAGAAACCACCGTGACAGCGCCCACCATTCAACGGGAAAGTAATAATGACGACGGCGAAACCCGCATCAACCTTACGGGTACCGACGGTCAAACCATCGCTTTGGGAAATGAAGAGATCGCACAATTTTACAGACGGATCGTACAAAATCCTGAGGTCATTAACGACAGTCTTAATTCAAATTTGAAGTTCGCCATGTTCTTCATGTTGCCTTTTGCGATGTTGTTGGGGGCCTTTTTTATACGCGGTCGCAACAAAGCCATGCTCTATGACCACCTTGTGCATGCGGCCTATGTGCATGCCTTTTCATTTCTTCTCCTTTTCGTGTTCATATTGCTCAGCCAATATACGCCCCTTGGCGGATTGCTTGCCATCTATACCCTCATTCTGCTGGTCTATTTGCCGATCTCTGCAAAAGGCATGTTTGGGCGCGGCTGGTTTAAATCATTCCTAACCGCTTATGGCGTTGGGGCCGTCTACACTTTAAACATGATGATCTTGAGCACCGTCTTTGTTGTGATGGCGCTCAGCGATGTTGCTAGCCAGATCGAAAAGGAAAATGCCGAACGTGCCCGGCTAGAAGCCGTCTCACAGGGCGCCGAAATGCCGGAGACGATTGAGCCGCCCTCAACACCGGATAGCGGTTCAAACCTGTAGTCTTCCTTACTTCGCTGACTTACCTCGCTAAATCATATCCTATGTTACCCCCCAACGACTTTTGGGGGTATGCGCGGCGCACGATCACCGAACCACCACAGCGTTGCAGCCGTTGCGGCAAAGACACAGGCTTCGACCACAGAACTGTCCTGCGTCTTAGCAAAAATCCAAGCCGTGATGAGCCAAAGCAATAGCGTTAAAACAGGGCGCACTAATCGTAACGTGTTGACGACCCAAAGGCTCGCCTTTCCGATCGCGGCATCCGCTATGATAGACGCTTCTAATCCAGCCCAGCTTCCCGCTTGCGCAGCGAGGGCAATCTCTTGCTCTGTTTCCTGGGCGCGCGCCTGCATTTGCAATTCGTGCAAAGCCAATTCGTGTGACCAGAGTGCGCGTTCATGTTCGTGGGCTTGGCGCCTTTCAAAAAATCCAGCGACGCGCCCCAAGGCCGTTCCGATAATCCCGAAGACACCCCCGGCGGCGGCATCAAGGGCCAGTGTTTCAAAAACAGCCATGCCTTATCCTTTCCAGATCAATTTGGCTTTGGGCGACCCGAACCATTGGCGTGAACGCCCCATATCGGCGTGCAGGAAGGTTTCGTAAAAACCGAAACCCGTAAACCCGGCCTGTTTCATTGCGGCATAGAGGGCCCAATGATCATGACCCGCCAAAGCAATGTCCACGGCCAGCCGCAAATGTTCAGACCGCGGCGCGCCACCGACACGGGCATTATGCAGGCGGCAGCGATGGGCCGAAAGTATTCGAAACGGACGACCGACCTGATCCCGTGCGTGCTGCAACGCATCCATGAATTCTGGCCAGTGATAGACAGCCGCACAATGGCGGCACCCCATCTCGCCCGGCGAGAAATTGCGCCACCGCCACGCCTTTGATGGCCAGGATTTTGTTTCGATCGTTTGTAGAATTATTTGTCGTCTGAACCAGCGCTCCCGTCGGTTCAGAACCTTTTCCGTCAAAGGCCAGAACCATAAACGATCCCGCTTGCGTTTCGTTATCTTTTGGGTCGGGCGGGCATAACCGCGCGAACGCCGAAAAGGATTCCAGAGCGGACGACAAGTCGAACGGGCTAGAGAATAACGGGCTAGAAAATGATGAGCAATAACGGTCATACGCTGTTTATGACACGCTATGGGTAGGCGGGGATTAGAACGATGATCT
>CAZSUW010000031.1:0-26901 GCA_964610115.1 uncultured Algimonas sp.
ACCGCATGGAAGCCGACGGCATGATCGGCCCAGCCGGCAGCGGCGGAAAACGCGAGATTTTCCTGCCCGAGGACGAGGCGTTTTAACAGACTGACCCAGTCAGACGCCAATCTTGTGGCTAACTAAAAGGTTTGCGCTGCGGTGCCAAAGGCGGCTTCTAGGGCGGATCGCTGTACTGAATGATGTGATCCACCATAAACGATCACAACATGATCATATGCGTTCAAGGCAGTTTCGATTTGTTCAAGGATGAAAGCGTCGCGGGCATCAGCGACGATATCGGATGCGCGATTACTGGCGCGCGGCGTGTCAACGCCGGCGCTTGGATAGACATCGCGGGCGTCGAAGTCTTCTGCAAAGCTCTCATCATTAAACGCGTGGTACCATGCTGAAAAACCCTCTAGGGTCGTGAGGGGACCCGCAAAATCTTCGGTTTCACCGATTTCTGTGGCGAAATAACGTGCCGTGTCTGCCAAGACACGCTCCATGCGCGGGTCATTCGGGCCGCCGACTTCTCCCGCGCGCTGTATTTGTGGAAGCTGGCGCAGAGTATAAAAGCCGATCAGATCAAGCGGGGATAAGCCCTGGTCTTTTACGAGCGCTACGATCTCTGTGTCTAAGGGTTCTGCGCCTTGAAAAGGAATCGCGTTTGACTCAGCGAGCCTGACGCTTAACATCGCTTCCGTATCGCTTGGGGTTCCGTCGGCTTGCGCCGCCATCTGGCTTAACTGTGGTAGGCTGGGTCCATAGTCCGCAGGAACGCCCTCAATTAGAATAGCCTCTGGTTTGAAGGCAGCTGCTTGTCGGACCGCTTTGAACGTGTCGCTGTTTGGGTCGTTCGTGTGCGATGTCGCTACGAAATCGAGGCGCTTGCCGCAGCCTTGATAGGTAAAGATCGCCGCCCCCTCTACGTCCATATCCGGCGTCCATTCTGCCCAGGCCAGCCGCTCGGAGTGATCAATGTTGCAGGTCGCTTTATTTTGGAGCGACGCAGGGGGCGCACAATTTGTAGCGCTACCAGCGATGACACAGAGAATTAGAAAATGGGGCCAGCGCATGGTCCTCCTCCTCCACACGCAAAAGTAACATAGGGGCGTGTCGCCTCATAGTGAAATTCTTGTCAGAAGAGCCTTTTCCGGAGGCCTGGCTTTACCAACGGCCTTCTAAGCTTGCCATGAGCTTGTATGAGCGGCCAAGCGTCCGGCGCGGTGAGATGGAAAAGAAAAGGGTGGCGTTTGGCGAGCTCTTCTGGTTGCATAGCTTAAACTTACTCTTCTTTCTTTCAACTTTATATCTGTTTTATGACAGCATATCCGCTTGGCAAGCGGGGCGGGACCTGATTTACGGCAGGGCAGCGATTGGCGCGAAAGCGTGGCGATAAAAGGTTATCCGAAATGAGCGGAATTGAGTGGCTTGGTGTCATCGGCTTTGCCTTGGCGGCCTATTCTGTGATCGCCAATGATGCGATCCAAACGCTCGGCACCTTTCTTCGGTCAAACCAACAGCGCCCCTGGTGGTTGCTCTGGCTGTTTGCCGCGGGTATTTTGGTCGCGGTGATGGTCTACGGCTATTACACGCAACAAACTGACATTGCCTTTGGTCGATTGAATAAGATCCCGTTCCCTGAAACCGGGATCCAGTGGTATCATATTATCCCGCCCGCCGTTTTGATCATCCTAACGCGGACATCGATTCCGGTTTCGACGACCTTCCTTGTTCTGACCATGTTCGCTTTAACAGGCGGGGCGGCGACAGAGGGCGTCATGGGCAAAATGCTGGTGAAGTCTGCCCTCGGCTATCTGGTGGCCTTTGCAACGGGGGCCGTGATTTACGCGATTATCTCCCGCAGCTATTCACGCTGGGTCAACCGGACGGACCCCGCCAGCTATTGGTACCCGCTGCAATGGATCACGACGGCGTGGCTGTGGTGGCAGTGGCTGGAACAAGACCTGGCTAATATCTTTGTCTTTTTGCCGCGCCAAACGGTTGAGACGGCTGACGGCATCCAAGTTCTAATCCCGGGCATGACAGTCTTTTGGGGCGGTCTCTTAGCGGTTGGCCTGCTAGCTTACACCTTTTCCCGTCGGGGCGGGGCAATCCAGCAAATCGTTAATGCGAAAACGAATACGGATGATCCGCGGGTTGGCACGCTGATCGATATTATGTTCGGCCTTATCCTGTTCTATTTTAAAGGGATTAGCGAAATCCCGATGAGCACGACATGGGTCTTTATGGGCCTGATTGCGGGCCGCGAATTAATGGTGACATTTGTGGCGGGTCTACGCGACCGGAATGAAGCCGTCCGCGACGTTAGCCGCGATGCGGGTCGCCTGCTCTTCGGTCTCGCCGTCTCTGTTGCGCTAGCCTTCTTCATCCCATGGGCAGCAACAGGATCAATGCCGACATTTTAGGGTGTAGCGGTCTCTGCTTCCTCAACAGTCTCAACCCAGTCACCAATCTGTCGGACGATCGGAATAGCTTGGGCTTCTGCGCTGGCGACATCGCCATCATTGGCGGCAAATATGATGACCAGTTCTTTGGCAGGCGCGATTAAGAGCAGCGCCCACCAATAGGTATTCGACCCATTATGCCAGAGCACAGGCCCGCCCGCCCATTCGCGCTGATCGACTGTCGACCAACCATAAGCGTAGCTGTCCGAAACTGTGCGATGTAGACGCGCATAGCTCTGAGGCTGCAATAGCGCCGGATCGCGGGTTAGGTGCGCGCGGGCATATGTCGCCAGATCGGCCAAGCGCATATGCATCGTGCCGGCGGCGCTCATAAACATGGGATTGTCCGCATTGTCGGCCGGGTCCATGGCCATTTTTATCCAAAAAAGATTCCGATGACCCCATGGCGCATCCTCGCCTTGTGGTGCGCCAAAGTCCAGAGACCCTAAGCCGAGAGGGTCCGCCACTTCGTCTTTCAAGATCGTTTCGAACGGACGCCCATCGGCCGTTTCCGCCATCAGCGCGGCGAGCGCATAGCCGCTATTGCGATAAGCAAAGTCCCGTGCCCGACCGCCCTCTGGCGCTTTGGCGAGGAGGGCCTGCATAATAACCTGCCGTTGCTCTGGCGGTGCGCCTTCGATTGTGTCGCCTTGGAAGAGCTGTTTGATTCCAAAACGGGGCAGGCCAGACGTGTGGCTCAACAGTTCGTGCAAAGTGACGTCATGCCAAGCGGGATCGATTTGGTTTGCAAAGTCCGGCGCGATCTTCACCAGCGGGTCATCCCATCCGATGACGTCCCGCTCCACCAGCCGTGCAATAGCGGTCGCGCTGATCGATTTCCCGATTGAGCCGACATGGTAGAGATCACCGGGCGAGAGTGCCGCGTCGCCCTTTTTCATTCGCGCCCCGACCGCGCCAGAATAAAGCAGCTCACCCCCTTGCTCGACGCGCAGAGCCAGTCCCGTCAGCTTGGCTGTCTCCCGTGCTTCGGCGATCAAGGGATCAAGCTCAGCCGCGAGTGGGCCGGTGCCGGCGTTTTGCGCGAGGGCGGGGGCGGAGAGGGCGGCGGAGAGGAGGAGGGTGATGAGGGCTTTGCGGATCATGTGACCCCTTTATCACATCTTTCGGAACTTTTGCAGTCCCGACTGAATTGGGGTGGACTAGATGCTCGTGGTTCAGAGGCAGCCTCTAATCCGTGACAATGATCTCGACGTTTCGGCTAACGCCGAACCCCTTTTGCGTCAAACAAACCCGCGAGCTGCTCCGTCATGGCGCCGCCTAATTGTTCGACATCCATGATGGTCACCGCTTTGGAATACCATCGGGTGACGTCGTGCCCAATACCAATGGCGATGAGTTCGACGTCTGATCGGTTTTCGATCTGATCAATCATCAGGCGTAAGTGCCCTTCCAGAAGGCCGGTCTTATTCTGGCTTTGCGTCGCGTCATCGACGGGTGCGCCGTCGCTAATGACCATTAGGATACGCCGCTGTTCTGGCCGTGCCATCAGGCGGCGATAGGCCCAGTCGAGTGCTTCGCCGTCAATGTTCTCTTTCAGCAGGCCTTCGCGCATCATCAGGCCAAGGTTTCGCTTGGCGCGCCGCCACGGCATATCGGCAGACTTATAGATAATATGGCGCAGATCGTTCAGGCGTCCCGGGCCCGATCCCCCATTTTGACCCGTCCCGCGCGGTTTGCCGTCCGCCATCCAATCCTGGAAACTCTTCCCGCCTTTCCAAGCCCGTGTCGTAAAGCCGAGAATTTCCGCTTTCACCCCACAGCGTTCCAGCGTGCGCGCCATAATATCGGCGCAGACAGCGGCGACCATAATCGGCCGCCCGCGCATGGACCCGCTATTATCGATCAGGATCGATACGACTGTGTCGCGGAAATCGGTCTCTTTTTCTTCCTTAAAGGTTAGCGACGAGAGCGGATCGATGATCACACGCGACAGGCGCGCTGTGTCGAGCATCCCTTCTTCCAGATCGAAGGTCCAGCTGCGCTGCTGCTGCGCTTGGAGGCGGCGTTGCAGGCGATTGGCGAGCCGCGAAATAACCGAGGACAAGCCCTGCATATGCCCGTCCAGATAACCACGCAGGCGTTCCAGTTCTTCCACCGGGCAAAGGTCTTCGGCCTTGATGACCTCGTCATGGCGCGTGGTATAGACGCGGTAGGCCTCGGGCATGTTACGGGGTTGCGGGCGCTGGTTGGGGGCGTCGGGCGTCTGCTCGCTATCGTCACTTTCGCCGTCAATATTTTCAGCATCGACGATGTCTTGCGGGTCGCCATCTTCTTCGAGCGCATCCGCGTCAGAGACTTCGGTTTGGCCTGGCTGTTCGTCTTGGGGAGAGTCCGCGCCGGTCTCTTCTTGTTCCTGCTCGTCCTCTTGGCTTTCTTCTTCGTTCTGATCGTCATCTTGCTCAGGATCAGCGTCATCGCGGTCAAGGGCCAGATCGGCGATGAAATCATTGACGCGGCGACCAAATTCGCCCTGATCAGACAGGTGATCGAGCAAGGCTTTGATCCGGCCTTGGCTGCGCTCTGCGATTTCATCCCGCCAGGCCCCCATAATGCCGTCGGTCGAAGCCGGGAGGTCGCGGCCCGTCAGGCGTTCGCGCGCAAACAGGCCGACGGCTTCGGCAAAGCTGGTATCGTCTTTGGCGATGCCGGGATCATCAAAGCCGCGCTTTTGCGCGCGTTCATCCAGTGCCGCGTGGAGGTTATCGGCTAGGCCAGAAAGGTGCTGTCCGCCCAGCGCTTCAATCCGCGCTTGTTCCAAAGCCTCGAAGACCTGTCGCGCTGCGCCGCTTTGGGGCAGGTTTTCACGGTGTGTCGCGGCGTCATGCAGGGCAATCTTGAGCGCCAAGGCATCGGCCTCGCCGCGGGCTTTGGCGATCTGCGCTGGCTTGGGCTTGGGCGGCAGGCTCGGCAGCATGACCTGATCGCGTACAATCCCGGCCACGTCCCCACCGAAAGAGACCTCGAGGTCTTCGCGGGCGGCAATCGCTTTGGTCGCGCCGGATAAAGCACGCTTAAACGTATCAATCGGTTGCGGCGTATTCGATGACATAGACCCGCTATTTACGCATCAAAACGGGGCTTGGATAGCGCGCAGCTGCGCACGACATCAAACCGTGTCCGACGGGGGCGCTTAAGCGATCCGCAGCGCCCCTTCAGGCTTACAAAATCCATCTAGGGCGTGCAGCAGGTCTCTCTGCTTGATGGGTTTAGTCAAAAAGGCGTTCATACCAGACGTTTGGCATTCTTGTCGGTCCGATTGTCCAGCGTGGCCTGTTAAGGCGATAATCGGGACGGGCTTTCGACCTTGCGCCGTTTCCCACTGTCGAATGTCTCGTGTGGCCATAAAGCCGTCCATTACGGGCATAGAGACGTCCATTAAGATGACGGGAAAGCGCTCGGGATCTGCCAGAAACATATCGACGGCTTGCCGACCATTTTCGGCAAAGACAGGGTCATAGTCCGTGGATTGCAGCATCAACCTAACAACGTCACGATTTAAGTGAAAATCTTCCGCCACTAAAATGGGCTGCCGGGGTGTGTCGGAAACAGGGTTGCTGACACGGTCTATCGCAGGCGTCACTGGCGCAGGCGCGTCATGAATTTGCGCGCTCACATCGACAATCTCGTCCGAAACAACGTCTTCCGATGCGTCTGGCACGGCCGCGCCGATGGAGCGCGAGCCGTCTGTTTGGCCGACCTGACTGAGCAGTCGCACAATGGTCTCGTAAAGGCGGCGCTCGCGCACAGGTTTTACGAGGTGGCCGTCAATGCCCTCACGCGCAAGCTCTGCGCTAGAGACAGGTTTATCACAGGATGACAGCATGAGAGTGGGCGGAAGGTTCAGGTCATTGCGGTGCGTGATCAGGTCGGCCAGCTCGCGGCCGTTCAATCCGGGCATCAGATAATCAAACAAAGCGAAATCGAAGGGCTGATTTTGTCGCTGACTGTCTTTCAGGGCTTCAATGGCTTCGATTCCGTTGCGAACGCACACAGCGTCCACACCCCAATTTTCAAGCTGGCGACAGAGGACCGTGCAATTCACATCAATGTCGTCCACGATCAGGGCGCGCTTCCCGGCGAGGGCGCCTGTGTTAACTGGAATGATGACAGCTTTATGGTCGATAGGAAGCGGTATGAGTGCGGTAAATGTCGACCCTTTGCCGAGGGTGGATGACACCTTCATGCGCCCACCCATCATTTCCACAAGGCGTTTTGTGATCGTCAGACCGAGTCCCGTACCCCCATATACGCGCGTCGTAGACCCATCTGCTTGCGTAAACTGTTCAAAGACACGGTCAAGTTTATGGGGCGCAATGCCGATGCCTGTATCTTGAACGGAAAGGCCAATAACAGCGACATTGCCTTTGCGGTGTGCGTTGACCGAGATCCTGACGTAACCGCTTTCTGTGAACTTGATGGCATTACCCACGAGATTGGTGAGGATTTGCCGCATACGGCCCGCATCGCCGATGAAATGGCGCGGCAGATTTTCCGGATAATCGATTATCAGTTCAAGGCCTTTATTGCCTGCACTTGTCGATAAAAGGCTGGCCACGTCGTCAATACCGTCACGTAAATCGAACGGGATGGGGTCAATCTCAAGTGCCCCCGCCTCTATTTTCGAGTAATCAAGAATATCGTTTATAATGTTGAGAAGCGCCGAGGCGGAGCTGTTGATGACATTGACATATTCACGCTGCTGATCATTGATTGCGCTGTCGGCGAGCAATTCAGCCATGCCGAGAACACCGTTCATCGGCGTGCGGATTTCGTGGCTCATATTGGCCAGAAACTCGCTCTTGGCCTGGCTGGCGGCGATCGCCTCATCTTTGGCGCGTTCCAGCTCGGCTTCCTTTTGGCGCATTTCGGTAATGTCGCGCACGAAAGACCGAATACGTAAGGGCCGCCCTTGCGGGTCGCGAACAAGCTCGCACGTGACGTGACTCCAACGGTGATCGCCATGTCGGGTGACAGACCGACAGGTCATACTCTTTTTTTCAGCGCCATTTTTAAGCTCTGCCAGGGCGCTCTTAAGATCTTTGCGGTCCTCGGGGTGAACAACGGTCATTATCCCCTTTTTATAAACCCGCTCGACAGTTTCAGGGCCCAGATAATCTTTAAAGGATCTTGAGATGTGATAGCGCTTTGTCGCAAAATCATAAGACCAATAACCCGCATTGCCCAAGCGCAAGGCATTATCAAACAACTGATCCGTCTCCACCAATTCAGAGACATTGCTGGCAATAGAGAGCACGTGGCCGTCGCGCAAAGCCTTGCGCGAATGGCGATAGGTTTGGCCATTGCCAAGCGTAATTAAAGAGCTCTCTTCCGGGCGATCGCCAGGACGATCTTTCTGTTCTTCTTCTGAAAGATGCTCGGTTGCAATCATGTCCTCGGTTAAAAGGCCATTGTCTTTCATAAGGCGATGACAATCCGACAGGCGACTGCCCAGGGGCATGTCCGCAGGATCAATGTTCAAATCGCTATAGGTGGCGGCGCTGATCAGGCGATAACGCATATCCGCGTCAAGGATCGAAATGCTCGTATCGAGATTATCGAGAAGGAGTTTAAGGAATTCAGCTTCCCGACCGGCTTCAAAAGCCGCTTCGGGCTGACTTAGGCTCTGATTTTTCTTTTGGCCCATGGCGTCGGTTCACTCGAGTTTTTGTAAATCCTTAGCTGAAACACCCCACAGCGCGGAAAACGTCTCCCGAAATAGGGTTAAGAAATTGAGAAAAAGACCGGACTAAGGGTCATTTAGATAGAAAAAAGCCGGGTCCATGCACTGCATGGCCCGGCAAAGTCTTCGCAATTCAGTCGGGGAGAGTGACTTGCGGTAAAAACAACAGCGCACAAAAGGGGAGGACGGCGCCGTGTTCGTGAGATTGATTTAGGGGGCGATAAGCGAAAACGGAACCGACGCGCATGCAAGTATTCTATGCTAAATTGCATAGCTTAAAGGCTATCCAGCGTCTTGCCTTGCAACAAAGCTGTCACATTTCATAAGAGACGCGACTATTTCTGCCTATCCGTCCGTCCATCCGCGCGTGACGCGTTGCAAGAACTCTCGAAAAACTTTGGCTTTGGCGCTACCGCGGAGTTCCATTGGATAGACAAAGTGCAGATCAAAGCTTTCGCCGCGCACTTCCGGCAAGACTTTAACCAAGCGGCGGGACGAAGCGACCATATAATCTGGCAGACCGGCGAGGCCAATGCCCGCTTCGGCGGCGCGCATGATGCCGTGAAGATTGTTGACGCTCATAATCGGTTTGCGGGGTTCTGCGCCTTCGGGTCGTCCAGCAGACAGCACCCAGTTGGAGCTTTGCAGCTTGGGCGGAGTAAGATCGCCAAAGGCGACAATCGCATGATTGTCCAGGTCTGCCGCACTGATCGGGGCGCCGCAGCGCGCCAAATAGCCAGGCGCGGCATAAAGGGATTGCGTAATCCGGCCTAAACGGCGTTCGATCACATCGCCTTGCGTGGTTGGCCAGGGCCGCAGCGCGCAATCGACATCGAAGTCCATCAAATCATGTTCTGCGTCTTCCAGGACGAGTTGGATTTCAATATCCGGATAGGCGGTCAGAAAATCCGGTAAGACAGTCGTCAACCAGTTTGACCCCAAGCTGATGGGAGAAGAGATACGCAAGGCCCCTTCAGGGAGGCCGCGCGCGTTTTGAACTGTGGCAAGTGACAAGGCGATCTTGCCGCTGACTTCCGCAGCGGTGCGGTAAAGGAGCTGCCCTTCTTCAGTCAGCGTTAAGCCCCGCGCATGTCGGTGGAAGAGGGGCAGCTGCATCCGGTCTTCTAGCGCTGCAATTTGGCGCGACACGGCGGATTGCGAAATGCCCAGATCTTCGGCCGCTTTTGTTAGCGACCCCGAGCGCGCCGCAGCGTGGAAGGTCTTTAGCTTATCCCAATCAATCGAATCCGGCATAGAGGCGCTATAAAGGCGCAAAGTGATTTGACCTAGGTCTTTTAATCATTGCCCAAAGTGTTTCACGTGAAACATTTCGGGTTTTGGGGACGATTTGACCGGGCCAAACAACTTTGCACACCGTCCAAACGTAAGAGCTTTATGGCTAGTGAAACGCATGAAGACTTGGCACAAAGCGTGACGATGGTAGCAGACAACGCGCACATACAGACCAGTGATGATCGGGAAGACGCGGAAGGCATTGGTCTGTCGGCGGCTGTTCTGGCCGGACAAGTACCTGATGCGATCCCGACGACAATGCCGGGACGGGCCCTGCGACTTGATGATGCAGAGAATATGCTCAAATCATCATTTCGGACGATGGCCCTGTTCGAATTTTTCGCGGATGCCCAACGTCCGGCTTCTATCGGGGAAATTGCGGATAATCTGAATATGCCGCAAAGTTCGGCGTCGGCTTTGACAAAAAGTCTACAGGACAGTGGCTATCTCGAACGCGATCCCGTGACGCGCGCTTTCTACCCGACATTGCGATTGCCTTTTTTGGGCGATTGGCTGCTTAAAAGCGCCGGTCTCCCTGAAGGCTTTGCTGACAATCTGGCGCGCTTGTCAGAAGAAACCGGAGAGACGGTCTTCCTGGCCATGCGCAATGGTATTTACAGCCAATATATCTACACGCACCATCGCCCCGGGCCGGTGCGCGAACATGTCGAAACCGGCAGTGTGCGCCCGCTCGTCTGCTCTGCGACCGGCTATTCCATGCTGACCGGCGATACGGATGACGACATTGGAAAATTGGTGCGGCGGACCAAGCATGAGGTCGACAATGATTTTTGGCGTGACAATGCGGATGAAGCCGTTGCGGGTGTGCAGCTTTCCCGCGCGCGCGGCTATGCCATTGCTGTAGGGCCGTCTTACCAATCGACAGGCGGCATTGCCGTGCCGCTGCCGTCTCGCGGGGTACGGCGTCACCTCTGTATTGGTGTTGGCGGGCCTGCGGAAATGATCCGCGACCGCGAAGCTGAAATCGCGCCGATCTTGCGCGGTTTCGTAGCTGGCCTGCCTCGCTCAATCGAAGATGCGATTATGGGGCGTTCTGCCTTGAAGGTGTAACCGCGCCGCGACACAGTCTCTCACACCTAAATTGGGAGGCCCTATCCATGGCAGAGGCTTATATCATTGATGCCGTACGGACCCCGCGCGGGATTGGTAAAGTCGGCAAAGGGGCGCTGGCTCACCTCCATCCGCAGCATTTATCGGCCACGGTCCTAAAAGCGATCGCCGCGCGAAACGCTCTCGATACCAGAAAAGTCGATGATGTCATTTGGGCCACCAGCACACAGATCGGCAAGCAAGGCACGGATATTGGCCGGATGAGTGCGCTGGCGGCGGGCTATGACATTACGGCCTCTGGCATGACGCTGGACCGCTTTTGCGGCTCCGGCATTACATCGGTCAGCTTGGCCGCGGGTCAGATCATGTCAGGCCTGGAAGATTGTGTGGTCGCGGGTGGCTGCGAAATGATGAGCTATACCGCCTCCATTGCGGACCCGAAAGTGCCGCCTATGCTGGATGGCGGCAATCTGGCGCTGCGCGACATCCACCCGCAAAGCCAGCAAGGCGTCGCCGCCGATGCCATTGCGACGCTGGAAGGGATAGACCGCAATGCGCTGGATGATTTGGCGCTCACCAGCCAGAAACGCGCCGCGCGCGCGATTAAGGACGGTCGCTTTGAGGGTTCGCTCGTGGCTGTCACGAATGAAGACGGCACTCTCGCGCTGGACCGCGAAGAATTCCCGCGCCCCGGCACGACGAAAGACGGTCTGAGTCAGCTCAAAACCGTCTTTTCCATGTGGAAAGATATTCCGGTTGACGACAAAGGAACGACCTATGGCCAGCTAATTGAAAAGCGCTATCCCGAGTTGGAAGGCAAGTGGGACCACGTTCATCATGCGGGCAATAGCTCCGGTGTTGTCGACGGCGCGGCGGCGGTTTTGCTGACGTCAAAAGACTTTGCGGAAGAGAACGGATTAAAACCGCGAGCGCGCATCGTGACAGCCGTGAATATGGGTGACGATCCGACGCTCATGTTGAACGCGCCCGTCCCCGCGGCGAAAAAAGCCCTCGCGCGGACGGGCCTTTCCAAGGACGATATCGACGTCTGGGAAATCAATGAAGCCTTCGCTGTTGTGGCGGAAAAGTTTATCCGTGATCTCGATCTGGATCGGGGCAAGGTCAATGTGAATGGCGGCGCTATGGCGCTGGGTCACCCGATTGGGGCGACTGGATCGATCTTGATCGGCACGGCGCTGGATGAGTTAGAGCGTCAAGCCAAGACAGGCGAAAGTGCCGGTCGCTACGGTCTGGTAACGATGTGTGCGGCGGGCGGCATGGCCCCGGCCATCATCATTGAGCGACTTTAAGCGCTGCCGCCAAAGGCAGAGAGTTGCTCCGGACTAATGCCGATGCGCGCCAGCGCATCCGCCCATTTCCGGTCGAGGGCGGCGTCAAAAACCAGCGCTTCGTCACCGCCACAGACCAGCCAGGCATTATTCATGATCTCGGTTTCTAACTGCCCGGGTCCCCACCCGGCATAGCCGACCGCCAAGACCGCGCGCTGCGGCGCAGTATCAGAGACGAGGGCGTCCAGTACATCTTTGGTCGTGGTCAGGCCAACAGCCTCTGTCACTTTTAGCGTCGCATCTTCGCGAAACCAGTCCGGGCTGTGCAGCACAAAGCCGCGATCAATATCTACGGGCCCGCCTTCCAAGACGGCAGTATCGGCGACTTTAACCTCGCCTTCTACGCCAACATGATCCAGAAGGTCCGAGACAGTCAGCCCCATTTTAGAGCGATTGACCACAATGCCCATAGCGCCAGAGGCGTCATGCCCGCAGAGATAGATCACGGCGCCTTTAAAGCGGGGATCGCCCATGCCAGGTGTCGCGATCAGGTAATGCCCCTTATAGCTCGCATAGCGCTCGGCGTCTGTCTCGTGCGGCGTTTCCATCCCCTTAGATATGGGGCAAAATTAGAAAACTTCAAGAATTGCGCGCGCGTCTTTCACGTGGCAGGATTATCGAACAACGATAAAGCCAATCGGGGGTGAGTTCGCCTCGCCCTTTGCTACGGAGAGACATATGGCCATTTCTAAAGGGGATAAAATCCCAAGCGCGACTTTCACGACGATGGGTGAAGACGGTCCCATGCCGATAGACACGGACGCGATCTTCAAAGGCAAGAAGGTGGTCCTATTTGCCGTGCCCGGGGCTTACACACCGACCTGTAGCGCGCGCCACTTGCCGGGCTTTGTCGAAAACGCGGACGCCTTCGCCAAACATGGCGTGGACACCGTCGCCTGCACGTCGGTCAATGATGTGTTCGTTATGGATGCCTGGGGTCGGGATCAAAGCGCGAAAGACGTGCTGATGCTGGCCGATGGTAATGGGCAATTTGCCGAAGAGATCGGCTTGACGATGGATGCCTCCGGCTTTGGCATGGGCACACGCAGCCAGCGCTACGCCATGATTGTTAATGACGGTGTCGTCGAAGACGTCTTCGTCGAAGGCCCGGGCGAGTTCAAAGTCAGCAGTGCGGATTATGTACTCGATACTCTCTAAATCGTCGCCAAAGGTTTAGAAACCAAACCGGGGTACGATAGTTTAGGATAGATTTCGAAAGGGGGATCCGAAATGGAAATTGGTCAGATACTCGTTCTGCTGCTCGTGGCGATAATTGTTATTGTCGTCTTTAAATCAATCGTCGTGGTCCGGCAGGGCTGGGAATATACGGTGGAACGCTTTGGGCGTTATACGCGAACGCTCAAGCCCGGCCTCACATTCTTGGTGCCGTTCTTTGACAGGATCGGTCACAAAGTAAATATGCGCGAACGCGTCATTGACGTGCCGAGTCAGGACGTGATCACCAAAGATAACGCCATGGTCACCGCCGATGCGGTCGTGTTTATCCAAGTGATTGACGCACGACAGGCCGCCTATGAAGTCAATAATCTTGACCATGCGATCCAGAACCTCTGTCTGACCAATGTCCGGACCGTGGTTGGCTCCATGGATTTGGACGAAGTCCTAAGCCGCCGTGATGAAATCAATGCGCGACTGCTCACCGTCATTGACCGGGCGACGGACCCGTGGGGCACCAAAGTCACGCGGATTGAGATTAAAGACCTCTCACCCCCGCACGACATTACCCAGGCGATGAACAAGCAGATGAAGGCAGAGCGGGAAAAGCGCGCCGACATTCTGACCGCCGAAGGCTTAAAGCAAAGCCAGATCCTTAAAGCTGAAGGCGAAAAAGAAGCGGCTGTCCGCGAAGCCGAGGGTCGCCGTGAAGCCGCCTTCTTGGACGCCGAAGCGCGCGAACGCGAAGCCGAAGCCGAAGCCCGCGCGACCGCTATGGTCAGTCAGGCGATTGCCAAAGGCGACGTCAATGCGGTGAATTACTTTGTCGCGCAGGACTATGTGAAGGCGTTTGAAAAACTGGCCATGAGTCCGAACCAGAAAACGCTCATCGTGCCAGCGGAGCTTGGTAGCCTCGCCGGAACGATGGCGGGTCTGCAAGAGCTCCTCAATGCCGGAAAGGGCAAGTAGATGATTGAGCTATTGCAAAGCCTGACGGCCTGGCATTGGCTGATCTTCGGGGTGGTGCTGCTGGGGATCGAGCTCGGGACGGGCTCGACCTATATCCTTTGGCCGGCGGTTTCTGCCATTGCCGTCGGCCTATTGCTCTTCATCGCGCCCATGGGATGGGAGATGCAGATGATGCTCTTCTTCCTGCTTTCGGTTGCGACGCTGGTCTTGGGGCGCACCCATTTTCAGAAATTCGTCAAGGGCGGCGAAGTCGCAGACCTGAATGATCTCTCGGTCACTCTCGTCGGTCGGCAAGTCCGCGCCGTGGCTGATTTCGAAGGTACAGAAGGCCGGGTCGAGATGGGGGACACGCAATGGAGCGCGCGCCTCGAAGATCCGTCAGACGTGCCTGTGCCGTCAGACGCGCTACTCCACGTGCGGGCTGTGCGGGGGGCAACGCTGATCGTCGGAAAGAACTAGTCGCCGCCCATAAACCGTTTGACGGTCTTGGCGTCCGGCGAAGGCGTTAGGCGGTAATAGTCGGCGTCGATCCGCACCGCGTCAGCGCCCAAATCTTCTAGCGCGTCAATGTCGATCATGCGCGCGCCATCGAACACTTCGCCTTCTGGCGTGCCGACGGGCACACCGTCTTTCAAAGCTGTGACAATGGGCGGATTTTCGGCGTCTATGCCGGCCACGGCGATGTGATCAAATTTCGGCACCATAAAGCCCATGGCGCCCACCATTTTTTTCCAATGGGACCGGCCGTCTTTCATTCCGTCTTTCAGCTGCGTCAGATCATGCGTGCCGGGCGTGTCCAAAAAGCGGACATTCAGCCCCATATCAAACTCATAGCCCATGTCGTCAAAGGCACGTCCGGCCTTTTCTTGATCAACGGCGCAAAGCTCTGCCGTGTCAGATGCCGCGACTATGTCCCCTGTTAGGTTGGCCGTCATGACCTGGTCGCCATACCGCGAAAACGGAAAGGGTTTGACGGCTTCGCCATCGCGCAATTCAACACTCTCAGGCGGTGCAACGTCGTCTTCCAGCGTGAAGGCCACGGTGAAGACGGCCCCGACCGTATCGCGCTTATCGGTGTCCAATTTTTCAAACTTACTCAGCTCTTTTTTCAGGTCCGCCGTCGGGAAACAAAACTCGCCTTCAAAAATGGGGGTCTCGGTTGGCTCCGCTTCTTCGGCAAAGGCGGGCGTGGCCAATAAAGACAGGGCGCAGATAAGGGCAAGATGTTTCATATAAAGGGATATGGGCCAATCCGTCTGCGAGCGTCCAGTTAAAGCCCGGTCACATTGTTAATCCCGCGCCTGCGACAAGGCTCTTGTCTAACGGGGCTTGGACCGTCAAACGCAGCCCATGTCTCGATTTGCTCTTTTGCTCCTCATCGCAAGCGCTGCGACAGCGTGTCAGCCTAGCGCGACAACGTCGCCAACTGAAACTGTAAATAGCCCCGCCTATGACGCGGCTATGGTCGCCGCGGCCAATCCGCTGGCGGCTGAAGCGGGGGCAGAAGTTTTGCGCGCGGGCGGTTCTGCGGTGGATGCGGCTATTGCTGTGCAGACCGTGCTGGGTCTGGTGGAGCCGCAAAGCTCTGGCCTTGGCGGTGGGGCGTTTCTGGTTCTGCACGATCCCAAAACGGGCGAGACCTGGACGTATGATGGGCGTGAAACCGCGCCCATGGCGGCAACGTCAGAATTATTCCTCGGCGAAGATGGCAAGCCTCTGCGCTATTTCGACGGTATTGCCTCGGGTCGCAGTACGGGCGTGCCCGGCGCCCTGGCCATGCTCGGTGTCGCCCATAGTGACTATGGCAAGCTGGACTGGGCGGACAGTTTTCAGCCCGCTATCCAACTCGCTGAAGAGGGCTTTGAGGTCAGCCCGCGCATGGCGAGCCTTGTCGCGCGTATGGGACAGTTCGTTTTGCCCCGTGATCCAGAGGCGCGGGACTATTTCTTCGTCGAGGGCGATCCGGCGCAGCCTCTGCCCGTTGGATTTGTCCGGGATAATCCAGCTTATGCCGAGACGCTGCGCGCGCTCCAAGATGATCCACGCGCGCTTCTGTCGGGTCCGATCGCCGAGGCCATTATCGCCAAAACCCAAGACGAACCTCTTCCCGGTTCACTAACGCTGGCCGATATGGCGGCTTATGAACCCGTTAAGAAGCCGGCGCTTTGTTCCACCTATCGGGACTACCGCTTGTGCAGCGCCCCGCCCCCATCCTCTGGCGGGGTGGGCGTGCAAGCCATACTCGGCATGCTGGAAACGGTCGATATGGGCGCTTTGGGGCAGACGGTCGAAGGCTGGCATTATTTCATCGAAGCCTCGCAGCTTGGCTATGCGGATCGGGACCGTTATGTTGGGGATCCGGACTTTGTTGATGTGCCGGTGAAGGCCATGTTGTCCAAGCCTTATTTGGCAAGCCGCGCAAGCTTGATCCAAGCGGACGCTGCGCTGGGGCGTTATGCGGCCGGCGATCCCGTCTCTTTCAAACCGGGCGAGGACGCGACGGGTGAAGTGCCGGGGACATCCCACTTTACGGTCGTAGATAGTGACGGCTTGATTGTTTCAATGACGACAACAGTCGAAGCGCCCTTTGGTAGTCAGCGCATGGTGAACGGCTTTATGCTGAATAATCAGCTAACCGACTTTAGCTTCCGTCCTGTCGATGCAGACGGCCATCCGATCGCCAACCGTGTGCAGCCGGGCAAACGGCCGCGCTCTTCCATGGCACCGCATATTGTGTTCGCGCCGGGTGGCGACTTCGCCTTTACGACGGGCAGTCCGGGCGGCAATGCGATCCTCGCTTATACGGCAAAGTCAATCGTGGGTATGGTTGACTGGAACCTCGACCCTCAATCCGCGATCCAGCTTCCCAATGTCATCGGGCGGAATGGACGGGTGCGATTGGAAGCCCAAGGCCTACCCATGGAAGAAACAGACGAGGTACAGCGCGCGGGACCGGCGGAAGAATTCGGTCTCGACCCTACGCTCATCGATGGTCTCGACGCGCTCGGCCACGAAGTCGTGCGCTCGCGCGGCGAAATTAGCGGGCTGCATATCATCGCGAATGAGGATGGCGTGCTATCGGGCGGGGCGGATCCGCGACGCGAAGGCGTTGTTATTCGCGTTCCGGTTTCAGAAATTGCGGGCCGCGACTAAACGTCAATTGAACAATGGTCGTCCGTTGCGCGAGGCAGGCCTAGAATAAAGGTTGTCCCGGCTTGACTGGTTTCGAGGAGTTCCAGCGACCCGCCCATCTTTTCCGCCAATTCTTTGGCAATAGACAGACCCAGCCCCGTCGAGCCTTCGGACTGCCCCCGCGTAAAGGGCAGAAAGAGACGGTCTTCCACACTCTCTGGCAAGCCGGGTCCGTTATCTGAAATGCGCAAGATCATGGTCGTCTCGCTCATCAGCTCGCTTTCCAAGGTGATCTCTGCGCCCTCTTGTCCGGTCATGGCTTGGGCGGCATTGCGCGAAAGATTGGACAGAATACGGTGAAGCTGTTCGCGATCCGCGCGTACGGCGGCGGTGTCGCCCACGCGGTTGCGCACGCGCACAGTGGGAAAGGCGGTTCTCAGGTCGGAGCGCACGTCCTCTGAAATTTCCTTCGCGCAGACGGTTTCAATCAACGGTTCCGGCTCGCGCGCACTGGAATATTCCAGCACTTCTTCGGTCAGGCCGACGCCACGTTCGACCGTGCGTGCCAAGCGTTCGCCCATGGCGGAAAGTTGCGGGTCTGAATTAGCAGATAGGCGATCGGCCATCAGCAGTGCCGTGGACAGCACATTGCGCAGATCGTGATTAATCTTCGTCACTGACAAGCCCAGATTGGCCAGCCGTTCGCGCTGGCGGAAAGCATCGCGCAGGCTTTGCTTCATTTCGTGGAATTCCCGCTGCAACTGTCCGATTTCATCGGGGCGCTGCGAGGCGGGTTTCATCGACCGGCGCGTGGACGGGTCTTCACGAAAAGCGGTCATGTCATCGGCTAGCCGCTTGACGGGCGCGACAATAATCGTCCGCATCGCCAGATAGATCAGCCCGCCCACGAACAGCGCAATGACGAGCGATAGGACCGTGATCCGTTTGGCATAGTCGCGTAATTCGGCCCCGATCGCGACGCACGGCACAAAAATCTCCAGCCGCTCTTGGCCCGGTATGGGCGACGGCGCGATCAAGCGCAGATAGCCCTCGCCGTCAAAGCTGAAAAATTCCCGCGCCGTGGTCAGGATGGGTGGAAAACGGCGTGCCTTTCTCAGGTCCTCCGTCATTAAGATGTCCCCGGGTGGGGCTTCACCCAAAAGCAGGACAGTCCGGCCGTCTGCGAAGGCGGCAAGAAAATCCGCGTCAGTCTGTTGCATGAAGCGCTTGGCCAGCATGGCTTCAGCATCGGGTGAGAGTTCCGCCGTGCCGTCCGCCATTAAGGCTTCCGCGACCAGGCTGGCGGAGGCGGCCCGCATCTTCAAGCTATCTTGGCGGAAGCTCGCCACAGACGGCACGAACAGCAATAATTCAGCGATCAGAACAAAGCCGATCGTGAAGAATAGCAGGCGCGCCGAAATTTGCCGTGAAACGAAACTTCCCATTCGGGTTCCCTAGCGCGTCAGATCACGCACGGGAACCGGATAGACGAAATCGTGATAACCGGGTGAGGGCTATGAAGACAGGCTAGCGCAGGCGCTTTCTTGATGTCGGGGCGGGACCGACGCTGATCATTTTACCGGAACTATTGCGGCGGCGGGACGGTTGGTAAGCCACCATGCTGTGCGCTTTGCAATAGGGTTCATCAACATCGGTCTTGCGACCGCAAAACCGAAATTCATCAGAGGTCGGGTCGCCAATCGGCCATTTGCACATATGCTCCGTCAGCGTCAGGATAGTCGCGTAGCTGCCATCTTTTAGCGGCTGCGCATCAACGGGGGCTTCGGTTGGCACGGGCAAGGGCGCAAATTTCGTCGCCACAGTTTTAACCGTCGGCTTGCTGGCCGAACGGGGCGCGGCGGCCGTGGCGGTAGTTTTCGGTCGCGAGCGCGCCGCGCGCGACGAAGCGCGGGGCTTTCTGGGTGTGGCGCTCTTTGGTTGGGCCTTAGGCTTGGTCGGCTTGGCGCGCCCGGATAAACCCAGGCGGTGCACTTTACCGATAACAGCGTTACGGGTGACACCGCCCAGCTGCTTGGCGATCTGTGACGCGGACAGGCCGTCCGCCCAGAGCTTTGTCAGGGTCGCAACACGGTCTTCAGTCCACGCCATTAGTATCTCCAATTTCGGTCTGCAGCCCGCCCAATAAGACACGCTCAGGTTGATTTTATCATTTCGCCCGGGCTGACGCCCGCTTTCACCGAACTGTAGCAAAGCTGACACGCGGCCACAAAATGTGGCGTACGCCTATCCACAAGAAACAAGATATAGGGGTTGGCTTGTCCACAACAAGTCTCATCGCGCCGCGGTTGACAGAAGCAAAACAGGGCAGAGCGGCAAGGGAGGTGACAGGCGCAGCCCGCTTGGCTAAGGCCGCGACTATGGTTGATCAAACAGCGCCCGCCACCCGCCCTCTTGGCCCTGTGAATTGGATGGGTCTTGCCACCCTCTACAGAAAAGAGTGTTTTCGGTTTCTGAGGATCTTCCCGCAGACCTTGCTAGCGCCGATCATTTCCAACCTGCTTTACATGACGGTGTTCGTTCTCGCTTTCGCGGCCCTTCGGCCAGACCCGACAGCCTTTATGGCGTTTCTTGCGCCGGGGCTGGTTATGCTGGGTATCCTCAATAACGCTTCGTCAAATTCGAGCAGTTCTATCATGACGGGCAAGCTCATGGGGTCGATCCAAGATGTGCTCATGCCGCCTTTATCGCCGGCTGAGCTGAGCTTGGGTTATGTTGGCGGGGCGGCGACGCGCGGTATTCTGGTTGGCGTGGTGACAGCCCTGGCCCTGTTCGTTTTTACCCCGATGATCCCGACCCAGTGGTGGGCTGTACTTTATTTCGGGCTTAGTGCGGCGGTGATGATGGCCATGGTCGGCTGTTTGTCTGGGCTGTGGGCGGAAAAGTTTGATCAGCTGGCGGTCGTGAACCAATTCATCATCCTACCGCTGACGTTTTTGTCCTGCACGTTTTACCGCGTCGATGTGTTGCCGCCGATTTTCCAGGACCTGATCCTGGGCAATCCGCTCTTCTATCTGATCGACGGATTTCGCTACGGCTTTACGGGGCAGGCGGATAGCAATCTCATGGTAGGGGTTGTCTTTATCGCTGTATTGAATATCGCGCTCTTTATGGCCGTCTGGTTGGTGCTTCGCGCAGGCTGGCGGATCAAAAGCTAAGGCCGAAGGAGAAGTTTATGGCCGAGGGCAATCACCTTTTTAATTGTTACAATCCACCCAACATCACCTTTGAACGGGGGGATGGGGCTTATCTTTATACGGATAGTGGCGAACGCTATCTGGACTTTATTGCGGGCATTGCGGTGAACGCTTTGGGGCATGCGCCGAAAGACATTGCCGACGCGGTCACAGCGCAAATGGGCAAGGTCTGGCATCTGTCCAATATGTTCAAAGTGCCGGGACAGCTGGAGCTGTCCGAGAAATATTGCCGCGACCTGCCTTGGGCGGACAAAGTCTTCTTTCAAAACTCGGGTACAGAAAGCCTGGAGCTCGCCATGAAAACGGCGCGCCGTTACCAATATGGCGAAGGCCGGGAAGAGCGCTATGAGATCATCGGCTTTGGCGGGGCCTTTCACGGGCGCAGCTTTGCGGCAATCAATGCGGCGGGTAATCCAAAATATCTGGAAGGCTTTGGCCCGCGCCTGCCGGGCTTTGTTAATTTGCCATTTGGGGACCACGAGGCGCTGAAAACGGCTGTTGGACCCAATACGGCGGCGATCCTTGTTGAACCCGTCCAGGGGGAAGGCGGCGTGCGGGCGCTTCCGCCAGAATGTCTGCGTGGCTTGCGCGAGCTTTGCGACGAAAACGATGTCCTGTTGATTTTTGACGAGGTGCAATGCGGCGCCGCGCGAACGGGGCAGCTGTGGGCGCATCAATGGGCCTCAAATAATTCTGGGGGCGGAGACCCCGACATCATGGCCGTGGCCAAAGGTGTGGGCGGCGGCTTCCCGCTCGGCGCAGTGATCGCCTCAGAAGAGGTGGCCAAGCATATGGTGCCGGGTACGCATGGCACGACCTATGGCGGCAACCCGCTGGCCATGGCGGCGGGCAATGCGGTCTATGACCGGATCAGTGACCCTGACTTTTTGCAGCATGTGCGGGATGTGTCGAACACGTTCCGCCAAGCGCTGGCTGGTCTGAAAGACGAGTTCCCGGACCTAATCGAAGAGGTGCGGGGTAAAGGCCTTCTGGTCGGTCTGAAGATGAAGGTCGAAGGGGCGAATGCGACCGCGAAAACCAAAGCGCTCGATCACAAGCTAATGTTAGGCACAGCGGGTGATAATGTGCTTCGCATGGCCCCGCCTTTAGTCATCGGCGGGGACGAAGTTCGCGAAGCGGTGGAGACGCTGCGGACCGTGTTCAAAGCGATGACAGAGTAAAGTAAAACCGCTGCGGCATCCTATCGGAAGTGAAAGGCACCGCAGCGGCGCGCCCCCGATAGGCCTAGCGGTATGGGTAAGCGGAGGGCCGTGACGGCGATCACGCCCTCCTATTTTTTTACGACACGTGCGGAAAATCTGTCGCATTTGGTCTCGACGCCGCTCTAGGCTATGGTCTCCGAAATGCAGACGCTAACGGCTGCGCGGGAGGATAATATGGGTATCCAGGATTTGGTCAAAGGTGACCCGCTCAATGCGCTCTCGCCTTATCTGCATGGCGCGCACGGCCCAATCCGCAAAGAGACCCAAGCGCTCGATTTGAAAGTGACGGGCGAAATCCCGCGTGATTTTGCGGGCGCTTATTACCGTAACGGCCCGGATGCACGCCAAGACCCGGGCGGCTTGCACCATTGGTTTGACGGGGACGGCATGGTCCACGCTATCCATTTTGAAGACGGCAAAGCGCGCTACCGCAACCGCTACATCCGCACCCAGGACTTTGAAGCCGAAATACGGGGTGAGTTGGATAAGCCGGGTATTTTTTCGCAAGCCAATCCGACCGGGCAGACGGTTTATAAAGACACGGCCAATACGGATATCGTGATGCATAATGGGGAGCTGATGGCGCTCTGGTATGTGTCGGGACAGCCCGCGCGGCTGGATCCTAATACGCTGGAAACGCTGCGCACGGAAGATTTTGGTGGCGCACTACCCAAGAATGTCTCGGCGCATAGCAAGGTCGATCTGGGGACCGGCGAGTTTCATTTCTTCGACTATGATCTTTATGATCCGTTTTACAGCTATGGTGTGGTGGACGGCGATAATCAGCTTTCGCACTTCACGCGCATCGAACTACCGGGGCCGCGCCTGCCGCATGATATGGCGATCACGCAAAACCACGTAATCTTTATGGATCTGCCCGTCGTCTTTACCGAACAGGGCATAAAGAACCGTATCTGGTCGATCCATCATGATGAAACTCTGCCGACACGCTTTGGTGTCTTGCCTAAATCTGGAGATGGCCAGACTGTGCGCTGGTTCACGTTCCCGGGATGCTACATTTATCATGTCGTCAATGCGTGGGAAGACGGCGACGAAATCCACCTTTACTGCTGCAAGATGGTGCCGAATGGTCGGGATATGCCGCGCCAGTTCGGGGCCTATGCGCCGATGGTCAATGTGTTGGCTTTGCGCGCGGTGCTGACGCGCTGGACGATGAACCTCAAAACCGGCGAAACGTCAGAGACACAGATCGATGACCAAATCAGTGAATTTCCGGTGGTGAACCTTGGCCATACGGGACGAAAGAGCCGCTATAGCTATCATGTCAGCATTCCGGACACAGACGTCCAAGTCTTTGACGGGATCATCAAATATGATCTCGAACGCGGCACCAGCACGCGCCATGATTTTGGTGAACAGGTCTTTGGGTCCGAGCCCGCTTTCGCGCCGCGTCTCAATGCCAAAAGCGAAGATGACGGCTACCTCATCACCTTTACGACCCACGGCGAGACCGGCGAAAGCTGCGCGCGGATTATCGACGCGCAGAATATGGCGGCGGGGCCTGTGGCCGAAGTCCATATTCCGCAGCGCGTCCCGCTGGGCTTTCACGGCACATGGGCGAACGCCACGGAGTTCATGCCCGCGGCCTGAGATTGGCCTTATCATTATTGGTCTGGCCAAAGCTTTGATTGCGTTGACGCGCGGGATTGACTAGAGCGCGCGGCGTTCAAATTTTGTCATAAGGCTTTTTCCATGTCCGACCAACAGACATCCCAACTCCTGCAAGGCTGCCCGGTTATCCCCGTCGTGGCGATCCACAACGCCGACGATGCCGTGAACCTCGCCCAAGCCCTGCAACGCGGTGGGATCAACGCGATTGAGATCACGCTGCGCACAGAGGCGGGGCTGGACGCCATTCGCCGTGTCGCCAAAGACGTGCCGGATATGGTCGTGGGTGTGGGTACGGTCACGACGCCGGACGACGCGAAACGATCTGAGGACGCAGGATCGCAATTCCTCGTCTCGCCCGCCTTAGGCCCGAAACTGCAGCAAGCTCTGCTGGATAGCCCGCTACCGGCCCTTCCGGGCACAGCCTCCCCGTCCGAGGCCTTCGCTGCCTATGAAGCCGGCTTCACCCATTTGAAACTGTTCCCGGCCGGCGCTGTGGGCGGCGCGGCTTTGCTGAAAGGAATTAACGCCCCACTGCCTATGCTGAAGTTTATGCCCACGGGCGGTGTGCGCCCTGAAAACATGCTCGACTATTTGTCCCTGCCCAATGTCTATGCCGTGGGCGGCACGTGGATCGCGAAGTCAGACATGATCGCCAAAGGTGAATGGGCGACGATTGAGAACAATGCCCGCGAGGCGATGGCCAAGGCCGCGACACTCGGTTAAGCCACAGCTATGACACTTCCCAAAACTTATAAAGCCCTCGTTTCCACTGTGACAGAGGCCGGCCAGCTTCGCATGGAAATGGTTGAAAAAGAGATGCCGAGCCTCAAGCCGGACCACGTGCTCATCAAGGTGGAGGCCTCGCCGATTAATCCGTCGGATCACGGCGTCATGTTTGGTTATTCGGACATGGCGAATGCGTCCAATGACGGAGACGCGTTGATTGCACCCGTCCCGCCTATGGGGATGCGCATGATGAAAGGTCGCCTCGGCCAAGCCCTGCCAATCGGCAATGAGGGGGCAGGTACGGTCGTTGCGACAGGCGATAGCGATGCAGCCAAAGCGCTGATGGGCAAAACCGTCGCGGCGATGGGCGGCGGCATGTATGCGCAGTATCGCGCCGTTCCGATCATGTCTGTTCTGCCGCTTAAAGACGGCAACACCGCCCGCGAAGGGGCGAGTAGTTTCGTCAACCCGCTGACCGCCCTCTGCTTTCCAGAGACCATGAAAAATGAGGGTCATAAAGCGATCGTGCACACGGCGGCGGCGTCTAACCTCGGTCAAATGCTAGTGAAGATCTGCAAGGCCGACGATATCCCACTGGTCAACATTGTCCGTCGTCAGGAACAGGTCGACACACTCAAAGCCATTGGCGCGGAGCATGTGATCAACAGCTCTGACGATGATTTCATTCCGCAATTGATCGACGCCGTCCACGCGACCGGCGCGACGCTCGGCTTTGACGCCACAGGGGGCGGGCGTTTGGCGTCTGATATCCTCACAGCCATGGAAGGGGCCGCCGCGCGCACACCAGGCGCTTATTCCATCTATGGCTCGATCCATCACAAGCAGGTCTATCTTTACGGCGCACTCGACCCATCGCCAACGCACCTCACGCGCGGCTATGGCATGGCGTGGGGCGTAGGCGGGTGGCTCCTGCCGAATTTCTTGGCCAAAGCCGGAATGGAGACCGCGATCCGTTTGCGTAAACGTGTCGCTGATGAACTGACAACCACGTTCGCGTCTCATTATACAGACGAAATTTCGCTCGCGGATGCGCTCAAGGCCGACATCGTGGCCCAATATAACGCCAAGAAAACCGGGCAGAAATTCCTGATCAATCCGCAGCTCTAAACGTGAATGACCCGGCGCGCATTCTCATAACCGGGGCCAGTTCGGGCCTCGGGCGTGCGCTGGCTATTCACCTGGCAAAGCAGGGCAAAACCGTCATCGCGACCGCGCGGCGGGAAGAACGCTTGGCGGAACTGGCCAAGGCTCACCCCACGATAGAGCCCTATGCACTGGATGTGACAGACGCGGTCGCCGTTGCCGCCTTCATCAAAGACGCTGGGGCGCTGGACGTCGCCATCCTCAATGCTGCCGTCAACCCGATTGGCGATTTTGATGGGTCGGATAATGGGACAGACGCGGCGATGCTTGAGACCAATGTCATGGCGAATATCAGACTCGCCCGCGCTCTAAAGTCTAAACTCTCTGGCGGGCGCCTCGTTTTCGTCGGGTCGATGGCGGGCTTTGTCCCGTTGCCCGGGCAAGCCGTCTATTCCGGAACGAAGGCTTTCATCCAAAACTGGGCGCTCGCCTTGCGCGAAGAATGGCGGGCTGAGGTGAGTGTCGGCCTCTTCGCGCCCGGCGGGATCAAGACTGAAATGACCGAAAGCCTGTCTCATATGGAAAAGCATTTGGCGGATGTGGAATCGGTCGCCGCTGACCTCGCCCGGTTTATTGCGTCTGACAAAGCCATGCGTGTGCCGGGGTTTGGCAACCGTGTCTCGGCGCGCCTGTCCCGCCTCTTTTCTCCGACGGTACTCTCCCGGCTCATGCGGCGTGTTTATAAAGCGGACTAAAAACAGGCGCTCGAATACCGCTCGGCCTCGGGACTCTCGTTTATCCCCTAGTCAAGCCCGCCTAAGACGTTAAAGGGCACACCCATGGAAACCTTGCTCTCGCCAGTTGTCCTGTTTTTCACGCTTGGCCTGATCGCGGCTTTGCTGCGCTCCCCGATGAGCGTGCCGGAAGCCTTTGCCAAAGGTCTCGCCATCTATCTTATGATGGCGATCGGCCTGAAAGGCGGCGTGGAGATGAGCAAGACCGCCATTGACGGCACGGTCCTATCTGTCTTCGCGCTGGCCACCATTCTGTCCTTTGCTCTACCGCTGCTTGCCTATGGGGCGCTCCGCCTGACCAGCAAGCTCTCGCGCGTGGACGCTGCAGCCACAGCAGGGCATTACGGCTCAATCTCCATCGTGACGTTCGTGGCGGCCCTGGATGCGCTACGTATCGGCGGGGTGGAGCCATCAGGCTATCTGGTCGCTGTTGCGGCGATTATGGAAACGCCCGCCATCATCACCGCGCTTTGGCTGGCCTTGCGTGGGCGTCCCGTCAAAGATGCAAAAGCGGCTAAAGAACAGCGCGCAGAATTAATCCGCGAAGTCGCCCTCAATGCCTCCATTGTTGTCCTCGTTGGCGGCTTGATCATAGGCGCGATTGCGGGCGAAGACGGCTATGCGCGCCTGTCCGCTTTCTTTACCGCGCCATTCCAGGGCGTGCTCTGCCTGTTCATGCTGGATATGGGATTGAATGCAGGACGGGGTCTGCGCCGGGGATGGCGTTCGCTCGGCTTGGCGCCGCTCGCCTTCGGGATTTATATGCCCTTGATCAGCGCCGCGGCGGCCGCACTATTAAGCCTGCCATTGGGTGTGACGGCGGGCGATATGGCGATCTTAATGGTGCTGTCGGCGTCTGCGTCTTACATTGCGGTGCCAGCGGCGATGCGTCTCGCTTTGCCGGAAGCAGAGCCATCCGTCTATCTGACCTTATCGCTCGGCGTGACCTTCCCGTTCAATATCGCCGTCGGGATCCCGCTTTATATTGCGGTGGCGCACTGGCTCGTAGGATAGGGGCTGGTTGGACAGGATAAGGGGAAGAAGAGACAGACTTATGACCGAATTA
>CAZSUW010000032.1:0-26040 GCA_964610115.1 uncultured Algimonas sp.
ACCACGCCGACAAAGGTCAGCTTCGGAAAATTGTGCCCCTTCACCACCATTTGCGTCCCAACCAGGATATCGATCTCGCCACGTTCCATCCGGCCCAATCGGTCTTTTATGGCTTCTGGCGTTGTCGTTGTGTCTGATGAGAGGATTTCAATGCGCGCTTGCGGGAAATGCGCTTGGGCTTCATCGGCAATGCGTTCCACGCCGGGGCCGACACTCGTGAGACCGTCTGGCGCTTTGCACTTCGGGCATTCGCGCGGCATACGCATGGAAAAGCCCGTCAGGTGACAGACAGCCCGACCCGTCGCGCGATGTTCGACCAGCCAGCTATCCGTATCGGGTGATTTCAACCGCTCGCCACAGGCCTTGCACAGGATGAGCGGCGCATAGCCCCGACGGTTCATATAAAGCAGGCTCTGCTCGCCCGCTTGCATCCGCGCCGCGAGTGCGGCGACCATGGGCTCTGACAGGAAAGACCCGCGCTCCGGCGCGTGGGTTTTCATATCGATCAGATTGATCTCTGGCAGGGTGATCGCGCCGGGACGCTCTGGCAGTATGACATGGGCGTAGCGACCAGATCGTGCATTATGCAGCGTCTCCAGCGCGGGCGTCGCACTCGCCAGGATCACGGCGCAATTTTCCAACCGCCCCCTGACGACGGACATATCCCGGGCATTATAAATGACGCCCTCTTCCTGTTTATAGGACGTATCATGTTCTTCATCGACCACGATCAGGCCAAGCTTTGCGAAGGGGAGGAAGAGCGCTGAGCGCGCGCCAACCACCAGCTTGACTCGCCCGCGCGCCACTTCGCGCCACGCCCGACGCCGCGCCATATCCGTAATCCCACTATGCCAGGCGACGGGTTCCGCCCCAAAACGATCCGTAATCCGCGCCAGCCCCGCTTGGGTGAGCGCGATTTCCGGGACCAGCAGCAAGACCTGCCGCCCTTGGCGCAAGCTTTCCGCCACGGCTTCGAAATAGACTTCGGTTTTGCCGGATCCCGTGACCCCATCGAGCAAGCTGACCGAGAACGCGCGCTTCGCGACTTGCCCAACCAATTCATCAGCGGCGCGGCGCTGGCCGTCGGTGAGGTCACGTCCCGGCTTATCGGGATCCGGCACGTCATAAGGCGGATCGGCAGGGCGGTCATCAGACCGCATCAACCCCGCTT
Organism: uncultured Algimonas sp.; assembly: GCA_964610115.1. Classification (GTDB taxonomy): domain Bacteria; phylum Pseudomonadota; class Alphaproteobacteria; order Caulobacterales; family Maricaulaceae; genus Litorimonas. The sequence continues at coordinate 1,172 of CAZSUW010000032.1, forward strand.
TGACCATGCCTTTTACCACGCCCGCCGATATGCCTGCGCGTTTGGCGATCTCTGACGCGCGCGAGGGAAACGGCCCGCCTTCTGTTAGAGCCGCGCGGCGAGCTGGAGTTAAATTAAGAGGGGCCTCACCTGTCGGCTCATAAAACGTCGCAATCGGGCTGGGATCGAGTGCTTTCCAACTTCGCAAAACCATGCGCAGCACTTGGCCCGGCGAAGCCACATTATAGCGCGCCACCCAATCAATGAAGTTGAGCGTTGCATCAGGCAGAGGCGGGGTCGGTTTGATCTCGGCAATGGGTTTCAGCGCGCGTTCGTCGTCTTCGGCCGCGTCCACGCCCATAACGACGCCGAGCTTCATCTGCTTGCCGATGGGGGCAAAGACGAATTCTCCCCGCGCGACCTGCATCCCCTCCGGCACGGCATAATCAAACGCGCCAGGGACGTTCACAGGAAAGAGGATTTGCGCATTCCGCTGCATGAAAGCCTGTGTTATCACGACCCTGACGTAACGCTTCCCTTTTTATCAGACTGGACTGACCATGAAATTCTTCATCGATAGCGCAGACATCGACGCCATCGCCGAGCTAGCCGATATTGGCCTTGTTGACGGTGTCACCACCAACCCGTCCATCATCGCCAAATCCGGCCGGGATTTTAAAGAAGTCGTCGCTGAAATCTGCAAGCTAACCGACGGGCATGTTTCCGCCGAAGTGGTCGCGACCTCCGCCGAAGAGATGATCAGCGAAGGCAAAATCTTGCGCAAGATCGCCGATAATGTTTGCGTCAAGCTCCCGCTCACCATGGACGGTCTCAAAGCGTGCAACACGTTATCGCGCGAAGGCGTGCCGACCAATGTCACACTCTGCTTCTCGCCCAATCAAGCCCTGCTCGCGGCCAAAGTCGGCGCGACCTATATCTCGCCTTTCATTGGCCGCTTGGACGATATCACGCTGGACGGGATGGAGCTAATTCAGGACATTCGCGAAATTTACGACAATTACGGCTATGAAACCGAAGTTCTCGCGGCCTCCATTCGTTCGGTCAATCACGTCAAGGAATGTGCGCTGGTCGGCGCTGATGTCATCACGGCCCCACCCGCTGTGATCAAAAACCTCGCCAATCACCCGCTGACCGACAAAGGCCTCGCCGCCTTCCTCAAAGATTGGGAAAAGACAGGGCAATCTATCTAAGGCCTGCCGCTGCGCCGCGGACGCCACAATAACGCCAATCCGCTCAGCGCAAACAAAGCCGCCAGACCACTGCTCAGGCTAAGCCACCAGCTGCTGATACGCTCTCCGGCCGGATCCAGAATATGGATCCGCCACGCAATATCAAACCACCGCCAGCGCGTCGTGCGCACGCGGACTAACTGCCCCGTGAGTGCGTCTATATAAAGCCGTGCGTGGGTCGGCTCGCTAATCGTGACCTGCCAAACGGGAAGCGGGCCTGCATAGTCCATGGGCGCCGCGTCCAGCCGCGACATCTTCACGACCGAAGCCTCATTCAGCAGCACGCTCTCGGCCTTCGCCTTGATCTGGGCCTCTGTGGGGACGGGCAAAGTCGCGCCTGTCTGGGCATTCACGACCGTCCGGCCGCTCGCTGATCTGATAACAAAAGCCGGTGTGCCAAGCGCGTCGATCAAACTAATCGAGCGCGCCTCACCTATCGACGGCAGTTGATAGTTTTCGGCGCTGACGGAAAAGCTCGGCTCCGCTGCGATGTGATTGCCGCGAATCTGCTCAATCGGCTTTAGCGTCATAAAAAAGCCGGAGCCGAACCAAGCCAACGCAAATAGGCCAAGCCCCCAGCCCGCCCAGTAATGCACTTTAGAGATCGTTCGCCGAATGGAGATCGCTGTCATTTCTTAACTCAATGCTAACCCTGTTTGCCGCATTTTGTCAGGTGAACTGGAAGGGCTGACATGCAACGCACAGTAATAATGGTAGGTCTCGTGGCTCTCACCGCTTGCGCTACGACGAGCAAGCGAAAGGTTGTGACTGTGTCAGAACCAACGACGCTGACAAGCACAAACGTCCGTTATGATACACCTGAAGCCGCGGCGGCCTGTGATACGCGCAAAATGCGCGCGCGGGCGCTCGACGATGATCCGATGAATGACATTGCATCCATTACAGTCATCCGCGAAATCTCACCGGGCCGTCGGACGGAAACAGATCTAGACCTGAATTGTCGGGACTTCTTTGCGCGTCGTCTGGGGACGTCAAACGGGACGACAACGATCCGGCAAACGATTGAACCGTCTGTCATACAAACGCGCGTTCAAACGCCAGCGCCAACGGTCCTTGCGCCTGCACCCGTCGCGCCCACTTATAACACCTATCGCGTTCGCCGTGGCGATACGCTCTACGGTATTGCCCGCGCGCATTGTACGGGGTGGAAAACGCTGGCGCAGTATAACAATCTGCCCAATGCCGCGCGGATTGAACCCGGTCAGATCTTACGCATTCCGAACGGCGGCTGCTAAGCTCTAAGCGCGACGGCGTCGCCCGCCACTTCGACCGCCGCGTCGGCCCTTAGCCGGACCAGTGCCGTCTGGCGCGCTGGGGAAGGCCATCGCTTCTACGAAATAGTCCTGAAAGCGCGGTTCCATCGCTGTTTCAATCTTCACGACGTCTCGCACGGCGTCTTTGACGCGCTCACGCGCCTCCTTATCGGTTAAGCACATGGCCGCCCCCATACCCGCCGCATTGCCGACCGCTGTGATCGTCTCAGCGGTAACAAAGGGCACAATCCCGATTTCAGCCACATAGGCCGGGTCCAGATGCGTCCCAAACGCGCCCGCCAGCAGCACTTCATCAAAGCTTTCGCATCCCAGCTCTTCCGCCACTAGGCGCGCGCCCGCATGCAGCGCCGCCTTGGCCAGCTGCACAGCACGAATATCCGTCTGCCGCAACGTCATGTCCCCGATCAGGCGATACGTGCTGACCCCGCCGACTTCTGTAAACCGGTCCGGCGCGATATGCGGCTGGAAGCTGCCCGATTTATCGATCAGTCCGGCCCGGGCGAGTTCGACCATAACTTCGAAAATCGCACTGCCGCACAGGCCCGGAATGGCGTAATCCGCAAAGGTCTCCTCCGTGATCCAGTCGTCATGGCCGATGATCTTGACGCGGCAGTCAAAGGTCGTGGGGTCAATGCGAAGCCGTTCAACCGCGCCTTCGGTCGCGCGCACGCCGCAGCTGATTTCTGCGCCCTCTAGGGCTGGCCCCGTCGGCGAGCTAGCGGCGGCGACCTTGCCCTGATGGGTCAAAACGATTTCCGCATTTGTGCCAATGTCCACCAGCAAGACCGATCGACCCGCCATCCGGTCCATCTGCGTCAGGTAAGCGGCCGCCGTATCCGCGCCGACATGCCCGCCAATCAGCGGCAAGAGAGAGACGCGCGCTTGTCGCGGCAATCCCAAATCCAGCTGGTCGCCCGGCAGGTCGAGCCAATCTTTAACGGCCAGTGTAAACGGCGATTGGCCCAAAGGCGTGGGGTCCACGCCAATAAGCGTATGGTGCATAATGGGATTACCAACCGCGACCACTTCGAGGAGTTGATCTGCCCCGGCCTCGACCGCTGCAAGCGCATCGGCCAGCATGATCTTTAGCTGAGATTGAATCGCGCCTGTGAGCTTTTCGCGCCCATCAGCGTTCATCATGACAAAGCTGACCCGGCTCATCACATCTTCGCCAAAGCGGATTTGCGGGTTCATGGCGGACGCCTGATACAGCAGCGCCCCACTGTTCAGATCATAGAGATAAAGCGCCACGGAGGTCGAACCAATATCTATCGCGGCCCCGTAAAGCCCGACGCGATCCGGTGACCAGATGTCGATCACCTCCACCTCGTCCCGAACAACCGCCGTGATCCGGCGATTATGGGCGGCGAGTAGGGGCTGAATTTTTAAGCAGACGCGCGGCGCGACCTTCAGCCCGCCGCCCAGCTGTTCGATCAGGTTTTCCGTATCAGAGAGATAGGCCTCTAGCGTGGGTTCTGGGAGCTGCACCATCTGCAAGCGGATCGGGGGGTCAATCGGTCCGGGTAAATCAAATGCCGCTTTTCTGATCGCGCTTTCACGGTGCCGCGCATGGGGCGGAATATCGATGACGGCATCACCCGTGACCTTGGCGCGGCAGGATAGGCGCAAGCCCTCCACCATATCGCCGTCATGGACAGCCTTCTTCTCTGCGGGCTTCAGGCGGTCCAGCGCCTCGTCAGTCACGGTCAGGCCAAATTTGGCGTGGTTGCCTGTTTGCAGCGAACATTGGCAGCGCTTGCAAATACCCGCCCCGCCGCAAATGGATTGAATATCCACGCCGGACCGCAAGGCGACATCATAAACGGACTCGCCCGCTTGCGCCGTCGTTTGAACCCCTGACGGGGTGAAGATGATTGTATGACTAGCCGCGTCGGCCACGTCTTCCACCTCTACGACCGCCTCCGCGGCGTCCGCCGCCGTCTTCGCCCGCAGCAGGCTTGGGTCGGTTCATCGCAATCCAGTTGCCGCAATTCGGATCATTCCCTGCTAGCATATCGCCCGCTTTGATCGCGGGCACGAGGCCTTCATCATAGACGTTCAGGATCGCGCTGGTCATGCCCGCCGCCTGCAACATGGGCAAAAACGCATTGTGAACGGCATGACGGTTCGGCAGACCAAACGCCACATTTGACGCCCCGCAGGTCGTATTCACGCCCAATTCTTCGCGTAGGCGACGCACAAGACGGAACACATCTTTACCGGCGCTATTCACAGCCCCGATCGGCATGACGAGAGGATCGACAACGACGTCTTCGGGCTTGATCCCATAATCCGCTGCGCGTTCGACGATCTTTTTGGCGACCTCAAACCGAACATCTGGATCTTCGCTGATCCCTGTATCGTCATTGGAAATCGCGACGACCGCCGCATCGTGTTTCGCCACCAGTGGCAAGACGAATTCTAGGCTCTCTTCCTCGCCCGTCACGGAATTCACAAGCGCACGGCCCTGATACGCGGCAAGGCCGGTTTCGAGCGCGGGCTTCACCGAACTATCGATAACAAGCGGCACGTCCACGACGCCATTTTGCAGCATCGTGACGACTTCCGACATGATCTTGGCTTCGTCCGTCAGGGGCACGCCGACATTGACGTCCAACACTTGCGCGCCCGCCTCGACCTGTTTCAGCGCTTCTTTCTTGACGCGCCAATAATTGCCCTCTGCCAGTTCTTTGGCGAATTTCGGACGGTTGGTCGGATTGATGCGCTCGCCAATCATCACGAAAGGCTGATCAAAGCCGATCACGACTTCTTTCGTCGGCGAGGCTAAAACAGTGCGAGCCATCTTATGCTCCTTAGGCTGCGAGGCGGGACAGATCCCGCGCAAATGGGGTGAGCCCCGTCGGGCGATGTTCGAAGGTCAGGCCAAGCCGATCAGCCGCCGCCTGCGCCTTTGCGAGCAGATCAAGATCGTCTGTCTGCGATAGAAAAACGAGGCGCTTATAGTGGCCAAAATATATATCACGCAGCGCGGGCTTACGGTCTAATCCCAGCGGACGCATGACCATCGCTTCAAACTGGCGGGCGAGAAAATCGGTTAGGAAAAACGTGCCCAGCTCCTCCTCCATCATCGCGTCAAAAACAGGCAATCCTGCAAAAAACGCATAGCAATGCGCGCCAGGCAAACGCTCCAGACCACGTTCCGCGCAGAGGCGATTGAGACCTCCGCCCGTGCCGCAATCGCCAAATGCGAGGACGGTTTTGTCAAACTGACCCTCCGTTTCGTCCACGATGCCCTCAATGGCCGGAACGATCTGCTCGGGGCGATTATGCAGGCTCGCGGGAATACAGCGCAGGTCGAAGACAGGCAGCTGATCGCTTACCGCCCTCACCTCGCGCGCAATCGCGCCGCAGGCTATGATAAGGATACTCACCGATTAATGCCGACAATGGTTTTGGCGAGCTCTGCCGTGGTCGCCGCGTCCGGCCCGTAAGCATGGGCGTGAATAGCATCCGCAAACTCTTGGTTCACGGGCGCGCCGCCCACCATGACGGGTAAGTCTTTGAGCATGTTGCGCTTGTCCAAGTCTTCGATAACCACGCTCATATAAGGCATGGTGGTGGTGAGCAGCGCACTCATGCCGAGAATGTGCGGATTATGTGTGTCGATGGCTTCGAGGAACTCATCGAGCGACGTGTTGATGCCTAGGTCGAAGACTTCAAAGCCTGCGCCTTCCAGCATCATGCCGACAAGGTTTTTGCCAATGTCGTGAATGTCACCCTTCACGGTTCCAATGACGACCCGGCCCGCACTGACCTGATTATCAGACTTGGCGAGGATTGGCCGCAGAAGACCCATCCCGCCTTTCATGGCGTTGGCCGCGCTCAATACTTCTGGCACGAACAGCACGCCATCCGCAAAGTCGAGGCCGACAATGCGCATCGCTTCGACCAAGCTTTCCTTCAGGATTTGATTCGCGTCCCAGCCGCGTTCCAGCAGGATTTGCGTGCCCTCCGTGACCTCTGGGATCATCCCGTCATAGAGATCGTCTTTCATCTGCTCGACAAGGTCATCGTCAGAGAGATCACGCAAAATCAGTTCGGGTTCATCCGTCATACTTTGCCTCCTAATTTAGGTGCGGCGGAATGTCGATATAAAAAAACCTTTATATCCTAATCTGTCGCAGCTACGTATGATGATTATGGCGAATAATATGACCCCCGAAGAGATTGCCGCGCTGGAGCCCGTGAAGAGCCCCTGCGTGCTCATTTGCTCTATGGATAAAGAAACGGATCAGTGTTTTGGTTGCGGGCGCAGTCGCGACGAGATCGCGAAGTGGACGCTCTATAGTGACGCGGAGCGGGACGAAATTATGGCTGTCCTGCCAGAGCGCTTGCCGGCCTTGCGGGAGAAGTTGGAAGAACGGCGGAAACGGCGGCGGGTCAACCGGCGAAATAGGACTTAGAGAACATTTCGCTCATTCCCGCAAACGCGGGAATCCAGCTTACGTGATGTCCGCTCGTTTGAACTCGCGGCGTTTCACTATTTTAGATTATCAATCAAAAATTCGGTCTGCGACCGACCGTTCTCACGCCTTCTTCTCCCAACCCCCGCGCTCGCCTTGCTGCCAGTAACTCATCGTCGCGCCAGCGTCTTTGAGCGTCTTCCACCGCCCGCGTTCACGCTGAACGGACTCTTCGCGGCGGCCATCAATCATGACCATCACCCGTTCAGCCGCATTCACGTCTTTGACGTCGGCCCCGTCGATTAGGAAAACCGCGTCAAAGCCCTCTGCGCTTTCGACAGAATTTGCGAGCAGCACGGGCTGCTGATCCGCGCGGCCTTGATCATCCCGGCCATGAGGCAGGAAACTTTCGTCCTGATATGTCCAGAAGAACTCATCCCATTCGGATAAGTCTGTCCCCTCCGGAAAGCGCACGAGAGCCCGCCAGCCTTTGGCGAGCGTCTTGGTCAAAAGGTCCGGCAGCACGCCTTTCAGCGTGCTGGCTTCAAGGTGATAGAACCAATATTCGGGTTGGCTCATGCCTCGTAATTGGCCGCGATCCAACGGTTCAGCAGGCGGACACCGAAGCCTGTGCCAAATGTGCTTTCGCGCGGGTCGTGACGACCGGATGGCTTCATGCCTGTGCCCGCAATATCAAGGTGCGCCCAAGACGTGCCTTCGGGCACAAAGCGCTTCAGGAATTGCGCCGCTGTGATGGAGCCCGCCGCGCGACCGCCAATGTTTTTCATATCCGCATTCGGGCTATTGAGCAGCTTGTCATAGCTCGGCCCCATAGGCAGACGCCAGACCTTATCCGTGGACGCCTCACCCGCCAGGCTCAGCTGTTCAGCCAAACCATCATCCGGCGTAAACAGCCCCGCATGATCGTGACCGAGACTGATGATAATCGCGCCCGTCAGCGTTGCCAGATCCACACAAGCGGCCGGTTCATAAGTCGTGATGCCGTAATGCAGCGCATCGGCCAGAACGAGGCGGCCTTCCGCGTCCGTATTTTGCACTTCAATGGTCTGACCACTCATGGAGGTCACAATATCGCCGGGGTTTTGCGCGCGGCCATCGGGCATGTTTTCAACGAGGCCGACAATGCCGATCACATTGGCTTTGGCTTTGCGCAAGGCGAGCGAGGCGATCGTCCCGGCGACAGCGGCTGATCCGCCCATATCGCCTTTCATATCCCACATATTCGCGCCGGGTTTCAGGCTGATCCCGCCTGAATCGAAGGTCACGCCTTTGCCGACCAGCATGGCCGGCTTTTCGCCCGTCTTGCCACCATTCCAGCGCATAACGACAAGCTGGCTTTCGCGCTCTGAGCCTTTACCGACACCCAGCAAAGAGTGCATACCCATTTTTTCCATCTTCGCTTCGCCAAGAACTTCGACGTCGACACCCAGATCAGACAGCGCTTTCAAACGCGCGGCATAGGCGGTGGGGAAAAGGACGTTGGGGGGTTCGTTGACCAAATCGCGCGCAAAGATCTGGCCATCGCCTACGGGGCCATAGTAATTGTCATAGGCAGACTGCGCTGCATCAGCATCATCTGCACCCACAATGACACTGTCGATTGGCGCGGTTTTGCTTTTGGTTTTCGTCTTATGGCGATCAAAGGTATAGGTCGCCAGACGCGCGCCAAGCGCCGCACGCGCGGCATCATCCGCGGTCGCTTCGCTGCCGCCCAGATGGATCGTCAGCGATGTCAGGCCGGAACCGCGCAATGCCTTAGCCACTTTCGCGACAGCCATTTCAAAATCGAAAACATCGTCTTCGCCGCGACCGACGACAAAGACACGCACCACGTCCCCGCCGACTTTGGCGAAGGTTGAGAACATCTGGCCGGACTTATTCTCAAAACCCGTTGCTTTTGCGACAGACGCCAAATCTGCATCGGGGTAATGGCTCTTAAATCCACTTTTCCCGATCAATAAAGCTGCGCCACTTTTGGCGGCCGCATCAGCGGTGAAACTCACCGTCACAGTGGGTGTAAGATTAAGCGGGGAAGCAGAAGACGTCATGGAATACCTACGAAAGAAATGTGAATCGCGTTTGAGTGTTGGTAAATAGGGCGTAAGGCAAATAATACCAGTATGTGCGGGTAGTCTGCACAAGGCCTTGCCTCTTGCAAGGCATAAAGGCGAGGACTAGCGGGGCCAAATGCCGCTCTTGCAGCGATATCTGTTCAGTCAAGTCTTTTGGCCGACTGTGTTAGCGCTCGCTGCGCTGGCCCTTTTAGCCTTGCTCACGCAATCATTGCAGACTCTCGAACTGATCGTGGAAAATCGGCAAAGTGCGCTGACTTTCCTCAAAATTACCGGGCTCGCTCTGCCGCAATTGATCAGTATCATTCTGCCTCTGGCTGTCTTTATGGCGACGCTGTATTCGCTCAACCGCATGACGGGGGATAGCGAGCTTATCGTCGCCAAGGCCTCCGGCGTCTCTCCTTGGCAGATCAGTTCTCCGCTTATTCGCCTCGGCGTGATGGCGATGATGGCGCACTTGATTATCACCTTGGTCGCGCAACCTTTCGCTTTCCGGCAAATGCGGGCAGAAATTTTGAAAGTCCGGACCGATCTGGCTTCGCAACTTGTCCAAGCCGGAGAGTTTGTCCGCCCGGCCCGCGATCTCACCCTCTATGCGCGCGAAATCAGTCCGAATGGCGATTTGCAGGACATCATCATTTACGATGCGCGAGACCCAGAGGACGCCTTGCTGCACACGGCCAAAACCGGCGAGGTGCAGCGCACACCGGCAGGCGCAGCGCTGCAGTTACGCACCGGTGCAGTGCAGCAAGTCCTCCCGCAGGGTGGGCTGGATGTGATTGAGTTTGAAGATTACCGACTGGATCTCTCTGAAGCCTTCGCTTTCGACACGCAGCTGCGTCTGAAAGCGTCCGACCTTTACCTGCATGAACTTCTGCGACCCGATCCACGCAGTTTTATCTATGGGGCACAACGCGCCGAATATGCGGCAGAGGGCCATGCCCGCTTATCCGAACCGCTCTATAATGTGGCCCTTATCATTCTGGCATTATGCTTTATGATCCGGGGCGAACATCTACGCTTGGGCTATGGACGACGGATCATTCTCTGCACAGCAATCGGTTTTCTTTTGCGAATTCTCGGCTTTGCTGCGGCGTCTGCTGCGGAAGGCAATATGGCGCTGAACATCCTGCAATATGCCTTGCCCGGCGGGGTAATCCTGGGGGGAATTCTATATCTCCTGCGACGCGGCAAAACGATCCGCCGAGGGGCCAAACGCCGTCGCCAAGCCTATGACGCCGGTCTGGCGACACGCTCTGATGGGGTGTCCGCCTAATGCCTCGTCGGCTCTACACTTACGTCATGGCGCGCGTGGCTATGTCGCTCCTGGTCGCCTTTTTGGTTGTGACCAGCATCATCATGCTGGTCGATTTCGTCGAGGCCAATCGCGATCTCGGCTCTGATACCGATGCAACACCTTTACAGCTCTTGACACTGACGGCTCTCGAAACACCGTCTCTCATCGAACAGACGATACCCTTTGTTGTGCTATTCGGCATGATGGGGGCGATCAATGGCATGAACCGCCGCTCAGAATTGATCGTCATGCGCGCCTCAGGCCAGAGCGCTTGGGCCATCATCAGACCCGCTTTATGGATCGCGGCCGGCCTCGGCATCGTCTGGGCGGTGGCGTTTAACCCGCTGGCCTCGCGCATGTATGATATGTTCGAAGACAAATCTGCAGAATGGCTGGGATCGGGACCCCGCTATTTCGATACGGATATTTGGCTGCGCGAAGGGCGGGAGGATAGTCAGATCGTCATCCGGGCAAGCGGGCTTGATCTTACCACGCGCACGCTCAGCGATGTCACTGTGCTCACTCTCGATATTGACCCGCAAGATGGACGCACGGTTTTTTCCCGGCGCTATGATGCCGCCTCTGCGCAGCTGGTAACGCAAGGCTATTGGCAGCTCATAGACGTCGTGGAAAACGCCCCGCGAGAGGAAACCCAACGCCATACGGCCATCTCCCTGCCGACAACGATCAATGCCCGGCAACTTGCCGAACAGGCCGATGGCAATCAACGCACAGCCTTTTGGACTCTGCCCCGAACGATTCGGGAAAACGAACAGGCCGGCTTCTCGGCACGAAGTCTACGCCTGAAATTCAACCGGCTGCTCTCTCTGCCCGTAATGCTGATCGCCATGACCTTTATCGCCGCAGGTGTGTCGATGAGCTTGGCCCGCGAAGGCGGTACGTTGCGTTTATTGATCACGGGATCAGCACTCGGTTTCAGCGTATTCTTCGCGGACAGCATGATCAGCGCGTTTGGCGAAGTTGCGGTGATTCCCGTCTTTGCCGCCGCTTGGGCCGTGCCGATCATCGTTTTAATGCTCGGCGTGAGCCATTTGGCCCGCATTGAAGACGGATAAGCGCCCGGATAAGGCTTGGACCTGACTGAATCGTAACGCGTTCTGATGATTGCAGGCACGGCCTTACACGGTTAGGACGAACTTAAAGATAATTAGGGATCCGCGTTCATGGCTTTGCTTCGAACCTTCATTCGCTCTACCGCACTGGCTGCGCTTTTCGCAGCCCCGGCTGTCGCGCAGCAAGCACAACCCCAACAAAGGGGCAGTTCACCATCAGCGCATAGCATCGCCGCCGTTGTGAATGATGACATCATCACGACCTATGATCTGCGTCAGCGCGTTGTGTTCATGCTCGCCACCACAGGGGCGGAACGCACCGAAGCCAATTTGCGCCGCATCCAAGCCCAAGCCTTGCGCAATCTGATCGACGAACATTTGCAAATGCAAGAAGCCGAACGGTTCGAGCTGACCATTAGCGATCAAGAGGTCAACCAATCTGTTGCGCGCCTGATCGGGCGGAACGGCTTGGACCCGCAAGAGGTCGTGCAACGCCTCGCGTCCGCCGGAATATCGATTGAGACCATGCGGGATCAGGTCCGCTCTGACACGGCCTGGCAGCGCATTGTGAACGGCCTATTCGGGCAACGCATCCGTATCTCTGATTCCGTGATCGATGAAACCCTATCCCAGATTACCGCCAATGCGTCCAAACCCAGCTATAATGTGGCCGAGATTTACATCGAAGCGACACCGGATATTGGCGGCATGGACGGCGCGATGGAAGGCGCCAATGCGATGATCGCACAGCTCGCCCAAGGCGCGCCCTTCCCGCTTCTGGCGCAGCAATTCTCCTCTGCTCCGTCTGCGGCGGCGGGCGGTCAAATCGGCTGGGTACGTGAAGGCGAACTTCGTCCTGAAATCGACTCCGTCCTCAAAGTGATGAGCGATACGGAAGTCTCCAAACCTATTCAGGTGCCGGGCGGCGTTTATGTCATCGCTTTGCTGGAAAAGAAGACCTCCACCTCTGACACACTCTATCGCTTGCGTCAGGTCACGGCAGAAAATGACGACTTTGAGACCGCCAAAGCCCGCCTTGCAGAGATCACGCCCACCCTGAGCACTTGCGACAGCTTGGCCGACGATGTCGCGGGGCTCGACGATGTAAGCCAAGCCGATATGGGCGAATTGAAAGCCTCAGAATTGAATGAACAACTCGTTGATGTTCTCGCGAATACAGAAATTGGTGCCCTGTCAGAGCCGATCCAACGGCCGCAAGGCGCAACCGCTATTATGGTCTGCGAACGCACGTCTACGGGGTCTGAAATTCCGACGCGCGACGAAGTGGAAAACCGTTTGATGGATACGCAATTGGCGCAGGCGAGCCGCAAGCATCTACGCGATTTGCGCAGCAAAGCCACGATCAGCATTCGGTCTTAAGCATGTCCGTCCCCCTCGCCCTGACGCTGGGCGATCCGGCGGGTATTGGTCCAGAAATCACGTGGAAAGCGTGGGACGCCTTGCGCGGCGATCCGTCCCATAGCTTTGCGGTCATCGCGCCGCCGTCTGTCTTAAAAACCGTTGACAGGCCCGACCATCCTATCGCCGTCATTGATAGTCTGGCGGACACAGTAGAGGCGTTTCCGAACGCTTTGCCTATCCTGCCGATTGACGGAGAGCGCGCCCATCCCGGCAAACCTGACCCCAAACATGCCAACACAATTACAGGGTCCATAGACCGCGCCGTCAGCGCCGCTCTGAATGGGCGCGCCGCCGCGGTCATCACCAATCCCATTGCGAAAGATGTGTTATACCAAGCCGGGTTTCAATTTCCCGGCCATACGGAATATCTCGGCGTCCTCTGCGACGGCCATCCATCGCCATACGCCCTGCCAGAGAGTCGTGGGCCGGTTATGATGCTCACCGCGCAAGGCCTTCGTGTTGGGCTGGCCACTATTCACATCCCGCTTGCCCAAGTCCCAAAACAGCTCTCCCACGCCTTGATCCGTCGCCGCGCCTTGACCTTGCTCGGCGCATTGAAAACCGATTTCGGATTTGAAAACCCGCGCTTGGCGGTTTGCGGGCTCAATCCCCATGCCGGTGAAAACGGCGCCATTGGCACAGAAGACCGCGACCTTATCAATCCGGTTTGCGAACAGCTCCGCGCAGAGGGTCATCGCGCGAGCAACGCCCTACCTGCCGACACACTTTTTCACGCCGAAGCCCGCGAAACCTATGACGGTGTACTGGCCATGTATCACGACCAAGGTCTGATCCCGGTTAAAACGCTCGACTTTCACGGCGGCGTTAATGTCACGCTGGGCTTGCCGATTGTGCGGACATCACCCGATCATGGCACAGCCTTCAATATTGCCGGTCAGGGCCGCGCGCGCGCGGATTCACTGATCGCGGCGATACGACAAGCGCGCGCCATTGCGGATATGCGCCGTGGCTAACGCCCTCGATGACCTCCCCAGTTTGACGCAGACCGTGTCTATTCACGGGCTGCGGGCGGACAAATCGCTCGGTCAGCACTTCTTGCTCGATCTGAACCTAACGCGGGCCATTGCGCGGCTAGCCGGACCCTTAGGCCACGTGAACGTCGCCGAGGTCGGCCCCGGACCCGGCGGGCTAACACGCGCGCTTTTGCTCGAAGGGGCCGCCTCTGTCCTCGCGATTGAAATGGATGATCGCTTTTTGCCTCCGTTGGATGATCTCGCGCGCGCCAGCGACGGCCGCCTCACCCTTCATCACGGCGACGCACTTCGGCTCGATATCGCCAACGCCCTCCCCGCACCGCGCAAGATTGTGGCCAACCTGCCCTATAATGTCGGCACGAAAATGCTGGTAAACTGGATCAGCGCCAAGCCGCGGTTTTGGGATCAACTCGTCCTGATGTTTCAAAAGGAAGTGGCAGAACGGGTCTGTGCGGGTCCGGGTGAAAAAGCCTATGGCCGTCTCGCCGTTCTCTGCCAATCCGTCGCCCACTGCCGGATTGCCATGGACGTTCCGGCCCGTCTGTTCAGCCCGCCCCCGAAAGTCGATAGTGCGGTTGTCGTTCTGGACCCGCTGGACAGTCCATTTGCAGATCTCAAAGCGCTGGGTGAGCTGACACAGGCCGCTTTTGGGCAGCGCCGTAAAATGCTGCGCGCCTCCCTAAAACCCTATGCGAAGACGTACGGTCTGGACATGCCTGACTGGTTGGACCGCGCCAATATCGACCCGCAAGCCCGACCCGAAACCTTGTCTGTCGCTGAGTTTCATGCCCTCATCCGCACGGCCCAGACCCTGTAGCGCTGTTCAACACAGGTTCACGACCCAAACCGCAATCTCGATGCGTCGCCTTGACAGATCTTGCTTCATGCTCCGAAAAGAGAATGGGACGAGCGGGATAGGAGAAAGTTGATGGTTATAGGACGCAAGCCCGCCATATGGCGCTATATCGCCCTTCTCCCGCTTCTTGCCGCTTGCGCGACGACCAATACGCCAACATCGAATAACGCGACCACAGCCACGCCGATCATTTATGACGCGGCCCCGCTTCCAAATGGGGCAACCAACGCCGCCACGCGACAGATTGTGATCGCCGAAAACGATGACGGCGTTTCGACATCCTGGAGTTCTGTCACCGATAATCCCGCCATGCGAACAGCGACAGAGCTGTCTAACCTTGGCGGTGCGCCCGTTGTTTTAGGGGCGGTAACGGCGATTGTTGCGCTGGATGCCAAACCCAAAGGGCGCGCCAAACGCACCGCCGAAGCGATCAATAGCGCTTTTGCGGGCGGCGCACTGGATCAAGACCTCGCCACTCAGTTGGAAACGGCGCTTAATATCGATCCGCAACACGATGCCCAAATCGCCGTGCAACCCGTAGACCGACTACAAGATATTCCCGACGATGCTTGGCTGGTCTTCACCGACTATACGCTCTCAAAAGACGGCAGCGCCTTGCGCGCGACGGCCCGGGTCGGCCATTCCGCAGATTACCGCTATGCCTTGGAATTGGCGCGCGAAGCCCGGCAGCAGGAATTGATGGGATTTAACAGCGCGTCGAACTATCGCTATCAAGCCTATCAGCAAGAACGCCGCAGACGGTTGCGACGGGCCCCGCGACAACCGCGCTATACGAATAGTTTCGTCTATCATTCCGACCGCTTGCTTCTGCCCGAACCGGGCGATTTGCAATCCGATGATCGGCGCGAAGAGCTGGAAGCGCAGCTGATCACGGCCCTGCGCGCCCAACGCGATGCGAGGCGGGCTTATGCCGATGCAATGTATGAGAACGCTGTGGGAAATGAAGAGAGCGAACGCAAACGCAAGCGCGCCGAGAGAAGACGCGATAAGGCCCATAAGAAAGCGGATGCCCATCTCGCCAAAGCTTTGGAACGCGCCACGGATGGTGAGCTGAATAAGGAAGAACGCCTCGTCTTAGGGGCGGCGCGTTGGCAGGGCGTGAACGCGGAAGACGGCCTGACAGCGGAAGCGTCGCGAATAGAACAAACGATTGCCCAAGCCCAAGCCTTCTTCGCGAGTGCGCTCGCGCAACAACTTCCCGGCTTTGAACGCGAACCTGAAGATAGCCGCCTAATGCAGCAGCCACCAACTGAAGAACAGCTTGCCCTCGGTCGCCGGATTATTGCCAAGTCCGATGACGGTAGGCGGGTCGTTCAAATCCTAACCGGGCAAGAGGCAGGCGCCTTGATTAGCTTACCCGATGAAGGCACAGCCGAATATGGCCGGCAGAGCGCTGAGCCTTAGCGACTGGACTTGGGCGACGTCGGACTAACCGCCATTGACGAGACGTTTCACAAAGCCGCTCAGCCAAGGTTGGCGGCGACGACGCATACGTTCAGCGGTCACAATCGACAGCAATTCCCCCATAGCGCGGTCAATATTTTCATTGACCAGCACGTAGTCATATTCGGCCCAGTGGCTGATCTCAGCCTCTGATTTGCTCATGCGTTTGGCGATCACATCGTCACTGTCCTGGGCGCGTGTGCGCAGGCGCTGTTCCAGCTCTCGCATATTCGGGGGCAGGATAAAGATTTTGACCAAATCGTCCGCGGCGGCTTCTGTCAGCTGCTGCGCCCCTTGCCAGTCAATATCAAAGACAATGTCCTTGCCTTGCGCCAAGGCCTCTTCGACGGGCCCACGCGGCGTACCGTAATAATTGTCAAAAACGCGCGCATGTTCAAGCAACTGCCCGTCCGCTTCGAGTTCTGCGAACTTTTCCTTGGTGATGAAGTAATAATCCTCACCGTCGCGTTCCCCCGGGCGAGGCGGGCGCGTTGTAACAGACACGCTCATCGCAATCGCCGGATCTTGGGCCAGCAGGCGGCGCGTCATTGTCGTCTTACCGGCTCCAGACGGGCTGGACAGGACAATCATCAATCCGCGACGTTGTGTTTTTAAATCATCAAGACCGCTCACCGTAACCCCCGCTCCCGCTGAATTTTGCGCCACTTGGCCACAGCGCGCTCATGCTCGGCCAGTGTGCGCGAAAACGTATGCCCGCCCGTGCCGTCAGCGACAAAGAAAAGCGCGTCTGTCTCTTCCGGGTTCAGCACAGCCAAAATCGAATCCCGCCCCGGATTGCAGATCGGCGTAATCGGCAAGCCGTCAATCTGATAGGTATTCCAATCTGTCCGGCGATCAATCTCGCTGCGGCGGATGCGGCGTTGCTTACCGTCGCGCCCGCGCAGAATTTCTCCTTTGGATATGCCGTAGATAATCGTCGGATCGCTTTGCAGGCGCATACCGCGGCGCAAGCGATTGGTAAACACGCCCGCCACCTTGCCGCGTTCCATCCCGACGCCGGTTTCCTTTTCGACGATTGAGGCAAGAATTATCGCCTCTTCGCGGGTTTTGACCGGAATGTTCGGATCGCGCTTTGGCCAGTATTCATCCAGCAGCGCGTCTTGCGCCGCCGCCATCTGTGCCAGCACCGCGCTATGCGTCATCCCACGCGGCGTCAGGTAAGTTTCGGGTAAAAGCGTGCCTTCGGCGGGCACGGACGGATCATCATCGACCAGCGTTTCCACCGAATCCAGCGAACGGACGATCTGCGCAGAAGTGAGGCCTTCTGGGGCGGTGAAGGGGTAGAGGATGGAGCGGCCTTCGATCAGAGCGTCCGCGATTTCAGCCATAGATTGATTTGGCGAAAGCATAAACTCGCCCGCTTTGAACGCGCTTTCATTGCCGCGCAGACGGGTGACGAGTTTAAATAGATTAGCACTATCGATCAGCCCTTCGGCTTCAAGGTCCGCTGCAATGCGGGATAAGCCTGCCCCGCTCGGGACAGTGAAGGTCTGCGCGGTTTCAGGAGCTTCTCGCGGAGCTTCATAGCGCCAGTTCACAAGGCTATAAGCCAGAAGGACAAAGCCCAAGCCCAGCGTGAGCAACCCACCCAGACCCATGATCCAGAGCGCAGACCGGTTTTTCCGTTTCGCCTCCGCCTCGTCCATTACCTCTTTATCCGTCCCCGGCATTTATTGCCGGGGTCTGGCCGATGGCTGATCCAACGGCGCATCGTGTGAAAGAGATTGACGCCAGGCCCCGGCAACAGGTGCCGGGGACGACACTGGGTTAGACCAACGCCTCGCCATATTATTCAGGCTTTGCAAAGATCACGGCCGCATTCGTGCCGCCAAAGCCGAAGCTATTGCTCATCACGGCCTTGGAACTGAACGGTTTGGCCGTGTGCGGGACCAGATCGATTTCGGTGTCCACGGAAGGATTGTCGAGGTTGAGAGTTGGCGGCGCCATGCCATCACGCAGGGCGAGGATAGAAAAGATACTTTCCACCGCACCCGCCGCGCCGAGCAAGTGGCCCGTCGCGGATTTTGTGCTGCTCATCAGGACTTGGCCCGCATGATCGCCAAGGAGTTTCTCTACCGCGCGGACTTCCAGCTCATCACCCATCGGGGTCGACGTACCATGCGCATTGACATAGCCGATGTCTGAGGCGTCCAAACCGCTGCTTGCCAGCGCCGCGCTCATGGCGCGGTAGCCGCCTTCGCCTTCCGGCGCAGGGCTGGTGATATGATAGGCATCGCCGGACAGGCCATAACCGACGAGTTCGGCGTAAATCTTCGCCCCGCGCGCTTTGGCATGTTCATATTCTTCGAGGACGACGACCCCGGCCCCTTCGCCCATCAGGAAGCCGTCGCGGTCTTTGTCATAGGGGCGGGAGGCTTTTTCCGGCGTGTCGTTAAAGCCGGTTGTCATGGCGCGGCAGGCCACGAAACTCGCAATGCCGAGGCGATTAATCGCCGCTTCGCCGCCACCCGCAACCATCACGTCTGCATCACCGTGGGCGATTAGGCGTCCGGCATCGCCGATCGCATGCGCGCCGGTGGCGCAGGCGGTCACAACGGAATGGTTCGGTCCCTTCAGACCGTGCCGGATAGAGGTCTGACCGCTCGCCAGATTGATCAGCATAGCGGGAATAACAAAGGGCGAGAGACGCCGCGGACCTTTTTCATGCAAGGTGATCGACGCATCATAGGTCGTCTGCAAGCCGCCAATGCCAGAGCCAAGCATCACGCCCGTGCGGTGCTGGGCCTCTTCGCTAATCTCTTTCGGAGCCCAGCCTGAATCCGCGAGTGCTTGGTCAGCCGCGGCGATAGAATAAAGGATGAAATCGTCAATGCGCTTGGCGTCCCGCGCGCTCATCACGGCGTCGGGATCAAAAGCCTCTTCACGATCGGGGAAGTCCGCTTTGCGCGGGACAGGCGCGGCCACTTTACAGGCCAGATCGTCCGTATCGAAGGACGTGATCTTGCGGGCGCCAGATTGGCCCGCAAGAAGATTTTGCCATGCAGGTTCAACACCGCACCCGACGGGCGTGACAAGCCCTAAGCCTGTGACGACGACCCGTCTTTGCATAACGAAAGTGTCCTTAGCCGACTTTCTCTGAGATGAACTTCACAGCATCGCCGACTGTCTGAATGTGCTCAGCCGCATCGTCTGGAATTTCAATATCGAATTCTTCTTCGAACGCCATGACGAGTTCGACAGTGTCGAGCGAGTCAGCGCCCAAATCATCAATGAAGTGCGCTTTTTCCGTCACTTTATCTTCTTCCGCGTCAAGATGCTCTACGACCATCTTCTTCACGCGAGCGAGAACGTCAGACATAGGTTTTCCCTTTATTGGCGCCGAACTGCTCGGCGGGTCTGCTAGCGAATGTGGGTCTCGGCCATTGAATTACAACCCGACCCCTCTTTTTATCTTGGCGCGCCTAGCACGGTGCGTGCGCCATGCAAAGTGCCGCAACGGACCTTCCACAGCCCGATTTTAGGTAGATTTTGCGATAAATCCGCCCTTCACCGCCTTAAATCATCGCCATTCCGCCATTTACGTGCAGCGTTTGGCCCGTCACATAGGCGGCTTCGTCGGAGGAAAGGTAGAGCGCTGCCGCCGCAATGTCCGCGCCTTCGCCGAGTCGCTGGGCGGGGATTCGGTCCAAAGTCGCTTCTTTTTGGGCGTCTGTCAGCGCGTCTGTCATGGGCGAGGTAATAAAGCCCGGGGCGATACAATTCACAGTGATGCCGCGCGAGGCCACTTCTTGGGCCAAGGATTTGGAAAAGCCGATCATGCCGGCCTTCGAGGCCGCGTAATTCGTCTGCCCCGGATTGCCAGTCACACCGACAACAGACGTAATCCCGATGATCCGCCCCCCGCGCGCCTTCATCATGGGACGCAGGCAAGCCTTGGCCAGGCGGAAATAGCTCTCCAGATTGATCTTGATAACATCGTCGAAATCTTCCGGCTTCATACGCATGAGAAGACCGTCACGGGTAATGCCCGCATTGGCGATGAGGATATCAATAGAGCCGCCCAACGCATCGGCAGCCTGCCCCGGCAGCGCGTCCACGGCATCCGCATCTGACAGATTGGCCGGCGTGATCGCGGTGCGGTCGCCAAGCTCCGCTGCGAGACTTTCGAGCTTTTCCGCCCGCGTGCCGGACAAAGCCACAGCCGCGCCTGCCGCGTGGAGTTGCCGCGCTATCGCGCCGCCCAAGCCGCCCGTTGCACCCGTCACAAGGGCGCGTTTTCCTTCGAGTGAGAACATTCGTCTTTTCCTTACGTTTTCAAGGCGTCGGCCAAAGCCGCAAAGGCTTCTGGCTTATCAATAGGTAGGCCCGTGGCCTCTCTATGCGCCCGCCGCAGCATGACGCTGAGTACCTTTCCGCAACCGGGTTCGGCGAACAGGCGCACACCGTCATCAAACATGAATTGCATGCTTTCACGCCAGCGCACCCGTCCCGTTACTTGCGTCACAAGATCTGTGCGGATTTGCACGGGATCGGTAACGGGTCCGGCTTGAACATTATTGACGACCGGAACGATAGGCGTCTTGATCTCGATGGCCTCTAACGCATCCGCCATAGCGTCCGCAGCGGGCTGCATGAGAGAGCAGTGAAACGGCGCAGACACGGGCAGGATGACCGCTTTTTTCACGCCGTGATCTTTCGCCGATGCTGCAGCAGCTTCAACGGCAGCTTTTTCCCCTGAAATCACGATTTGCCCGGGCGCATTATCATTCGCGATCTGACATTCGCCAACAGCCTGCCCCGCGAGAACAACGGCTTCCGCTTGCGCAAAGTCCGCCCCGAGCAAGGCCGCCATTGCGCCCTTACCGGCCGGCACAGCCGATTGCATCGCATTGCCCCGAATACGCAATAACCGCGCTGTATCTTCCAGACTAATCGCCCCGGCCGCACAAAGGGCCGTATATTCGCCCAAACTATGACCCGCCAAATATTTCGCTTGATCGACCGTGATACCCTGCGTCTCTTCCAAGGCCGCCATGGCCGCCATGCCACAAGCCATCAAAGCGGGCTGCGTATTGGCGGTAAGGGTCAGCTCTTCCGCTGGACCTGCCCACATAAGATCAGAGAGGTTTTCGCCCAAAGCAGCATCAACGCGCTCAAATATAGCGCGCGCGGCGGGTGAGGCTTCGGCGAGAGCCTGCCCCATTCCGACAAATTGGCTCCCTTGCCCAGGAAAGGTAAAAGCAAAAGCCATGGAGGCTCCCTTTTAGAGTCACGAAAACGTAAGACGCCCCCATAAACGGCCCGCTTCGCCATGCCAACGCCTAAGGCGAATTTCTTTCTTGGCGTAAAACGCAAAAAGGCCCCTGTTTTTGCCTAAATCGACTGTCACCTGACGTTAACCTTTACATCTCGTTAACTATGCGCCCTTAGCCAACTGTAACGATGAGACGCGCTCCAGCACGTGGCTGGGACGATCACGAATGGACTGGGGATGAGCCATGGGTTTATTCAAGCGCAAAAAAGACAAAGTGTCAGACGCGTTCGAGCAAACGCCACCGCGTGACATCGATAAAGCCTGGGCCGAGATGGAGGCCCTTGTGACCGAGCAAGACGCTGCGCTTGAAAAACCAAAGGGCGATGACACCATTTCTGAACCAAATTCGGTTGCCGAAGAGATGAAGCGCTATGAGGACATGGACCTCTCCGCCGAATTAGGCGACGCTCCAACACTGGATGCCACGCCGGGTGCGATCAAGGTTGATGTCGACACCCTTATCTCTGATGAGGGCAGCACGACACCGTCACGGGAAGCCGTGACGAAATCCGTCGGTGCCAAAGAGACAAAGGACGACTTCCAGTTCAGCGTTCCCCATCTTGCCACGCGGGATGGACGCGCGGATCTGGGCACAATGCGCCTCGATGTGGCGCGCATTGCCGCAGACATTCAATCTGGCGAAGAACTCTATCGCCGCGCGCAAAAGCGCATCGAAAACCTGACCGGCTTTGTTGAAAAAGCTGAACTCGACTTCTCTTTGCTCAATCGCTTAGAGCCCGAAAATCGCCGTTTAAAGGCCCGCAACCGCACGCTTGAGTCTGAAATCGACGATGCCAAACGCAAATTAGAGGTTACCCGCTCTGATCTAGAAGACCATAGAAAGCGTCTGGCTGAACGGTCCGCCGTTTTGGAACAATTGCAAAGCAAAATGAGCCTCGCGCAGAAAAGCTTGCAAGAATATGAGCGTGTACTCGACCAAACCCGAAAAGCCAGTGACAAGCACGCTTTAACGGCGGAACGGACACAGACATCTCTCGATGTAGAGCGGCGCGAAAACCAAGTGCTTCGCGATAAGGTGACAGACCTCACCGCGCAAATGGAGGAGCGCCATACGCAAACCCTCGAAGCGCAGAAAATGACCGATAGCCTGCGTCAGGATGCTGTTGATTTCCGCGCGCAGGCCGAAGAGCTCTCAACGGACAATATAGAGCTGCGCAATGCGCTCGACCACGCCCAACGCGCCAATAACCAAATGAAAGGCGAAATGATCAGCCTGCATGAGGATATTCGCAACTTCAAAACGCAAAGCGAGTTCCACGTCATTGCGCGCGAAGACGAAATGACGGCCTTACGGGCCCAAGTTGATGAACTCGCTAAACAGCTGGAAATCAAAGACGAAATCGTCCGCAATGCCGCCCGCGATGTCCAAGAATTACGCAAAATCCGCACGGCGCAGGATCTGGAGCGCGAACGTCTTGAATCTATCATTGAAACGCAAAACTTCCAGCTGGAAGAAGCGGGTAGTCGCCTGATCGAAGCCCAGCAAAATGTCACGGACTTTGACCGTCGCTACCGTGATGTCGCTGCTGCTTTAAACCAACAACAAGCCCTACGCGAAAGCAGCCCGCCCGCCGCCGCGCCAGACATTATGCCGGGAACGCATACGGGTCCGCTGCATGATGATTTCCCTATGGCCCCGCCTCTAGAAGCGCCGGCGCAAGGGGTCGCCCCGTCAGAGGACAGCCCTGTCACGTCAAACTTTGAGCTGATGGACGACGAAGAAATCGCGGACCGCATCACCGACTTCGCCCTTGGCTTGCGCAACGATATCACCTGATTTTAGGCTGCATCCGCGCTGTTGCTTGGGCGTGTTTAGAACTTGACCTAAGCGCTCCGTCTCTTTATCGGCCCGCCATCACTGGTCGACGGTGGATATGCGGGCTCCTCTGCATCATCCAGCCATCGGTTCGAAGCCCCACCTTCTCGGGCTTGGACTGCCGTCACCCAATACTGAAGGACTGTGATATGGCTCTCTATGAGCATGTGGTGCTGACGCGCCCGGACATTTCGTCCACCCAAGTCGAAGAATTCATGCAAAACCTCGCCTCCCGTATCGAGCAACTCGGTGCGACTGTGGAAGGTGCGGAATATTGGGGTCTGCGTAACCTCGCCTACCGCATGAACAAAAACCGCAAAGCGCATTACTCACTTCTGAAAGTGAACGCCGCGCCCGGAACGTTACACGAAATCGAACGCCAGCACCGCATCAACGAAGATGTACTGCGCTATATGTCGATCCGTGTTGAGGAGTTTAACGAAGACCCCTCCCCGATCCTGAAAAAGCGCGAAGAGCGCAAACGTCGCGACCGGAACTAAGGAGGACTGATCATGGCTAAACAAGACATTCGTATCGAAAACCTGCCGAGCCGGACCCCGTTCCGTCGTCGCCGCAAAGTGTGCCCTTTCTCTGGCGATAATGGCATTAAAATCGACTATAAAGACCCGAAAATGCTGCAGCGCTACATGTCTGAAAAAGGCAAAATCGCACCGGCCCGCATCACCGCTGTCTCCCACAAGAAGCAGCGTGAGCTGGCGAAAGCGATCAAACGCGCCCGCTTCCTCGGCCTGCTCCCTTATGAGGTGAAGTAATCATGGACGTTATTCTACTCGAACGCGTCGAAAAGCTTGGCAATATGGGAGACGTCGTCTCTGTAAAGCCCGGCTTTGCCCGCAACTTTCTGATCCCGCAGGAAAAAGCCCTGCGCGCGACGAAAGCCAATAAAGTCCGCTTTGAAGCCGAGCGTGAATATCTCGAGCAGCGCAATGCCGAAAACCGCGAAAAAGCGGCGCTGGATGGGAAAGCCATTGACGGCACGCAGATCACGATGATCCGCCGCGCTGGCGATACAGGACAGCTTTACGGTTCCGTCTCTGTGCGCGACGTCTATGAGGCGCTGCAAACCAAAGGCCAATCTATTAAGCGCAATCAAATCGTCATTGAAACACCGATCAAAACGCTCGGAATTCACGATGTTCTCGTGCGCTTGCACGCAGAAGTCTCTGTGCCGATCTCTGTCAATGTCGCCCGCTCTGAAGATGAAGCGGAACGTCAAGCCAAAGGCGAAGACGTCATCGCGACGCAAATCGCCGCTGAACGTGCCGACGCCGAAGAAGCCGCCGCAGAGCGCGCCGAAATCGCCGCCGAAATGTTTGAAGGCGGCGCTGCGCCTGACGCGGTTGTCGAAGAAAACGTCGTTGAAGGCGACGCGTCGAGCGCTCAGCCCACCGAAGCGGACCTGTCCCGCGCAGCCCATGCTGAGCCGACAGAGACAGCAGAGCCCGCTGAAGCAACAACCGAGATCGGTGACGGCGAAAGCGCCTAAGTTTTTTTCTGCCTCCCTAAGCTTCAAAGCCCGCCGCATGGCGGGCTTTTTTGTGCCCAAAAGTCACTCATCAAAGACCAA
>CAZSUW010000033.1:0-5797 GCA_964610115.1 uncultured Algimonas sp.
CCGAAATGCGTCAGGCCGACATAGCGCACGCCGGCTTCCGCCAGCTCTGGAATGCGGTCGACACTCTCGCCCAGCGGATAGGCGTTTTCCATGCCGATATAGACGGCATATTTGCCTTCGCTGACAATGCGCTCGGCATCCGCGGCGGTCTTGGCCAGTTCGAAATCCGGCAGCTCGCTCGTCAGGCGCAGAATGGCGGTCAAGCGCGTATCGGCAATCTCTTTGCCCGCCGCATAGCCTTCCGGCGTCAGCTCTCCTTGCGGCGTGTAGACAATCCAGAACCCGCTATCGAGGCGACCGGCATTAAGCTTGGGTTTATCCACTTGCAGATCGGTCGGCCCGTTCGGATCAATTTCGACCATATAAGTCAGCGGAATGTCGATATGCGTATCGAGCGTCAGCGTGCGGTCATGCAGGGCCGGAATGTCCACATCCGCTGGGCCTTGCGCCGAACAGGCAATCAAGGCCAAAGATGAAGCGGCAAGAATAAGATGGCGCACAGTGTCCCCCAAAGGTGATTTACTTCGCCTTTACCGAGTGAGCGCAGACTGCACTTATGGCAAGTCTGTTACACATTAACGCCGATGAGGTCCGCGCCATCTTCCTCTCCCATCTGGCGGGCGAGCGGCGCTTGGCCGACAAAACGGTTGAAGCCTATGGCCGCGACATTCGGGAGTTTCAGGCCTTTATATCCCGTCACCGGGGCGAACCGGCCGGGCTGCGAACACTCGGCGATCTGACGGCGTGTGATTTCCGCGCTTACCTCGCCTTTCGTCGCCAAGAGGGCCTAGGCAATGCGTCTGTCCAACGCCTGCTCTCGGCGATCCGCACGCTTTATAATTACATGGAACGACGCTGGGGCGTGTCCAATTCGGCCATCGCTCTCGTGAAGGGTCCGAAGGCGAAAAAGCCGCTGCCCAAAGCCTTATCAGAAAGCGGCGCGCGGGATGTGGTCGACGCCGTGATTGATCCGGACCGTCCCGCCTGGATTAGCGCGCGCAATGCGGCTGTGTTGTCGCTGGCTTATGGGGCGGGCCTTCGCATGGGCGAAGTGATGGGCCTGAACGCGGGCATCCTCCCGCTGGGTGAAACGTTGATTGTCACCGGCAAAGGCGACAAGTCGCGGCTTGTGCCGATCTTGCCTGCCTTGCGGGACGCCGTTGCGCAATATGTGTCGCTCTGTCCCTATGATCTCGCCCCCGGAACCGCTTTGTTTCGCGGCGCGCGCGGCGGACGGCTCGATGCGCGTTTGATCCGGGCGGAAATGCAGCATTTGCGCGGCGCGCTCGGCTTGCCTGAGTCCGCCACACCCCACGCCCTGCGCCATAGCTTTGCCACGCACCTCCTCGCAGGCGGCGGAGACCTACGCACGATCCAGCAACTGCTCGGCCATGCCAGCCTGTCCACGACACAGCGCTATACCGATGTAGACGCGGCGAGACTGCGCGAGGTCCACGCGGCGGCGCATCCGCGAGAGACAGCGCCACAATAAAGCGTCGTCCCCGGCATTTATTGCCGGGGCCTGATTGCACTTGATTTCACAAGCGGAGAGCGAGCAGAACAGCGCGTCTTGTAAACCCTAGTTAGAGAAGACCCCGGCAATAAATGCCGGGGACGGACCTATGTTTTATTCCGCACGGCAGCATCCAACACCTCAAACCGCTCTAGGAACATCGCCTCCGCCTCCACGACCGGCCTGGGCGCAATCGCGACACTCACCCCTTTCGGCGGCACGATAAAGAATTGCTTTGCTTCGGCCTCGCTAAATCCCGCAATCTGCACGGCCTCAAAATAAGCGCAGATGATATCGCAGCGTTTAATGCGTTTGTGCAGGCGGGCGGGCGTTTCGGCGGGCAAGCCAAAGCGGAGATTCACCGCCCGCTCAATCCGCGCTTCCACGGCCTTATAATTCCCGCCCATCGCCGCTTTAAACGGGCTGATCATATCGCCGATCACATATTCCGAGGCGTCGTGGAGGAGACAGGTCAGGCGTTCGGCGGGCGTGGATTTGGGATAGAGCTGCCCTAACAACTGCTCGACTACGACGGAGTGCTCCGCCACGGAAAAGGCGTGCTTACCTGAGGTCTGCCCATTCCACCGCGCCACCCGCGCGAGACCGCGGGCAATATCCTCAATCTCAATATCCAGCGGCGACGGGTCGAGCAGGTCAAGGCGACGGCCCGAGAGCATGCGCTGCCAAGCGCGTTTGGGGGCGCGGGAAGGGTTAGACGTTATCGAAGAAGTCTTCATCGATTTTACGCAAGGTGACGACTGTATTTACGCGACACCCAATGCCGTAGCGTATCATCAGACGTGCCAGCTGTTCACCATCGATCAGCACAATCCGCGTACCTAATGCTTCGGCTGTTTCTTTCGCACTTTTCGTAAATGTTGAAGTGGTGAAGAATATCCCTTTGCTCGCGCGTTTAATATTCAACGCTCCAAAGAAATCACGGATAGCGCCGGATCCAACAGTATTGCCGTCGGCATAGCGTTTGGCTTGGATATAGATTTGGTCCACACCCAAAACGTCCTGATCAATCACGCCATCAACGCCGCCATCGCCGGATTTTCCTAAGTCGCGGCCCGCTTCTTCCGAGGATCCACCATAGCCCATGGCCACGAGCAGATCGACCAAGAGCCGTTCAAAGAAGGCTGGAGACTTCGCCTGCACGCGTTCGATCAGATCGGCTGCTAGCTGTTGGTTGATCGTTTCATAGGCTTCGAAGATTTGCTCTTCGGGTGTTGTGTCCGCGTCATGATCAGGCGGCGTCGCATCTCGCTCTTGATCGCTATCAGACGACTTGGTTTGAAACTCTACAAAGGAAGCAAACTGCTTGAGGTCGCGTGCAGCAATCGGGCCTTGATGGGACGCCAAAAACTCTCGCCCTTTTTCGGTAATACTAGACACACCGCGTTCGGGGTAAATCAGCAGCCCAGCTTTTTTTAGATAAGTTCTGGCCCAGCTAACGCGGTTAAAGAAACGGCCTTCCTGACCACTGGGTATACGCTCTTCTATTTCATCTTCAGATAATTCGAAGTGTCTTGCCATGCGCTGTGTGGATTCCGCTGTGCTGGCATCTCCATCCTGAAGCGACTCCAATAAAGGCCGCATGATTTCATGGTATTTTGGGATCACCTAGGCCGCCACCTTCCGCACAAACACCGCGCCCGCGCTGTAGCCCGCGCCGAAGCTGCAGATCAGCCCTGTCTCTCCCGCCGCGAAATCGTCGTTGTGCTTATGAAACGCAATAATCGATCCAGCGCTGGACGTATTGGCATATTCGTCCAGCACGACGGGCGCTTGCTCGAGGCTTACATCTTTGCCCAACACTTTTTTAGCGATCAGGACGTTCATGTTCAGGTTGGCTTGGTGCAGCCACATGCGTTTGAGCGTGTTCGGATCAAGGCCGAGCTTTTCCGCTTCCTCAGAAATCATCGACGCCACCATGGGGACGACTTCTTTAAAGACGCTGCGACCATTCTGCATGAACAGCTTATCCGTCAGGCCCTTGCGGCCCCGATCACCATGCAGACCGTCATCTTCTGGAGCCGTGTGATTGAGAAATCCGAAATTATTGCGGATATTATTGGAAAATTTTGTGATCAGCTTCGCGCCAATGATTTCCCAGTGGTCCTTTGGCGCAACGTCTTCGCGCTCGACGAGGATCGCCGTCGCCACATCGCCAAAAATGAAATGGCTATCGCGGTCTTTGAAGTTGAGGTGCGCGGTGCAGATTTCCGGATTGACCACCAGCACGCTTTTCGCCTGCCCGCCATAGATCAGACCGCGTGCGGCCTCTAGCCCAAAGGTCGCGCTGGAACAGGCGACATTCATGTCAAACGCAAAGCCGCCCTCTAGGCCCAGCAAGTCTTGGACCTCGACCGCAATGGCCGGATAGCCGCGTTGCAGATTGGAACAGGCGACGATCACCGCGTCCACATCAGCAGCTGTCTTGCCAGCACGGGCCAGTGCATCTTCTGCCGCCTTTACCGCCATTTCGGCCAGCACGCTCGGCTCTTCATCGGGGCGCGCGGGAATGTTGGGACGCATTTGTTCCGGGTCCAAGATAGGCTCTTTGGACAACACATAGCGGCTTTTTATGCCGGACGCTTTTTCAATGAAGGGCGCGTTTGAATAGTCGAGCGCGTCGAGCTCGCCTGCCGCAATCGCCGCCGCATTTTCGCCGTTCCACTTATCGACATAGGCATTGAAGCTCTCAACGAGTTCTTCATTGCTAATAGACTGCTCCGGCGTCCAAAGCCCGGTGGAGGAGATAACAGCTTTCATGCCTTCGCCTGTAGCGCGTGGGGCGCGGGCGTCAATCAGGGGGTGTCGGTCGGTCAGATGCCAAGGCTCACAGTACCGAAGATGCTTTGTCCCCGGCACCTGTTGCCGGGGACGAATGACGTCAGGCCAAAAACGACGCGACGAAAAGAGACCTGCAAATAATTCGCAATTTCGTCATTTCGTAGTTGACAATCATTCGCATTTTCAGGATGAGCATGTTGTGATCCACTGTGTTTGCAATTCGGTCAATACCCGCCTCGTTGATGAGGCCGCCGCCCAAGGGGGCCGCACGCCAGCCTGTGTAATGAAACATTGCGGCAAGCGCTTTAATTGCGGCCAATGCATCCCGTCTATCGAAGAGCGCCTACGCGTTGTGATCGGTGACGCCGCGAATGACCACACATCTGTGCCCGTCGACACAACGACACCCTTACTGGACGCGGCGGAATAGGCACCACCCTCGATCGCCTAAACACCTGATTTATCATACAAGTTCTAGCGCCCATCCCCACGCTGGACCGTCCCCTTTGCCAAACCCATTTCCCTTGCGTTTGATAATGCGTTGCAGGCCGCCCTTCTGACATTCATTCTGACTTTCAATTTCAGCTAAGTCACTGATTTTTCTGTATTTTTATAAATACATTTTGCCGAATCGTGCGTATGAAGGGGCAAATAAAGTTCAAAGAGGAAAATGCCATGCGCCAGCCCCCTATCGATAAAAATGAAAAGACGATTGAGTTTCTCAATGCCTGTCTGAAAAACGAACTGACGGCCATCAATCAGTACTTCCTGCATTCACGGATGCTGAAAGATTGGGGCGTCACCAAGCTCGCCCAAAAGGAATATGAGGAATCCATCGACGAGATGAATCACGCCGATTGGCTGATCGAGCGGATTCTCTTCCTCAATGGCCTGCCCAACCTGCAAGATCTGGGCAAGCTCTTCATCGGCGAGACGGTCGAAGAAATCATCGAATGCGATCTGAAGATCGAACACATTGCGATTCCCTTGCTGCGCGATGCGGTCGAGCATTGCGAGAGCGTTCGCGATTATGTGACGCGCGATCTGTTCGCGAAAATCCTCACCAGCGAGGAAGAGCATCTGGATTATCTGGAAACCCAGCAGGACCAAATCCGCCTGCAAGGTATTCAGAACTACATCCAATCCATGAGCGTGGGTGGCGAAGACGAAGGATAAGCGTTAGGGTCTGGCTATGACCCAGACCGATACCCCCAAAACCATCCTCATCACCGGTGCGTCCACCGGCATGGGCCGCGACATGGCCGAACGCTTTTCCAAAGAAGGCTGGCAGGTCGCGGCGACCATGCGCAATCCGGATCGCGACGGGGCGGCGCTGGCCGCCCTGCCCGGCGTTAAAACCTACGCCCTCGATGTCACGGACACCGCCTCAATCCAATCCGCTGTAAAGGCTGCCGAAGACGACATTGGCGGCCTTGATGTGCTGGTCAATAATGCAGGCGTCGGGCTTGTCGGTCCGATGGAAGG
>CAZSUW010000033.1:5897-16557 GCA_964610115.1 uncultured Algimonas sp.
TTTGCGGGACGGTCGCTCAACCGCGCGGATCCTAGCGTTGATCCCGACTATGGCCGCCAAATGCAGGCCTTTATCAAAGCGGCAACAGGTCGGTCAGAGGGCTGGTCAGAACCGTCCGTCGTTTCTGATGTGGTCTATGAGGCCGTGACAGACGGGACCGATAAAATCCGTTACCTCGCCGGTGAAGACGCCAAAGCCATGTGGGCCGGCCGCGAACAGCTGGGCGACACGGCGTGGGTCACCATGATGACGGAGCGTTTCGGGCTTTAGAGCGTCCGCGTTGTCAGCGTATCCTCGCGCACATGACAGTGCAGGCTATGATCGTTGATCATGCCCACCGCCTGCATGAACGCATAGAGGATGACGGGGCCGACAAAGCTGAACCCCTGTTTCTTCAGCGCCTTGCTCATGGCCTCTGATTCAGGGCTTTTGACGGGGGCGTCGCGGAAATTGCTCCATTCATTGACGATGGGTTTGCCGCCCACAAAGCTCCAAAGATAGTCTGAAAAGTTGATGCCCTCTTCGTCCCGCATCCGCACATAGGCCCGCGCGTTTTTGATCGCCGCATTGATCTTCAGGCGCGACCGGATGATGCCGGGATTATCCAGCAAGCGCGCGCGGTCCGCGTCTGTATAGCCTGCCACAATATCCGGATCGAGACCATCATAGGCGGCCATGAAATTGTCCTGCTTCCGCAAGATCGTAATCCACGCCAGGCCCGCCTGCTGCCCATCCAAAATCAGCTTCGCCCACAGCGCCTTCGGATCGCGCTCAGGCCGGCCCCAGACGCAATCATGATACCAGCAATACAGCCGGTCATTCGGCGGCACCCATTCGCAGCGCGGCAGGTCAGGATGATCGTAATCATCTGGGACTTGCGTAAGGCGATTCACAGCTGCTTTTCCATGCCGTAATTGGCGCGCTCATAAACGGGGTGCGGGCCGGCGTGGTTTTGCACCCAGCCATTGCGTTCATAGAGGCGCTTAGCGCGGTCCAGCACTGTGTTGGACAGAAGGAATAAGCGGCTCAGCCCAAGATCATCACGGGCATACTCCTCGGCGGCATTGAGCAACGCCATACCGATGCCCCGCCCGCCATAGGCAGGGTCGACGGCCATCTTGGTCAGTTCCCACTCACCTTGATTGGGCCCATCCGGGTGGGGCTTTAGCGCGACGGCCCCAACACAGACATCGTCCAGATGCGCTGTGAAAACATGACCGCCATTATCGATATAAGTCTCTGGCCGGGCGACCATGGCTTTGTCGCTGTCTTCCATATGGTGATAGCGCTGAATCCACGCCGCATTGAGCCGCGCAAAATCAGGCAGGCTCGGGCGATGATTGCGACGGATTGTGACCTCGGACATAAACGCTATTCTGTCGCAGGCTTATCCAGCCTGCAAGCTTATTCAGACGCCACAACCCGTTCGATCAGGCGGACCATTTCGGCTTGTTCCACTGGATTAAGCGCGGACAGCATGGCCGCCATATTGGCACGGTCTTGGGCCTCAATCGCAGCGTGGATAGCGATCCCTTTTTCTGTCAGGGCATATAGACGCGCCCGTCCGTCCGTTTCACTTTTTGCTTTCGTCAGCAGGCCTTTTTTAACCAGCCGATCCAGCGCAGATTGCATGGTTGTCGGGGCCACGCCCAGATGATCCGCCACATCGGTTGCGCGCGCCTTGGGCTTGGCGGCCAAGAAACGCAGCGTCTGATAATCCACCGGATTATAGGGCAGCGGCCGGTCCATCCCATCCGCCCCGCGCACAAGGTAACGGTTCAAAATCACATTGACCGCGCGGGCCATTCGTTCCGGCATATCCCCCATACACTTGCTTTATACGATTTTCGTACTATATGCTACGACAATCGTAATAAACAGATAAATTATGTCACCTCACCTCAAAACCCCCAAATCTGTGATCTTCCTGCTGGCGGGCCTTGCCTTAAGTGCCTGCGCCACGCCCGCGCCGCCAGCCACACCGCCGACCAGCCTAACCCCGCCCCCACCTTTGGCCGAGGACGGCTATGTCGAAATCGTTGTCACGGCTGATTTCCCTGGCACGCCGGAGCAGGTTCGGGCCTGGCTGGATGACGGCAATAAAATCATCTACGCTATGGAAGACACGGATAGCATTGCCGCGCCAAAAGGGTTCACCCTCACCAAAGGCTCGACCTGGACCGAAACGAGCGCGGAACGCATTCTGGAGTTCTCAGACGGGCACTTCACCTTTGAGCGGGTCATCACACACAGTCCGGCCAAGTTCGACTACCAAGTCTGGGGCTTCACCTCCGCGACCGGCAATAATGTGGACCATATCTACGGCAAGCAAGAGCTAAAACCCGATCCCAATGGCGAGGGTACGGACTTCATCTGGACCTATCGTGTCATGCCTGACGCAGGTTGGAAACGCCCCTTTGTGCGCCGCTTTGTTGAAGGCGATGTGAAAGACTTCCTGCAAATTGCGATGGACAAAGTCGAAGCGCAGGGGGCCTTAGAACTCGCGCCCTAATCCCCTGAGGAAGCCGGCCCACCCAAAATGCCGCCGGGTAATGTCGATGCGCCTGATGTCGAAATCGTACCTTCGCCCAAGGCTTCTAACGGATGCCAGCCGAGATCATTATAGCCGCTATCCACATCCGGATAGTGGCTTTGTAGACGCGACAGCTCATCACGGGCGGCATTGTAAGCGCGAATATCATCGATGTCGGCATTGTCGTCGAGGTCGATGATCGTGCGTAATTGTTGTAGGCGCGCCTCGGCATTGGCGAGTTCGCGTTGCTGCGCCTGTAGATCAGCGAGGGGTTGATCCACATAGCGATTGGCCGAAGGCGCGCTCGCACAGGCAGACAAAATGAGGAAAGCCGGGATCAGGTAAACACGCATGACAATCCTTTAAGCTGAGCGCGTCGCCATTTCAAAATGACAGTTTGGAGAGAAAGGCCGGATGTTTGTCCCGACCTAATCATCTGTGCCAATCACACTCCCCATCACCTGCACCCGTTCACCGCGCACGGACGGGCTTTCGGTCGCCTCTTTCAAACGGTCAATCCGGATAAGCGCCATGCCGAGAGTGCCATTGACGTGGAGCAGCTGACCTACCTTTCGCTCACCCGCTTTGATCGCGTCGCCCGGATCGGCGGGACCGCTAAGGACCACGCTACGCATGCGTTTACGCACGCTACTCATCCGTTTCATACGGCTGACCACTTCCTGGCCGACAAAGCAGCCCTTCTGGTAATCCACCCCGTTCAGCTGATCCATACAGGCATCCATGGGAAACGTGCTGATGGGGCCGAAGTCCCATTGACTATCCGTCACGCCGAGCGAGAGGCGATGCGCGTCATAATCGGCAGCAGGGGTAACATCACGCCGCTCTGTCGTGATCAAGCGCGAACCTAGAGACGCCATGCGCGGATCAGGATCCCCGATCTTATCCGCCGCATTATCCCACGCGCAGTAAACGTGGTTGGTCTCACTTACGTCCTCGATCTCGATCGGTTCGCGCAGGCGGAACATTTTGAGCCGTTTCAGTAGTGCCGGTCCCATCGCCTCTGTCGTATCGAGGAGCAGATCGTCGCCGTTCTCTGTAACGAAGAAGTCCGCAATAATCTTGCCTTGCGGGGTGAGGAGCGCGGCAAAGCTGACAGGCCCGGACAGAGTATTGGTG
The DNA here is from genome assembly GCA_964610115.1 of uncultured Algimonas sp. Classification (GTDB taxonomy): domain Bacteria; phylum Pseudomonadota; class Alphaproteobacteria; order Caulobacterales; family Maricaulaceae; genus Litorimonas. Next base: position 9,568 of record CAZSUW010000033.1, read on the forward strand.
ATCAGCTTATCCAGCCACGGGCGCAGCGTTTCGCCAGAGAGTTTAAGAACAGTGCGGGGGCGGCGGATGATGGGCATAGCAGGGCGCTAGCGCAGTTTGCCCATAAAAAAAAGCCGCCCCCAGAAGAACAGGGGACGGCTTTCTTGTAAGGTTTAGGCTAGGCCTAACATTTGTAGTAGAGATCAAACTCAACAGGGTGCGGATGCATGTTCACGCGGTGAACCTCTTCCATCTTCAGGTCGATATAGGCGTCGATCTGGTCATCATCGAACACACCGCCGGCCTTCAAGAAGTCGCGGTCACCGTCGAGGGCGTCCAGCGCTTCTTTCAAGCTGCCGCAGACTTGTGGAATGTCTTTGGCTTCTTCGGCTGACAATTCATAGAGGTCCATATCCATCGGATCGCCGGGGTGGATCTTGTTCTTGATCCCGTCCAGACCCGCCATGAGCAGCGCTGTATAGGTCAGATATGGGTTACCCATTGGATCCGGGAAGCGCGCTTCCAGGCGCTTACCATTGCGGGACGCTGTCCACGGAATACGGATTGAGGCCGAGCGGTTACGGCTGGAATAAGCCAGCATAACCGGCGCTTCAAAGCCCGGGACCAAACGCTTGTAAGAGTTGGTCGCGGAGTTGGAAAACGCGTTGATCGCGCGGGCGTGCTTAATGATCCCGCCAATATAGTAGAGGCAGGCATCAGAGAGCCCCGCATAGCCGTCACCCGCAAAGAGCGGCTGGCCATCTTTCCAGATAGACTGGTGAACGTGCATGCCCGTGCCGTTATCATTGTGAACCGGCTTGGCCATAAATGTCGCCGTCTTGCCATAAGCATGGGCAACGTTGTGCACGATGTACTTATAAAGCTGCATATTGTCCGCCATCTTCAAGAGCGTGTCGAACTTCATGCCAAGCTCATGCTGGCTTGGCGCCACTTCGTGGTGATGCTTTTCAGGCTTCAGACCCAGCTCTGTCATAATGGCGAGCATTTCGGTCCGCATATCCTGCTGGCTATCGACCGGCGGGACCGGGAAGTAACCGCCCTTTGGCCCGGGCCGGTGACCCATATTGCCGCCCGTATACATTGTTCCCGTATTGTAGGGGCCTTCAGTGCTATCGAACTCATAGCCGGTCTTGTTTTGAGACGTATCCCAGCGGACATCGTCAAAGACGAAGAATTCGGCTTCCGGACCAAAATAGACCTCATCTCCGACATTCGCCGAGCGCATATACGCTTCGGCCGCTTTTGCCGTACCACGCGGGTCACGATTATACGCTGATCCATCATCAGGTTCCAAAACGTCACAGAACAGCGTCAGCGTGTCTTGCTGATAAAACGGGTCCATTTTGGCCGTGCTCGGGTCAGGCATCAGGACCATGTCGGACTCGTTAATGTCCTTCCAGCCTTCAATCGAAGACCCGTCAAACATTGTGCCGTCTGCCATCAGGTCTTCATCGACCATTTCGGCCGTGAAGGTGACGTGTTGCATTTTGCCTTTTGGATCGGTGAAGCGCAGATCGACATAGCCGATCTCTTCATCCTTGATTTTCTTGAGGACGGCTTTTGCGTCCATTGGTTTATCGGCCATGGTTTACCCTACCCTTTCCCTAAAGGTCGTTTTGGTTTTGGTTATTTGTGTGAGGCGCCCGCAATTTATAGCGAGGCGTCGCCCGTCTCGCCTGTGCGGATCCGGATCGCTTGGCTCACGTCGGAGACAAAAATTTTGCCATCCCCGATTTTGCCGGTTTTCGCCGCTGTCTGGATCGCTTCCAAAGCGCTCTCCACCTGATCGTCCGCGACGACCAGTTCCAGCTTCAGCTTTGGCAAAAAGTCCACCACATATTCGGCCCCCCGGTAAAGCTCCGTATGGCCTTTCTGACGGCCAAACCCTTTGGCTTCCAGGACCGTCATACCTTGCAGGCCGATCGCTTGCAGAGCTTCTTTGACTTCATCCAGCTTGAACGGTTTGATGATGGCTTCGATCTTTTTCATGACTTGCGGACCCTCCAATTCTTAGTCTTGGAGCGCCCGTGCGCGGCGCGGCAGAAAGAGTCGAGACTTGGCGCTTTACTATTTGGCAACACTCGGCCCCGCCTTAAACTTCGCACAAGAGATGTGCGGATGCACAGACCCTCGATTAAGAAGAGTGCAGTCCCGCCGCAACAGATTCGGATCGCTTTCGCATTGCAATCTGAGAAGAGATCGTTATGGCCGCGCTCAAGGTTTGGTCGCCAATAGCGGATCGTTTGAGCCTCTTATTTTTCGTTCGCGACTGCAGTTCGGAAACTAAGCAAACGATCTTCGCTGGCGGCGCGCTAAACCCTGCGACCGCACCGCGCTTCGGTGCCAATCAAGACCCGCCGTTCGCGACTGCAGTTCGGCGCTGTGTGGAGATAAACCCAATGCCAAAACTCACACCCCGTCCGCCTAAAAAACCTTACATTACGGACGAACAAGCCCTGCGCTTTCACTCTGACCCAACACCTGGCAAGATTTCCATGTTGCCGACCAAGCCCATGGCGACGCAGCGTGATCTGTCTCTCGCGTATAGCCCCGGCGTTGCCATTCCCGTCAAAGCCATCGCCGAAGATATTGACTTGGCCTATGACTACACATCCAAAGGCAATATGGTTGCGGTGATCTCTAACGGCACCGCCATTTTAGGCCTTGGCAATTTGGGCGCGGCCGCGTCCAAGCCCGTTATGGAAGGGAAATCCGTTCTCTTTAAACGCTTCGCCGATATTGATAGCTTTGACATTGAGGTCGAAGAAGAAGACGCCGACGCCTTTATCGAATGCGTTAAACGCATCGGCAATAGTTTTGGCGGCATCAACCTCGAAGACATTGGCTCACCCGAATGCTTTATCATTGAAAGCGAGCTACGCGACCTTGTCGATATCCCTGTCTTCCATGATGATCAGCACGGCACGGCGATTATTGCCACGGCTGGCCTTATTAATGCCGCGCACCTGACCGGGCGCAAGTTTGAAGACATGAAGGTCGTGCTGTCAGGCGCGGGCGCGGCGGGTTTGTCCGTTCTCAGCCTCATCAAATCCCTCGGCGTACGCGACGATAACTGCCTTGTCCTCGACAGTAAGGGCGTCGTCTATAAGGGCCGCAAAGAATATATGGATCAGTGGAAAGCGCCCCACGCCGTCGATACGCCCCTGCGAACGCTAGACGAAGCGATTAAAGGCGCGGACGTTTTTCTTGGCCTGTCTGTCGCAGGAATTGTGACCAAAGAGATGGTTGCGTCTATGGCGCCGAATCCGATCATTTTTGCGATGGCCAATCCGGAACCGGAAATCCGACCCGAAGATATTAAGGCTGTTCGCGACGATGCCATCATCGCCACGGGCCGTTCTGATTATCCCAATCAGGTCAATAACGTCCTCGGCTTTCCTTACATCTTCCGCGGGGCGCTGGATGTGCGCGCGCGCAATGTGAATGACGCGATGAAGCTGGCCTGTGCGCACGCTCTGGCCGATCTTGCCCGCCAAGACGTGCCGGAAGAAGTCGCGGCCGCTTATCATGGCAACCGCCCGCAATATGGTCCTGACTATATTATCCCGGCGCCGTTCGATCCGCGCCTGATTAGCGAGATCCCGCCTTATGTGGCCCAAGCCGCCATGGATACGGGCGAAGCCCGCCAACCCATTGAAGATATGGATGCTTATCGCCGTAGCCTCGCCCGGCGACAGGATCCAACAGCCGCTATCCTGCAAGGGATTACGGCCTCTGTTGTCGAAGAACCCAAAACGATCGTCTTTGCCGAAGGCGAAGAACCGGCCGTCATCCGCGCAGCACAAGCCTTCCAGCAACGGGGTTTGGGTAAGGCGATCCTGATTGGTCGTGAAAAGCCGATCTATGACAATATGAAATTGCTCGGCATTGAGAAGCCGGAAAGCCTGACTGTGCTGAATGCGCGTCTATTCGACCGCAATGCAGAGTTCACCGAATATCTCTATTCGCGCCTGCAACGCCGCGGTTATCTGCGCCGTGACGCCCAGCGATTGGTGAATAATGACCGGAACGTCTTTTCAGCCCTGATGCTGCATCACGGTCTCGCTGACGGCATGGTGTCCGGCGTGACGCGATCTTACGATGTTGTTCTGCGCGACGTTCGTCTTGTCCTGAACCACCGCAAGGACGAACGCACTGTCGGCGTGTCCGTCGTGGTCAACAAACAGCGCACGCTATTTATTGCCGACACCAACATCACCGCCATGCCAACGTCCACGGACTTGGCCGATATCGCGGAGACCACGGCGCACATGGCACGAACCTTCGGGTTCGAGCCGCGCGTGGCAATGCTCAGCTATTCGACCTTCGGCAACCCGCCCGTGGGCGAGCGCATGAAGACCGTTCGCGAGGCCGTCCGCATTCTGGACGCGCGCGACGTCGATTTCGAATATGAAGGCGACATCGCCGCCGATGTGGCGCTCGACCCGCTGCATCAGCTGACCTACCCGTTCTCGCGTCTGACCGGGGCGGCCAATGTGCTGGTCATGCCGAACATCCATTCTGCATCCATTTCGACCAAGATGCTCGACAGTGCGGGCGGCGCAACCGTGCTGGGGCCCTTCCTGACAGGTCTAGCCAAGCCGGTGCAGATCTGTAAGCTCGGCAGCACGGCCAGCGAAATCCTGCAAATGGCGATGCTGGCGGCTTATGCCCCCGGACATGAGGAATAATCGCTAAAGGCCACGGCTCTTTAACGCTTCTTTGCTACGGCGCGGGATATGGACCCGCGCCGAAATATCCGCACCCTAGAAGGCTTTCGAGAACATGTCTCTGAACAGCGCTATACCGTGCTGCGTCAACCAATTGTCGGCCTTAACGATCAACGCATCCATCATTATGAATGGCTTGTGCGTTTTGAAGGGGAAGGCACAGAAGGCGTGTTACGTCCGGCAGAGCTGTCCGGTGCGATCCGCGACCTTGATCTGTCCATGCTGGCGCAAGCGATTTTGGTCCTCAATGCAGATCCTGACGGTCCGGGCATTGCGATCAATCTGTCCGGCGCGTCGATTGATCGTGAAACCTTTAAGCCTTCCGTCCTCGCTTGCCTGACCGCCCTCACCGCCTCGCCCACGCGGCTCGTTATCGAGCTTACGGAAAGCTGGGACATGGAACGGCTGGATCTGGCCGAAAGCCTGATCACGGAACTGAAAACACGCGGTCATCCCGTCTGCCTTGACGATGTCGGCGCGGGTGCAGCCTCTATTCGTTACTTGCGCGCCCTGCCCGCCAATTGGCTTAAGATTGATGGCGGGTTCGTCGCGGCTGCGTTCAATACGGCCCGTGACCGCGCAATTTTAGAAGCGCTCTTAACTTTACGCGACGCGCTAGACGTTCGTTTCATCGCGGAAGGCGTTGAAACGGTCGATTTGCTCGACTTTGTGCGCCGTCTCGGCTTCGACGCCGCCCAGGGATATGCGATCGGCAAACCCGAGCCGGAAACTCGAATCGCCTCCGCAACGTGACTGGGCTTTTTTTAGTGCGTTTCCGTAACGTTAACCTTGTTTTGTTTCGACACAGTGAGGCGATCCAGCTATCGGTTAACCAGTGATTCGGACAGCAAAAGGGGAGGCCGGATGTCATTGCACCTGTCATATATGACCCCCTTTACCGATAGCGTTCGATGCTGTTTTCAGGGCGTGCGAACGGCATGACACCACAACCTTACATCCCGCCACAAGCGGCCACCCCCGCGCGGCCGGGACCACCGCCAATGCCACCGGGACACACTCCGCGCGGCCCCCAGTCACAACGCCCGCCTAATGTCCCGCCGCAGGCCGGACCTCGCCCTAAGGTGGCACAGACTTCAGGCATTCAACCCCATGGGCAATCCCACGTTCATGCCCCCGGCCAAAGAACACAATACCCCGCGCAAACCCCCGCGCACCGGTCAAGTGAAGCCGTTCAGGGTAACGCCGATATGGCCGCCATGCGCAGCATTTTACCGGACAATACGCTCATAGAGCGCTTCTCAGATCGGGTCGGTGGCATTCGCGCCTTTCGGGGTTTGCTTATCGCCTCCCTCTCCTTCCTTTTCCTCTTCGCGGTCTTGTTTATCACAAAGACAGTATATGACCGTGCGCAATATCACGCGCAGGCTAGCCAAGCGTTTCGCGACGAAATCGGGATTGCCGCCGTCAATGTTTCTCGTACAATCGACACGCAGCTTGCGCCCTTACAGATGGCGATGGCCTTTTCTCGTGATCCGAATGTTATCGTGGATTTGGCAAGTCGATCAGAAACCGTACAAGGTGCCGCCGTCCTCGATGCCTCAAATCGCATATTGGCAGAGTCCGGAGGGGCAGGATCAGCTCTTTCACAGATTAATCTCGATGGTTTGCAGGACGGACAAACCAATATCGTTTCTCTGACGCAACCCAGCTCTGGTGAGACAGCCCCTGTCATAGTCCTTCGCAGCCAAGGTCTATACCTCGCAACCATTCTCACGCCCGGAACACTCATTGGCACAGGATCTCCGGATCGTGCTCTGGTTATGACAAGTGGACGCATCATTGATGGCGCCGCAGCCATTGGTTCTGTTGGGAGTTATGAGTATTTTGGCATTGCCCCGAACCAGATGGCCGCCACCGCCAACCGCGACGGGATAAGCATCTCCTCTTCAAATGCCCGAGAGGAGGCCTGGTTAGGCCTGAGCACCGTGCCCAAATCTGGCGGATCGCTCGTTGTCTTGGACAAGCGTGACCGCATAATGCCGTCCTTCCTACGCAACAATCTTTTGATGTTTGGCCTCATGTTCATGGGCATGGCCTGGCTGATTTGGATGTTGATGAAGCAGTTGATGCAACAATTCGATGCTCTTCGGGCGACTCAGGAAAATGATGAGATTTCTTCGCAACGCTACCAAGTCGCTCTAGACGGTACAGGTGGCGGGGTGTGGGAAATCGACTTATCTCATAACACAGCCTTTCTCTCAGCATCCTTGGCCAAGCTTGTTGGTCTCGCAGAGCGCGA
>CAZSUW010000033.1:16657-25867 GCA_964610115.1 uncultured Algimonas sp.
CTTCGCGGCATGAATGATAGCTTTGTGATCTGGGACCAGATGGACCGTCTTGTTCTATGGAATCGTAAGTTTGAAGACTTCTTCGGCTTTGAACCCGGGAATCTTCAGGCGGGCATAGAACACGCCATCGTTCAACACTATGCCGATCAGGTCATTGCCGAAGAGCGCGAGCTGGGCGTTGGTGAAGGCAGTGAAATACAACTCTCAGATGGGCGTTGGATCCGCTATCAGGAAACCTATACGCAAGATGGCGGGCGCGTCTCAATCGGAACCGAAGTGACAGCCATTCGTTCGCGCGAAGCTGAGTTGGAAGCCAATCGTGACCGCTTGGAATCGACGATTAATGTTCTGCGCGCGTCGCAGTCGCGGATTGTCGAACTTGCCGAAAACTATGAGCAGGAAAAAATCCGCGCCGAACAAGCCAGCCAGTCTAAATCAGAATTCCTGGCCAATATGAGCCACGAGCTGCGCACGCCGCTTAATGCCATTAACGGCTTTTCCGATATTATGAAAAAAGAAATGTTCGGCCCTCTCGGCGATCCTCGTTACAAAGAATATGTGTCAGACATTCTGTTTTCCGGCCAGCATTTGCTCAGCCTGATCAACGACATTCTGGATATGTCCAAGATCGAAGCCGGTAAGATGACGCTGAATGTCGAGACGCTTTCTATTGATAAAATGATCCAACAAGTCTTGCGCATTGTACGCGGACGGGCCGAAGAAAATCGTCTAAAACTGTTCTACACTCCGGCTCAAGCGCAAGATATCGAAGCCGATCCGAGGGCCCTGAAACAGGTCCTGCTGAACCTTGCTACGAATGCAATTAAATTCACGCCTGAGGGCGGCTCTGTCACCATTCAGGTTGATCCCAAAGCCACAGGCCTAATCGTGCATGTTTCGGATACGGGCATCGGCATTAGCGAAGAAGACATTGCCCGCCTTGCCCAACCCTTTGAACAAGTCGACAGTGCCCATGCGCGTCAGCATGAAGGCACAGGATTGGGACTGGCTTTGTCAAAATCCCTTATTGAACTGCACGGCGGCAACTTCGGCATAAGCTCTACAATAGGCAAAGGCACCACGGTCACCTTCACCTTGCCTAATACGCCGATTATCAAATCCAAGCCCAAGACCGAATCCGAAGTCGGTGATGAGTTTAGCAAGCTGGCAGAAGATATTGCCGCCGTATTGGAAACTGGGACCGCGTCGACAATGTCCGCCGCAGCAGGATCAGAGCAAACTGTTCACCCCGGCCCGCCACCCATGGCTGGCAATCAGGCGGCGTAAGCCAAACCGGGCGGTCTAAGGTTTCGTCTAACCTTTTTTATAAAAAGACCCTGTTCGCGTTGAAAGCAGCGCATCCAACGGGATGTCTTCTTGTTTAAGAAACCCTGAGGCAGGAAGTTTTCCGTCGCGGACCAGCTCAATCACCGAGACAACAGAGCCGGCCGTCGTCCACGCAATGGCGGTCCGGCTTTTACCGGCAATTATCAGCGGCTTATAACCTTCGACAAATTCTTCGCGCCATAATTTTCCGTCTTTCAGGCCTTCGGCGGCGACGTGGACATAGACAATGTCCTGACTGACCGGCGGTTTGGCCTTGACCAAAACGCGCCCCGCTTCTTCGCGATTGTCGCGCATCAGCAGTTCATGGAAGAAGAAATTCATCAGCTCCGCATGTCCTGGATAGCGCATCGTCTTATAATCGAGGTTCGCGACTTTCCCGTGATAAGTCTCGCACATTGTGCCCAGCCCGCCGGACGTCGTGAACGCCTCCAACTTCACGCCATCAATATAGATCGTCTCCAGCCATTCCATGGAGGAGACCATTTTGCGCTCGCCCTCTTCAATGACTTCAGAATCGTTCAGATATTCATTCACCACGCCTTCGGGCGACCAATTAAACGCATAACCCATCAGGCCCGTCGGGTGTTGCGGCAGTGCCCCCACGCGCATCTTACACGAACGGCAGTCATCAAAGCGGGAAATTAGCTCGGCGCCGACAATGCCGACAAAGCCCGGCGCAAGACCGCATTGCGGGGCCATCAGACCCTTTGAGGTCTTGGCGAGCTTCCGAATGTGGTTTGTCGTCGGCACATCTTCGGTCAGGTCAAAATAGTGAATACCCGCCGCATGGGCGCGGTCGGCCACCTTCATGTTCAGATGATAGGGCAAGCAAGACAAAACCGCATCCACATCGCCAAAAACCTGATCAAGCGCCGCAGCATTCGTGACGTCAATTTTGGTGACAGCATGTTGGTGATTGTCCGGATTGGCCGCCATATCGACGCCCGTGACCGTAAAGCCACTATCATGGAGTAACTGGCCAGCGAGGGCGCCCACCTTGCCCAAACCTAAAACGGCAATGTTCTTCATGTCTTTCGCTCCGACCGTCAGAAAGTCGCGCCTTACTTCAGTCAAACGACAAAGTCATGCCTATCAAGTGGGTTTACACGCTTTGTTTGTTTCGCCATCCACACCTCATGAAACCTGTGCCTGCTGATCATATTCGCGCGGAATTTTCAGACCGCCTGTCGCAACTCTATCGCGATGAAGTGCCTGCTTATGGCAAGCTGCTGGACATTGTCGCAGACATAAACGGTGACGATAGCGGCACACGTCTGGGCAGTGAACGCCATGGGGCGATCCGCTTGGGCCAGCCGTCTGAACTCTCCGACATTGCCCGCTTATTCGGTGCGATGGGGATGTCGCCCGTGGGCTATTATGATCTCTCCGTTGCGGGCCTGCCAGTCCATTCGACCGCTTTTCGTCCAGTTGACGAAAGTGCTTTTGCGATCAGCCCGTTTCGTATGTTCACATCGCTGCTTCGCCCAGAAATGATCGGCGATGACGATCTTCGCGAAACAGCGCTAGCCGCGCTGGACGGCCGCGATATTCTGCCAGAGCGCGGACGCGAATTGCTGGAAAAATCGGAATCTGACGACGGTCTGCGTGACAGTGACGCGCACGATTTCGTTACTGAAGCCGTCACAGTTTTCGCCTGGCGCCCCAAGGCGCGGGTTGATCTGTCGCTTTATCGTCAGCTGATGGACGCGCATCCGCTGATCGCCGATATTGTCAGCTTTCAGGGCCCGCATATGAACCATCTCACCCCGCGCGTCGCCGACATTGACGCCGCCCAAGAAGCCATGCGCGACGCGGGACTTCAAGCCAAAGCGATCATTGAAGGGCCGCCGCGCCGTAACTGCCCGATCCTTCTACGCCAAACCGCCTTCAAAGCCTTGTCCGAAGACGTCGAGTTCAAAACGCCAGACGGTTGGGAAACAGGCACACATACGGCCCGCTTTGGCGAGATTGAACAACGCGGGGCCGCCCTCACCCCGAAAGGCCGCGCACTCTATGATAATTGCCTGGCCACGGCCAACACCGCCAAAGCTGATGGCCGCGATCACGATGCGGCCATGGCGGATGCCTTTGCCGCTTTTCCGGATGACTGGGACGCTCTGAAACATGACGGGCTGGCTTATTTCGGCGATGACGGCGCACCATTGACCTATGAAGATTTCCTGCCCGTCAGCGCCGCTGGCATTTTCCGGAGTAATCTGCGCCAGGACGGCGGCGCGCTTCGCCCGGCAAAAGCCCATCAAGCCGGTTTAGAAGCCGCCATGGGACGCAAATATATCGACATGTTCGCGCTTTATGAAGGGTCTGACGTTTAAGCCTATTCGGGCCCCTATTTCCGAATTTCACTCTCTTCTGAGGATCATTTCCGTCAGTGCATTGCCAGTCCAATGGCTCATAAAGCCGGACTTCACCGCGACCGGATCATAGGGGCCTGCTACCCAGTCGGCGAAGCTGATCTCGCCATGTTCCGCCTTGTATTCCAGATATTGCCGGAAGAACCAGCCGAGCATGCCCGTCTTGCCGTGCTTCACGTGCAGATATTTGAACGAGAGCTGTTCCAGCGCCTCTTCAATCGTGTCCTGCATCCGAAAGTGCCGATAGAGCACACCCATAATCCCCGTCCGGTCCGCGCCACTTTTACAGTGCATCAGGGCTGGGTAGGCGATCTCCTCAAACAAATCGCGCGTGCCGAGGAGGCGTTCTTTTGAATGTACATCCCGCGAATACATGCGGTAATTCACAAGCTGGATACCGTGGCGTTCGCAGGCTTCTTTTTCCAGCAAGTAAAAGCCCTTTGGCGAAGGCCCGCGCAGATTGATGATCGTCTTAATCCCTTCTTCGGCGAGCTTTGCGATTCGCTTGGGCGAGGGCTGATTTTCGCGAAACATCCCGCCCCCAATATCGTGCCGATTGGCAAAACGCGCACGCAGAAACCCATGATCGCCCCAAATCAGGTCGCGATACGCTTGTTTCCGATCAGCCGGATCGTTGAGATCGAGCGCCGTGTAGGGTAGGTCCGCCATGACGCCAGCCGTTAACAAGGGGAGAGAGCGTGTTCAAACGATTGATGCGCTCGAAGATCATGCAGGCCTTGCTGGGAGGTCTTGTCGCCCTGTGGATGACGTTCGTAAAATATACGACCCGTTGGGACGTGATTTATCCAGAACGCGCGCAGCCAGTCATTGACAGCGGGAACGGCCTGATCGCGCTAACCTTTCATTCGCGATTTTTGCTGCTGACCAGTGCGTGGAAGAAACGCTACCAACATCCCCATGTGCTGATTTCGCGCTCTCGGGATGGCGGGATCGTGGCTTGGACGTGTCATTGGCTAGGGCTGTCGACTGTGCGGGGATCGGCGAAAAATGCGGCCAAGACCAAAGTCAAAGGCGGCGGTCAGGCGGGACGTGACATTCTCGGCGCAATCGAAGCGGGCGGCTGCATTGTCATCACGCCGGACGGCCCGCGCGGCCCGCGACAGCGGGTTCCGCTCGGCCCGTTTCGGCTCGCGCGCCTGTCCGGTGCGCCGATCCTGCCCTGTACCTTCTCTGTTGCGAACCGAAAGCAGTTCGATAGCTGGGACCGGTTTGTGCTGCCCCTGCCCTTTGGCAAAGGACGGATTGTTTGGGGGACGCCCGAATATGTGGCCACGGACGCCAGCGACGCCGAAGTCGAAGCCGCCCGCACCCGCGTCGAAGCCGAAATGAACGCGCTATTGTCTGACGCCGATCAAGCCCTCGGCCATGACCCCATCCCCGCGGCGGAACGCAAGGCATGACCGGGCCGACGGCCTATAAAATCGGCACGACTGCGCTATCACCGCTATTGCCGCTTTGGCTGCGGCGGCGGGTGGCGCGTGGCAAGGAAGATCCGTCACGCCTGTCAGAGCGCTATGGCCATGCCTCACAGTCGCGCCCTCACGGCCCGCTCATCTGGCTGCACGGCGCAAGTGTTGGCGAAACACAGATGATCCGGCCTCTGATAGACCGCCTGCTCGCGGCTGATCCGGCCCGCCATATTCTTGTGACCAGTGGCACGGTCACGTCCGCCCAACTTCTCGCCAAGCAACTGCCAGAACGCGCTATCCACCAATACCTACCCGCGGACACGCCCAAAGCGACGGCGCGTTTCATCGATCATTGGCAGCCTGATTTGGGTGTTTTCGCCGAGTCAGATTTATGGCCGAATCTAATCATGACGGCGGGCCGCGCCGATATTCCGCTTGCGCTTATCAATGCGCGGATGAGCGATAAGAGCCTTCACGGTTGGCGACGTCGGCGCGCCTTGGCCAAGGCTGTATTTGAACCGTTCAAGCTCCTCCTCGCCGCCGACGACCGTACGGCAACGGGTTTAAGCGACCTTACAGGTCATTCCGTGCCAATGATTGGCAGCTTGAAATATGACGCCCCGCCCTTGCGCTTTGACAAAAGGGAGGCCGAACGTTTGCAAGCCGTGATTGGGGACCGCCCGATCTGGCTCGCCGCCTCGACTCACCAAGCCGAGGAGGCGGTCTTTCACCGTTTGCGAAAGGATTTTCCCGACGCCTGCCTGATCTGGCTACCGCGTCATCCTGACCGAGGCGCCGCAATCTCCGAAACGTCTGGCCTACCGTTACGGTCGCGGGGCGAAATACCCACGCCAGCCGGTTACGTCATGGATACGCTAGGCGAAATGGGTCTCGCCTTGGCGCTTGCGGATATCTGCGTGTTGGGCGGATCGTTTCACGACAGCCTGATGGGCCACAATCCATTGGAAGCGGCGCGGGCGGGTGTCCCGATCCTTAGCGGAGCGAATATGGCGAGCTTCGCAGACCTTTACGCAGCGATGCGTTCGGCCCGTGCAACACTGATCGTTGCGGAACCAGCTCTGGCAGACCATATCCGTAACGGTATGGATGGATTGCTTTCCGATATGGCTGACCGCGCAAAAGCCTTTGCCGCTGCGCAAACCGGCGCTCTGAATAAGACGGTTGCGGCTCTGGAAGCCTTGCTGTGAGGCCGCCCGAATTCTGGAATGAACGGGACGGACGCGACTCCGCCCCTATGCTGCGCCTGCTGCTTTGGCCCATTAGCAAGATATATGCGTGGGCGGGTCGACGGCGATGGGCAAAGACCGAGCCCTTGGACCCGGGCGTGCCTGTCATCTGTGTCGGCAATGCCACACTGGGCGGCACGGGGAAGACGCCTGTTGCGCTTTACATCCTGAAAAGCCTGCGCCGCCTCGGCGTCAATGCGCACGGCCTCACACGCGGCTATGGTGGGCAGTTAAAAGGGCCTGTCCCGGTCAATCCGAACCACACGTCCGCCGACGTCGGTGACGAACCATTACTGCTTGCCCGTGCCGCGCCCGTCTGGGTCTCGGTGGCGCGCGATGAAGGGGCGATGGCGGCTGTGTCAGACGGCGCAAACGCCATTGTCATGGATGATGGCCATCAGAATCCGCAGCTCACCAAGACGCTGTCACTCCTCGTGGTCGATGCGGAAGTCGGCTTTGGTAATGGCTGCGTTGTGCCCGCCGGGCCGTTGCGGGAGCCGTTGAAAGACGCGCTCGCCCGGACTGATGCCGTCATCCTGATGAAGCCGGACCCGAGCTATGAGATCGAAGATCACCTCGCGGCGCAACTCTCTGGCCAGCTTGTCATTCCCGCTTATCTCAAGCCGCGCAAAGCGCCACCGCCCGGCAAGCTGTTCGCCTTTGCCGGCATTGGTCGTCCGAACAAGTTTTTCGACTCCTTACGCCGGATGGGGGCCGAGATCGTCGATGAACGGCCCTTTGCCGATCATCATAAGTTCAGTGACGCCGAAGTCGAAGAGCTCTTCCTGCTCGCCAGCGAGTATGATGCCGCGCTGATCACAACGGAAAAAGATCATGTCCGCCTGCCGAGCGGTTATCAGCGCGGCGTGCATACCCTGCCCGTTGATGTTCGCTTCGAAGATGAACTGACCTTGCAGCGCCTGCTTCACCCGATCATTCAAAGTGCCAGTTCGCGATGAGCGACCCCCTCGCCCAAAATAAAGTGACGTTTGGCCACCGGATTGAAGCTCTGGGCTATGATTTGGTCACGGGTCTGCTGCGTCTGCTGCCCTTTGCGGGGGTCAGTGCGGCGGGCGGATGGCTATTGCGCCTGATCGGGCCGCTCACATCCAAGCATAAGATCGCCCGCACCAATTTGCGCACCGCTTTTCCAGACGCGAGCGAGGCAGAGATAAGGCAGCTACTCCGCGATCAATGGGACAATACGGGCCGAACCTTTGCCGAATTCGCGCTGACGGACCGCATCCGCGCTTTTGAGGATGATGCGAAAATCACGGTGGAGGGCTTAGAGCATTTCAACGCCAGCGTCCCCGCCATTCTGATCAGTGGCCACTTCGCCAATTGGGAAGTCATGGCGACCGTCCTGACCCAAAGCGATCACCCTGTTCGCGTCACCTATCGCAAGATCAACAACCCGCTGATCGACAAACGCGTGCGAGACCAACGCGAGGCTTACGGCACCAAGTTCCTTGTTCAGAAATCGACCCATCGCGGCGGGCGGGAATTATTTGAAGCGCTCCGCGCGGGCGAGAGCATCGCCATCCTAAACGATCAGAAGTTTAATACAGGACTGAGCCTGCCCTTTTTTGGCGTCCCTGCGATGACGGCTCAGGGCGCGGTGCGGCTGGCGCTCAAAACCAAACGTCCGATCCAGCCCATGTGCGTGGTACGCGATAAGGCGCGTTTTCATGTGCGCTTCTATCCGCCCTTGGCTTGGGACAAGATCGGTGAACGCGAGGCCGATGTCGAAGCGGGCGTGCGAACTGTGAACGCTTTCCTTGAAGCCCGCATCCGCGAAAACCCTGCCCAATGGTTCTGGGTCCACCGCCGCTGGCCGCGGGAGCATTATCAATAAAAGCTGTAATCTGAGCGGCCCTATTCTCGCCCAATTCGCGCGTCAGCAAGGCGCTTCTGGGGGGTGTTTGTGAGAGACACGAAATGCCCAAATTTACCTTCGCTGGGGTAACAGCTACTTTTTTCTTTGCTGCCATTGCCACCCCAGCCTTAGCCCAAGACCCTGATCCCCAGCCCATGATGGATAAGGCTGAAGAGGCCATGATGGACAAGGCTGAAGACGCCGTGATGGATATGGCGAAAGACACCGTCACTGATGCTGAGCCTATCATGGAAAAGGCCGAAGACACCTTAGCTGAACCCATGACCGAGGACGTCATCGAAGAGCCACCCATGTTCGAGCCCGATATGGATGCGGAACCCGTAATGAAAGACAAGGCGATGATGGAAACCGCGCCGTCGCCCACTGTAGCTCCACCCACATCCATTGCCGTGGCCTGCCCCAGCGGGACGACGGCGCAGCCGGATGGGACCTGCATGATTACGGGCGATTGGGAAGCAGGTGAGTAGGGTCTCAGTCTCTTCTTTGTCATCACCCGGTTTATCCGGGTGATCCATGCACCAGCCATTTTAACTTGTTTGGTGGATAGCCCGGATAAACCGGGCTACGACAGGCAGATAGGGAAAATTAAGCCACGCCCCGCGTCGCGTCCCACTCGCCAAACTCATGGGCGATGCAGCGCTCAATGAGTTTGCGCCAGACGGGTTCGGCGATATCGGCGGACAGGCCTTGGACTTTGGCTTCCGCCAGAACTTTGGCCACCACATCTTCGATCCGGGCTTCGTCATAGACGGCGTCGCGGCTCAGTTTGATGCGAGCGGCCGCATCCATATAGCCTTGGCGGATGACCAATAGGCGGACGAGTTCGCGGTCGAGCCGGTCCACGCCTTCGCGGACGTCGGACATCGTCTGACAGTCTTCAGGCTTAGGCGTCATTGCAGAACCGCTTCCTCTTGCCA
>CAZSUW010000034.1:0-25560 GCA_964610115.1 uncultured Algimonas sp.
ATGGCTGTTTCAAATGGCACGTCCATCTTCCTTAGAATTAACCACGGCACCATCGACCAGGAGCTGTAATTATAGTTTCCGATAAAAAGGCGCAGTGACATATCTATCCATACCCCAACAATTTAAGCGCGGCGAGAAGTTGGTCTTTGTCTGTCGCGAACCCACTACGAATCCAAAGCTGCTCCAGCGCGCGCATGGCTTTCCCCATTTCGGGGCCTTTGGGCACGCCTGCCCGTTCAAGATCTCGACCTTTGATCGGGAAGTTTGGGGGTGTCCACCCCATAGCGAGGTCAGCAATCACCATCCAATGCGCGGACTCAATCGCCTCACTCGCGCCAGCCGCCCGTAGGCGGGCACGGTCAAGAATTGTCTGCTTGCCGGAGCGATAAATCGCTTGAAGTCGGGCCCGTTCCGGCATGTCATGGCTGAGGCTTTCCGCATCCGAGGCCCAGCGTTTCAACCGATCCGTTTCCTTATTCGACATCTTCAATCGTTTTGCCAGCAATGCCGCGGCCAAGGGTTCGCGAACCATCATGGCCATTAAGCGCAGCATAGGATCAGGTTTGATCCCTTCCCGCGCTTCCAGCCGGACCAGTTGGTCCAACCCATCAACATTTGTCGCTTCTGGCAGCAGCGTTTCAAGAATGTCCTGCTGCAGTAAAATATGTAGGGCCCGAACAGGGTTCCGCGCAGAAAGAAGCTTTTTAAGCTCACTCCAAACTCGCTCGGCTGACAGTTTTTTTAAACCGCGTCGGTTTTCGCGACAGGCCGTCAACGCCTCTTTCGTGATCTTTGCATCTTGGCCATACCAAGCCACAAAACGGAACAGACGCAAGATGCGCAGATAATCTTCTTTAACACGCGCGTCAGCATTTCCTACAAATCGAAAACGACGCGCCTCTATATCCGCAAGGCCTTCGCCGGTCGGATCATAGATGTCGTGATTGGCATCCGCATAGAGCGCATTGACGGTAAAATCGCGGCGCTTCGCATCTTCGGCCCAGTCATTCGTATAGGCAATGACTGCGCGACGACCGTCGGTTTCGACATCACGCCGCAGCGTTGTAATCTCGTAAGGTTTACCTTTGACCACAGCGGTTAGCGTTCCGTGGGCAATACCCGTTGGGACGGTTTTGATCCCCGCCCTCTTAAGCGTGGCATTGACGGCTTCAGGTTCCAGTGTTGTTGCCATGTCAATGTCGGCCACGCTTTCACCCCAGAGCGCGTTCCGCACACACCCCCCCACAAAACGGGTCGACCCGGAGGGCAATGCGGCCAGAATAGCTTGCGCGCCTGCATCGTTGACAAAGGAAAGCTGTTTCATCGGATAGGCGCTATGGCGTTAAAGACCTCGCGCGTCCATGGCAGCTGTCCCATAATCTTGAAAAATCACAGGAAATTGAGGGTCTTCCAAACCTGCTTCGGTTGCCAGACGTGTCAGCCAGGGTCCGCCTGGATACCCTTTTGGCGGCGCTTGCGCATAAAGCGGATGATCCAAAGCCAGCTTTGCTGGCACGACCGTCCAGCCTTCGGCCCGCATTGCTGCCAACAGATCGCCAAGGAATAAGGCGTTGAGGGCGTTGTGATGAACGAGCATTTGATGCGGTAAATCGGGAACCCCAATCGCCTCTGCTATGGCTTGATCGTAATTCGCGCGCAGCAAAACCGATTCAATCCAGTAATCCCGAATGCGCTGCGGGTCAGCGCCGGGCTTTTCAAGACGCTGCGTGACGTTCCAATCATAGCTATCGATCGTCGTCGGCGATATCGTATAGCCAGCCTCTTTCAGCCTCTTGTAATAGTCGAGTTGTTGCGCCCGATCACGTCCTTCATCCAAAAAGGGAAAACGGAAATAAGGTTGAAATCCGTCTCTATCTTTTAAAAGGCGGTGATTGCGGGCGATATCATCCCAAACCGTCTGCGTCTCTTCTCGCGATGACCACATATGACTATAGGTGTGATTGGCAATGATGTGACCATCCGCCGCCCATCCCTCTAACACGCTGTCAAATGCGGCATGGCTTTCATAGCGCCCATTTACAAAGGCGACGGCTTGTTCCGGTAAGTGCGAACGAATACGGGCGTCGCGTTCCATGGCGTGCGTGGCGTCCTCCGGTATAGCGAAATCATCCATCGTAATGGCAAGACGCTTCTGTGTCGAAGTTATACCACTGGGACTGCAAGCGGCCAGAGCCGTCAATCCGATCAATGCACTACGCCGCGTCAGCATCGGCAAACCCCCCTTCGTAAATCCGTCGCGTCATTCCCGCTGTCATCCCCCAAATGTTACGATGCGTGCCATTCGGCCCGTCATAAGGCATAAACCATACATTGGCCGTATGCTCACCCCAACTCATCTGTTTCGCTGTATGATTTGAAGGGTTCATCAAAAAAGCGAGTGGAACTTCGAAAGCTTCAGCGACTTCATGTTCGTCAATGACGATGGTGGCGACTGGATCGACTATGGCTGCGAAAGGCGTCACGCGAAACCGATCTGCCGCGTCAAAGCTCGGCAGTCGCCCGATCGGCCTGAGCGCTTTTGCGCCTAGACCCACTTCTTCTTCCGTTTCGCGAATAGCGGCCTGCAGCGTCGTTTCGCCGACTTCAACTTTGCCACCCGGAAAACTGATCTGTCCCGCATGGCTTGGCATCGTTTCAGGGCGTTGTGTGTAAAGCAGATGCCAACCGCCATAAGCATCCTCTACATCGCGCTTCACAAAGGGAAGCAATACGGCTGCGCGCCGCTGCGTTTGTTGCGTGATCGCATCTGTCCCGTCCGTGATTTCCAGCGGCATGAGAGCGCGCCGGATACGGGCGAGCGTCGGATCGCTTTTCGTTCGATCTGTCATGTCTCGTGTGCGCCTTTGGGACCCAATGGGAAAAATTCTCCGCCGGCCCACACGCCCAATGTGCCGTCTTCCTCAACCGCAAGCTCGACTAATTCATAAAACACGGCCCGTGTCATCGCCGCCTCCAAGCGGCCCCTTACCCTTACAAAAGGATCAGGCTCCATCGTCTTAGGATCCGTTTCCACTCTGATGGGATGATCCGGCCCCGCTTCGACAGTTTCATCCAGATTGGTCTTGAAGAAAAGTCGTTGGGCTTTCCCCTCGCCCATTGCATCGACCCGAATAGCCAGGAAAGGCGCACGCTCAACTTGAATGCCAAGCTTCTCGACCGGCGTGACAAGATAGGTCCTCCCATCTGCGTCTTTTCGCAGAACACTCGCAAAAAGTTCGACGAGGCCCTTCCGTGTGATTCGTGACCCTTCGTGCCACCAAGACCCGTCAGCCTTAATGACAAGGTCCATCTCTCCGCAATAATCCGGGTTCCAGCGCTCAACGGGACGTTGATCCCCTGACGTGTCTGCTAAGGCTTCCATCAGATCTTGGAGCGAAAACCCGCCTGAATCGGTGCGTATAGCTGCGGCATTTTCAGACTTACCGCCATTTAACGTATTTTCCGCAGACATGGCCCTTCCCCGGTGCCGCGCACCTCGTTACTCGGAACTGATCTAAGAGTGTTACGAACGGACGCAAGCCCATGGGCCTACAGACTTCTCAAACCGTTGATGCAGCCACAGAAAAAAGTGCGCAAGCTGCTGTTGAGACATTAAAATCAGCGCGAGAAAACATCGGGGCTGTCGTTTACGGCCAAGACCGAGTCGTTGAATTGGCTATCGCCGCGATTCTGTCGGGTGGTCATGCGCTCTTGGTTGGCGTACCCGGGCTTGCCAAAACCCTACTCGTCGAAACGCTTGGCACGGTGCTGGGTCTTAAGGATGCGCGCATCCAATTTACGCCAGACCTGATGCCTGCTGATATTTTGGGCTCAGAAGTCTTGGAGCAAGACGAGGCCGGAAAACGCGCCTTCCGTTTTATCAAAGGCCCGATTTTCACGCAGCTTCTGATGGCGGATGAAATTAACCGCGCCTCCCCCCGCACGCAGTCGGCGCTACTTCAGGCGATGCAAGAAAAGGCCGTTACGATTGCGGGCAAGCCCCACGCTCTGCCAAAGCCGTTTCACGTCCTCGCCACACAAAATCCGATCGAACAGGAAGGCACATACCCGCTTCCTGAAGCGCAGCTCGACCGCTTTCTATTTCAAATCGATGTCAACTTCCCAGACCTGTCTACCGAACGAGATATCCTGATCGCGACAACAGGGGCGAGCCTGCCGAGTGCAAAGAAAGCGCTATCGGCGAAACAGCTGACTGACATGCAGACACTTGTCCGCACCTTACCGGTGGGCGAGCGCGTTCTGGACGCGATCTTGACGCTTGTCCGAAACGCACGCCCCGATCAAAGCGAAGATGAGGTTATCCGCAACACCGTCGCTTGGGGCCCAGGGCCGCGCGCTGGACAAGCCCTAATGCTGACCTGTCGGGCGAAAGCCCTGCTTGACGGCCGGATCGCGCCGAGCGTGGATGATGTGCTTGATTTAGCCGCCCCTGTTTTAAAACACCGCATGGCCCTATCCTTTGCAGCGCGCGCCGAAGGCAAAACGATTGAGAGCACAATCGAACGCCTAAAGGATCGTATCCGCTAAGTGCCGGTTCAAATCGCCAATCCACTACGCTCTGATGCTGACCGCCTTGCGGCAGGCTATCCTGCCCTGCTGGCCGAAGCGGATCGTGTTGCCGCTTTGGTTGCGGCCGGTGTGCATGGGCGCCGCCGCGCAGGTCAAGGCGAGACCTTCTGGCAATATCGGCCTTACGACATTTCTGATCCGGCCAATCGGATCGACTGGCGTCGTAGCGCACGGGGCGATTCTGTCTTCGTACGCGACACAGAATGGGAAGCGGCGAACAGTGTCTATCTCTGGCGCGACGGCAGCCCCAATATGGATTGGAAAAGCCGCAAAGACCTACCGACAAAACGCGACCGGGCGAGCGTCCTATGCCTTGCCCTCACCAGTCTTCTCATGCGCGCCGGCGAACGCTGTGCGGTGCTGGGCGAAAGTGAAAGGCCAAGGTCAGGGCGCGTCGGGTATGAGCGCTTGGCAGAACGTCTAGTAAGGTCGGAAGGTCCAATGGATCGCCTTGCCAGCAAATTGCCAGCCCACGCTAAACTCCTCATAGCCAGCGACTTCCTGACGGAACCAGAAAGCTGGCCCAATCGCCTTGCGACTTTGGCGGCAAGGCCCGCATCGGGAGTATTGCTTCATATTATAGACCCGGCCGAAGAGATGTTTCCCTATAAAGGTCGCGTAGAAATGCGCGCCCCGGGCGGACGCTTGCTGCCTTACCTTCTCGGCCGGGCCGAACGCGCCCAAGACGAATACCGCCAGCGCTTTGCGGCTCATCTCGACCGCATAGAAACGAGTGCGCGCCATCTTGGCTTTACCGTCGTTCGACACAGAACAGACCAACCCGCAGGCCGGGCCCTGACAGCGCTCTATCAAGCCTTTGAGGGCGTGCGCTGATGGGTGGCTTGACCCTTCTCGCGCCTCTTACGCTGATCGGCTTGCTGGCTTTGCCGCTGGTCTGGCTGATTTTGCGCATTAGCCCGCCAGCGCCAAAACGCGAAGCCTTCCCTCCACTCGCCATTTTGCGTGGCGTGGAAACGGATGAAGAAACACCAAATGCGACGCCCTGGTGGCTACTGCTATTCCGGTTATCGCTGATCGCATTGACCGTGTTCGCTTTATCTCTTCCTCTCTTACAACGCGATGACGTGAACGCCGACACGCCCCTGACGCTGATCCTGGACGATAGCGCGTTGAGCGCCGCCGCTTGGGACGCGATGACGGATGAAGCCCGCCTGCGCTTGGAAACGGCCCAACGGGCCAATCAGGAGGTTATCTTCATTACTGGCGGGGCCTCCGACGTGGACCCTATCCCAGCGGCAGAAGCCTTACAGCGTCTCCGCAGTGCACGCCCTCAACTACAAGCCCGCACGCGCAGCATACTGCCCGAACTTCCTGCTGGTCGGCAAACGATCTTTATCACTTCTGGCGCCACCTATGCCGCCAACGAAACGCTAAACACGGCCCTTCAGGATCAGAATGTAAGCGTTATCACCGCTCCGCTTTCACTGACCCCGATTGTTCCGGGCGATGTGCGCGAAACCGCTGATGGCTTTGAAGCGGACTGGTATGCTCTGAGTGGCGGGCGTCAGGCCACGATAGAAGCCCTTGCCGCGAATGGCAGCATCTTAGCCAGCGAACCCATAGCATTCGGCCCAACCCAGACCCTTGCCACAGCCTCAGTGCGCCTCCCACCACAACTCCGGTCTCGCGTTTCAAGTCTACGCGTGGCAGGCGCCCGCGCGAGTGTCTCGACCAAGCTACTTGATGATGGGTTTGGGCGCCCCTTAGTGGGCGTATTGGCACCGCCTTCTGGCACGTCAAGCCCCTTACTGTCTGAGGCCTTTTACGCAGAGCAAGCGCTTACACCCTTTGCCGATTTGTTCATTGGCGATGCGGACACCGTTCTTTCTCTGAACCCGTCGGTTTTAGTCATGCCCGACAGTATGAGCGCCGAGGCCCCGCGTGTTGCTGAGTATGTCGAAGCCGGAGGTATTGTTGTTCGCTTTGCCGGCCCGCAATTAGCGCAATCACCTGACGATCTTGTCCCTGTTGACCTTCGCCAAGGCGGGCGTTCCATCGGAGGAGCCCTCGCTTGGGAGACACCGCAAGCCCTCGCCCCTTTTGAAGCGACTTCGCCATTCGCAGGCGTGAGTGTTCCCAATGATGTGCGCGTTTCCCGCCAAGTCATGGCCCGCCCCGGCGCTGAAACAGATGCACGCACGTGGGCGCGACTTGAAGATGGCAGCCCCGTCGTAACATCCGCCGTTCGCGGCGAAGGTCGGGTTGTATTGTTTCATGTGACCGCAGGGCCTGAATGGAGCAATCTCGCAATTTCAGGGCTTTATGTGGATTTGCTCAAACGCATTTTGCCACTCGCCAAAACAAGACGTGTTACACTCGCTGATAATGAGAATGGGGCTGACTATGTTTTGGATCGGCTCTTGGACCCGTTTGGACAACTTCGACCTCCACCGCTGCAAGTCGTACAAGTCCGTGACTCGGCCTTTAACGCGACAGACCCCGCGCTTATTCCCGGTCTTTATCGGCAAGGCACACGACAAGTCGCTGTGAATGCTATTGGTGACGTTGATCAATTCCAACGCCTCGATACAGACGGCCTCAATGTCTCACAGATCAGCGGGCAAGATCCGCGATCATTGGCGGGCTGGCTCTTAGGGATTGCACTGCTATTGCTCTCGGTTGATGTCCTTTTTTCCGCCATTCTCAGCGGGAGAGTTCGATGGTCGGGACGTTCGAGCCGAGGCTCTCAGCTCGCCGCTTGCCTCTTAGGGGCTATACTCCTGGCCTTTTCTCTGAACCCAAGCACAGCGAACGCCCAATCAGCCGATATAGAGGGCGTTGAACAGAGAATTGCCGAAGCGGCCTTGGGCCTACATCTCGCATTTGTCGAAACCGGCGACGCCCGCATTGATGATTTGTCCCGCGCGGCGATCGAGTCTGTGGCTTACGCCCTGACAAGCCGGACAACGGTTGAACCTGTCGGTGTGCATGGAGTGACGCCAGATTCTGAAGGGCTCGAGCTTTATCCTTTTCTTTATTGGCCGATCCGGCTCGATACGCCGGCTTTGACAGAGGAAGAGCGCGCGACGATCAATGGCTATATCGCAGCAGGGGGCACTCTGGTCTTGGACACCGCTGATGAGGCCGAACGCACTTTCCGCGCGGGTGCGCCACATCCCGGTTTGCAACGCTTGACCGAGGGTCTGAATATTGGTCGGCTCACAGCTGTCTCTCGCGACCACGTCATGACAAAGTCGTTCTATCTCACGCAGGTTTTTCCTGGACGCTGGGCCAGCGGACCGGTCTTTGTCGAAGCGGGCGATGCCACGCAGGGGGGACGCGACGGTGTCTCTTCTGTCATTATCGGATCGAATGATTGGGCCGCAGGGTGGGCTATTGATGAAACGACCGGCGGCCTTGTTGAATTATCCAATGACATTCCACGACAGCGGGAAATGGCAACGCGTTTCGGGGTTAATCTGGCCATGTATACGCTGTCAGGAAATTACAAATCTGATCAAGTTCATGCCGCGGACTTAATCGAGCGCCTGGGTCGAGGAGAGACAGAGTGAGCGATCTCTTCCGGACAATCGCCTTTGATCCGCTTTTGCCTTGGCCCTGGATTGCCGCCATTACCGGGCTGGCTCTCTTAGCGGCTATCCTTGGCGGCGGATTACGATTGCGCAGTGCTATCCCAAGGAGCCTAGCCGCCCTTTTTCTAGCGCTTGCTTTATCCGGACCTCAGCGCGTTAGCGAGGATCGAACCCCTCTCCCAGATACAACAGTTCTGCTCGTCGATGAAAGCGAGTCTATGACGCTTGAAGACCGCGCAGAAACGGCGCGCACGCTTACTGATGCCCTGCGCACTACCATCTTAACCGATGGCCCTATGGACATCGTCACGGTCCCTATCCCGCCAGACCCAGATGGCACACGCCTCGCCCGCGCTTTGACAGATGCCTTGTCCTCCGTACCGGAAGGGCGATTAGCGGGCGTCATTGCCCTCACGGATGGGCGCTCTCATGATGTATCAGACGCCACGGCAGATATCCTACCCGAAGGTGTCCCGTTTCATGGCCTTATCATTGGCAATCCCGAAGCCCGCGACCGCCGCATTAGTGCGATTACAGCGCCACGATTTGGTGTCGTCGGTGAAGAGGCGCAGTTCTCTTTGCGTGTAGATGACCCCGGCTTTGAAGGGGAACGCGCTTCGATAGAGGTTCGATTGAATGGGGAGCGTAAAGCCAGATTTCCGATCACCATAGGGCAAACTCTCGACATCCCGCTAGAGATCGAACGCCGTGGACGCAACATTGTCGAAATGACCGTTGAGGCAGTGCCCGGAGGCGAGCTAACGTTAAACAATAATCTTTTTGTGGCTGAAATCTCGGGTATTCGTGACCGTATGCGCGTTCTGTTAATTACGGGCGAACCGCATAATGGCGGACGGGCATGGCGCAACCTTTTGAAATCTGATCCCGCTATCGACCTTGTCCAGTTTACGATTTTGGCTCAGCCCAACGAAAAGCCGATGCGAGCCTCTGCGCGTGAACTCAGTCTGATAGCATTTCCGACAAACCAGCTCTTTGAACAAACCCTCGACGAATTTGATTTGATCATCTTTGATCAATATGAACGGCGTCAGATGCGCCAACGCGGTGGCCGACGCGCGCCCACCATCTCGCCGCAATATTTCGCCAATATTGCCCGTTATGTCGAAGATGGTGGCGCCTTGCTTTTAGCAACCAGCCCCGCATTCGCTGAAGATGATCGCAGCTTGTTTCTTACGCCCCTCGTCAGCGTTTTACCGACACGTCCAACAGGCGAGGTCACCAATGCGTCTTTCAAGGCGGAACTCAATGAAAAAGGCCGTCTTCATCCCATTACACGCAGCTTCTCAGGTCGGGAAGATACACAATGGGGTCCTTGGTACCGCGCCATTGATAATGAACCTATTGCGGGCAATGTGCTGATGGAGGGGCCCGATGGGACACCGCTCTTCATCATTGATCGCGTTGGGGATGGACGCGTCGCCATGCTGATGAGTGATCAAGCCTGGCTTTGGGCAAAAGGCCATGCAGGGGGCGGACCCTATCGCGAAATGTTTCGACGCACCGCGCATTGGCTTATGGGAGAGCCTGATCTGGATGCCGAAACGCTAACGGCCCGCGCGCAAAATGGGCAACTTGTTATCGAACGCCGAACACTCGGTGATGTCCCTACCACAGCCGAGGTTATCGACCCTGACGGACGAACGCGGCGCGTGACCCTACAAGAAAGCGCGCCGGGGCTATTTACCGCCACTTTGCCTCTAAGCGATGGCGACAGTGCAGGCTTGGGCGCTTACCGTCTTCGCCATGGGGACATTAGCACCGTCGCTGCCGTGGGATCACTCAACCCGATTGAATATGCCGAATTACTACCAACGACAGACGTATTAAGTCCGCTCGCCGAAGCCACGGGAGGGTCTGTGCGCTATCTCGGCAATGACCTTCCGCTGATCCGACATGTTCGTGGCCGTGGCGATTTATCTGGGGCAAACTGGTTAGGCCTTCGCGACAATAATGTATCGATCGTCACGCAATCTAATCGTCAGCCCCTTGCCCCGCCTTTGCTGTTCTTTGTTCTCTTTTTCCTCTCGCTCGCCTGGGGCTGGTGGCGTGAAGCGCGTTAAGGGCTAATTCAATCTGTTGTGTTAAGTAACGTCTTATGCAGAAGGGACATGTCATGCGTCATCTCTTGATCCTTGTTATCGCGGCCACCATGCTTTCTGGCTGCATGACGGTTGCCAAAGGCACAGCCAAGGCCGTTAGTTTGCCCGTCAAAGGCGCTTACCACGGCACGAAAGCGGTTGGCAGAGGCGTTATTGGCACAACAAAATTTGTCGGACGCAGTGTCTATGCGACGGGGAAAGGCATATATTATGTCGGCACAGTTCCCGTCAAAATCACCGACAAAGCGCTCGACACATCTGCAAAAGTCCTCAGCGTGACAACACAAGCGGTTGACCTAACGGGAAAAGTTGTGACCGTTACACGTGAAATCCAATCGGCTCAACTGGATGCAGAGCTACGCGGCATTCGCGCCGCTACGAATCTTTTATCTGTCACCATTGACGCAATTTCCTAAACTTTTTCCCGATTTCTATCATGTGACCGCTCACATCGCTTAATTGTGAACGTCCCTTCAGTTGAGCGCAGTCACCCTTTTTGGTATCCTGCCTGAAAGGATATCTGCTATGAAAACCATTCTTCCCCTCTCTGCCGCCGTAACACTTGTCCTAGCTTCAACAGCTTCCGCAAAAGGCGTTGGCTTTGATGCCGATTTCACAGCCGGTGTCACGGGTCCAATAAAAATCGAAGTGGTCCTGTCTGATGACTTGGCCTATCGCGCTAACAATCTGCCGGAAAAACTCTCTGATCGCGGCAATGCTAGAGGTCCCCGTGACGGCTTTTCTGGCAATGGCTATTATGGAGAAAGAGATCTTCAGCGGCTAATTGACGAAACATTAGAGGAACTCTCTGACGACTTTTCTAAGGCTGGAATACGTGTAAGCGACACGTCCGCCACTGTCTTGACAGTTACCCTTGAGGACGTTCGCAATAATCGCCCAACCTTCCGCCAGCTCACAGAACAGCCTTCTCTCGATTTCCAAAGCTTCGGCATTGGGGGCGCAGAGCTGTCCGCAGTCGTTACCAGTGCCTCTGGTGAAACCATTGGCACCATGGATTATCGCTGGTACGATTCACTTGATCCGACGGGCTTTAACCAAGCCAACGGGGTCTGGACGGATACGAACCGAGCGATCTCCCGTTTTTCAAGACGCGTCACGAAAACCTTAAAAAAACAAGGCGCCGTCTAGATAACAGCTTCCCTTGTTAGGGCACCCCGATAAATTTGTGCGTCTGAACGGACAGACGCCATTGCGGATGATTTAGGCAATACTCAAATGCGGCCTGCGTGTTCGCGACCGTTTGCTCTCGGTCGTCGCACAACCCGTCCTTACCGAATGCATCTAAGGGCTGGAGATAGAAGTGTTCAAAATCAAGATGCGCAAATTCCTCAGGGTGATTAGTCGTTTGCGGAAAAACCAGCTTTAGCTCATGCCCTGAGGTTTGCTTCACCGGCGCGTTCGCTTTGGGACTCACGCAGATCCAATCCAGACCATCTGGCGCTTCAATCGTCCCGTTTGTTTCTACCGCAATTTTAAACCCCTGCCCTTTAAGCGCTGCGATCAAGGGCGTATCAAGCTGCAATAAGGGCTCTCCACCCGTGCAGATAACCCAGCGTTGGCCCGCACTGTCCGGCCAAAATGATGCGCATTTCGACGCTAAGCCGTCTGCATCAAACCGTCCGCCGTTAATCCCATCTGTGCCGACGAAATCCGTGTCACAAAAAGAACAAACCGCAGTCGCACGATCCTCTTCGCGACCACTCCAGAGATTGCATCCCGCAAAGCGCAGGAAAACAGCGACGCGCCCCGCTTGCGCGCCCTCTCCCTGGACGGTCAAATAGATTTCTTTGATCGCGTATCTCATACGGTCTGTTTCGCCGCTCGATAGGTGGCCCAGCCGTTCGCACGCAGTTCACAGGCCGGACATTCGCCACACCCATAGCCCCAGTCGTGCAAGGTATCATGGACACCCCGATAACAGGTATGGCTATCCGTACAGATGAGATTGACAAGGGCCTCGCCCCCAATCTCCTCGGCCAGTTCCCAAGCCTGCGCTTTGCTTCGGTGCATAAGCGGCGTGTGCAGTTTGAACACTTTATCCATCCCAAGAGAGATCGCTTTCATCTGCGTGTCCAGAGTTTCGGCCCGACAATCAGGATAACCTGAAAAGTCCGCTTCACACATTCCTGCGGCCAGATGTGTGAAACCCCGACGCCAACCCACCGCTGCAGAATAGGTCAAAAAAACAAGGTTGCGGCCCGGAACAAAAGTATTTGGCAAGCCGCTGTCCAGCGTTTCTATCTCTCGCTCCCGGGTTAGCGCCGTATCACTAATCGCGCCGAAGCCGGCCAAGTCGATTATGTGGTCTTGGCCAAGTTGCGATGCGTTCGGCACAAAGTTAGCTGTGCGCTCTAACAAGGTCTGCCGTGCCGTCAGTTCAATTTCGTGGCGCTGACCGTAGGCGAAACCAATTGTCTCCACATGGTCAAACCGTTGCAAGGCCCACGCCAGCACGGTCGCGCTATCTTGCCCACCAGAGAATAGAACCCCTACGCGATCGCCAATCTTGTGTAGGGTCGTTGCCATGACGCGGACTTAGTCATCCTATGCAATCATCTCAACCATTTGCGCGCAGTCGAAATCCACGCGGGCCGTCAAATGCTCATCTTGGCATCCTTCCTGCATTTGCGTGGCTATGCCGAATCTCATCAAAGCCCGCTTCATGTCAGGGTCTAAGACATCACGCTATCTCATCGGCGGGTTTATTGCTTTGGAGCTACTTGCGATTCCGGCCGCTGCGCAGATTGTTCAGACCGTTTCGTTTAAAATCGAGCCTACGGTGATAGCCTCTAAAGTCCCGTTAGAGACAGCTGGACGGACCGATTTCGTTGTCATCTCTAATGCCCCTTTTTATATCACTGCCGCCAATATGATCGGCGATATCAACGTGTCAGTGAGTGTTTCTGGACAGGTTGGCGAACTCATTTTTGGCCAGTCCGCGCAGTTACCTGGGCCTGCGAGCCGTTGTGCGACAGTTACATCTCCAGCACCGACGCCGATCTATCAGGCCACCCAGCGCACCGCCGCAAAACGCGGTGAAACCGCCGAACAGGCGATCATTATGACCTTCACTTATGATCCTGTCGCCACGCCCGATTTTCAATTCAGCACAGATGATGTGGCAATGGTAGCCGCCGCGTGTGACCAAATAGGGTCCAGCTAATTGATTGCCTCTAAGAAGGCGCTGCCAAAGCGTTCGAATTTAACTTCGCCCACGCCGGAAACCTGCAACATTTGATCGCGGCTAACAGGTCGCTTTTGCGCCATGTCGATTAAGGTGGCGTCAGAGAAAATGATATAGGCGGGCTTACCCAGTTCGCGGGCCATATCACGTCGCAAGGTTTTAAGTTTCACCAGAAGATCTTGATCCGCCTGATCGAGCAATTCGGGCGCGGGTCGACGGCGATTGGATGACTTCTGAGCTTTCGATTTTGGCGTCACGGGTTCTGTCATCAAAAAGCCGCCGCCATCACCTTTCGCTATTGCCGCGCCTTTTTCTGTCACCTCAATCCGGCCATAGGCCTGCATATTGACCCGTAGATAACCGCCTGCGACAGCTTGCCTGACTAAGGCTTTAAAGAAACGATCCGACCACCTCTCCCCCGTTCCAAACGCGGGTAAGGTATCATGGCCAAACTGTCTGATTTTTTCAGTGTCTGCTCCGCGTGCCACCGCAATGACATGGTTGGCACCAAAGCGTTCGCCTGTCTGTTGGGCAGCATGAATGAGTGCGATAGCCGCCTCTGTTGCATCAATACGTTTTGGCGGGTTTTCGCAGACGTCACAACGACCACATTCTGGTACGCTCTCCCCAAAATAGGTCATGAGAACTTGCCGACGACAAGATGAGGCTTCGCAATAGCCCAGCAGCGCGTCTAGGCGTTTATGCTCTCGTAGCTGGTGGTCCGGATCGGAACCGTCATCGCTAATGAATTGTCGGCGCATCCGGATATCATCGAGACCATAAAGCATTACAGTTTCGGCAGGCTGACCATCCCGTCCAGCCCGGCCTATTTCTTGGTAATAAGCCTCGGGTGAACTCGGTAAATTGGCATGAAAAACGAAGCGAATATCCGGTTTGTCGATCCCCATTCCAAAGGCAATGGTGGCGACCATAACGATGCCGTCTTCGGCCAGAAATCGTTCCTGATTAGCGAAACGATCTTCGGCGCTCATCCCCGCATGATAAGGCAGAGCGTTATAGCCAGCCGCTTGTAAGGTGCGAGCGTGCTCTTCAACATTCTTTCGAGACAACGCGTAGATAATCCCAGAATTACCCTTATGTTTCTGCATGAAATCAAGCAGTTGTCGCGTTCGGTTCAACTTCGCGGTAACGGTCAGAGACAGGTTTGGGCGATCAAAGCCTTGGACGAAAATCCGCCCATCCCCGCCAAATAGTGTCTCGGCAATATCGGTGCGCGTCCCTTCATCTGCGGTCGCTGTGAACGCCGCGATGCGCGCTGTTGGGAATAGCGACTTTAAGCGCTGAAGATCTGCATATTCCGGTCGGAACGCTGGCCCCCATTTCGACACACAATGGGCTTCATCAATCACGAAAAGCGGCGGCTTAAGCTGTTCCATGGCGGCGAGCATTCGCGGCGTCATAAGGCGCTCGGGTGAGAGATAGAGCAGGCTCACTTCCCCGCGCGCAACTCGCCGCCATTCTTCGATGTTTCGCGCGCGATCTTGGCCAGAATGGATGCAACTGACCGCAACACCATTTGCCCGAAGTGCCGCGACCTGATTATCCATGAGGGCGACGAGCGGACTGACGACGACCGTACAGCCCTCAAGCATTATAGCCGGCACTTGATAACAAAGCGATTTCCCGGCGCCAGTTGGCATCACAGCCAGCAAATGCGATCCTGACAAGATCGTATCGATGGCAGGTTCTTGGCCTGGTCGAAACGCATCATGCCCGAAGACAGTCTTCAGCGCCTTATACTTATCCGAAAATCGTTGCGGCATTACCACGTGGAGTGCGACGCGATCTATTGAGTCGCAAGATGACAGCCTGTGTTTATCCGCGCTTTTCGCAGCCCACTCTCTTTGCAGAATTCAGCCAGTTCGATAGGCGCAACAAAGATGGCTGATCGCACAGATATAACAGACCCGTCCCGCAGTGCAGGCGCTCGCTACGCCGAGACTGTGGCGCAGGATAAAAGCAAAAGAGAACGGTCCCGGTCGTTAAGACCCCTGTTGAAGCTCTGGCCTTTTGTCCGGCGCTATCCCGGCCGGCTAACCGCCTTTGTCATCTTCTTGGTCCTATCCTCAGTCTTTACTCTCACCCTGCCGGGCATGTTGAAAGTCGTGGTGGATTGCGGCTTTGCGGATGTCCCGCCTGCATATTGTATGCGACTGCCGGTGGACCCGACGGGCGGGATTGATCGCTTTTTTAAGCTGTTCATCGGTTTCGCGCTCTTGTTTTCGCTTTTCGGTGCTTTGCGGTTCTATTTCATCACGACTTTAGGCCAACGCGTTATCGCCGATCTACGACGCGCAGTTTTCGACCGCCTCACAGAGCTTTCGCCAGCCTATTTCGAGCATATCCGCACGGGCGAGGTCCTAAGTCGGCTGACGACTGACACGACGTTGGTTGAGACGGTCGTGACGGGTTCGATCAGCTTCGCACTGCGCTCAATCGCGACTATTATCGGATCTGTGATCATGATGTTTGTCGTCAGTTGGCAGCTTGGTCTGGGCGTTGTTGGCATTGGCGGTCTGATCGTTCTGATCGTCTTTGCGGTAACACCCATCATTCGCCGCCTCTCCCGCGACGGACAAGACAGATTAGCCGAAGCCTCAGGCCGTGCGAGCGAAGCCATTAGTTCCATCCTAACGGTGCAAGCATATACACGCGAAACGCTTGAGCGCGAAGCGTTTGGCAGCGCGATTGAACGCACTTATCAAGTCCAAGCCAAGCGTATCTCGATCCAGAGCGCCCTGACCGCCATCCTCTTTGCGATCGGCATGGCAGGGATAGCCGGCATTCTGTGGTATGGGGCACGGCAGGTTTTGGCTGGACAAATGGAAGGCGGCAGCATTGTTGCCTTTACGGCCTATGCGATCTTTGCCGTATCAAGCCTCTCCAGCCTCACAGAAACATGGACCAATCTCTTGCGCGCCTCTGGGGCGAGCGAACGCTTGATCGACATTTTAGACGAAACGCCAGCCCTATCGGGCAAGGAACACCCGTCTCGCGAGACGCATATTCGGTTCAAAAACGTCTCTTTCACCTACCCAACACGCCCTGATGCCCCGGCGTTGAGAGATGTCAGCTTCGCTGTGGCCCCTGGCGAAACCGTCGCTGTCGTCGGGCCAAGCGGGGCGGGCAAGACCACTGTCTTCCAACTTATTTTGCGTTTTTACGATGTCCAAAAGGGTACGATCAGCGTGGGCGAGCAAAACGTTTCTACCCTAATTCCATCCGCTCTGCGCGAAACTATGGCCGTTGTCGCCCAAGGCGCGCCGCTCTTCTCCGGCTCGGCCTATGACAACATTGCCTATGGCCGCGACGGCGCGACAAAGGACGATGTAATCCAAGCGGCCAAGGCGGCCAATGCACACGACTTCATTCTGGCCCTGCCAGATGGATATGACACGGATATTGGCGAACGCGGCGCAACACTGTCCGGTGGTCAGCGCCAACGCATTGCCATTGCTCGCGCCATCCTACGGGACGCACCGATTTTGCTCCTTGATGAAGCGACAAGCGCGCTGGACAGTGAAAGCGAGCGCGCGGTTCAAGACGCCTTCGAAACCCTAAGACAGGGACGCACGACACTGGTTATCGCTCACCGTCTGGCAACCGTACTCAAAGCGGATCGCATTATCGTGATGGATGATGGCCAGATTGTCGAAACCGGTACGCATGATACACTTGTCAAACAGGGCGGCCTCTATGCACGCCTTGCCGAGCTACAGTTCAATACGGCTTAAGCCCTGACGACTTTCAGGCGATCTTCTTTTTGCAGGTCGATAATGCCGCCATCGAGGAATTTCTGTTTCACACGCGCGCGAGACAGCTTGCCTGAACTGGTTATAATCATGGTCGATTTGGGGACGAGCATAAGCTGAACCGGTACGCCCACCTCGAGACGTATGGCGGCTGAAACCGCTGCCTCGATCTCGGCCAATAATTTCGGATCGCGGGTCCGACATTCTAGGAGCAACATAATTGTCTTCTGATCACCGGCTCCACCAACAGAGAAGGAGCAAGCCCGGCCACAACGATGTGGCGCAGCCGCTTGCGCCGCCCATTCAATATCTTGCGGCCAAATGTTGCGGCCATGATAAAGGATCAGGTCTTTATGACGCCCGGTGACGACGATTTGGTCTTTATACCAATACCCAAGATCACCCGTATCCAACCAGCCATCCGCCGTAAAAGCGGCCTCTGTCGCTTGGCTATTTCGGAAATATCCCGGAGAGACACTGGGGCCTTTCAGGCAAATCCGGCCTACGCGGTTTTCATCTGCTTCGATAACGCGATTTTCGAAATCCCGAATTTCAATATCGTGACCCGGCAATTTCATGCCGCAAGCCACAAAAGTCCGGGCATGATCAACAGAGGTTATATCGCTAACTTCGATCACTTCATTGGTCCGTTCATACCGGTCCATATCGATCGTATGCTTCAAAAGACCTTGGCCTGAAGGCGCGAAGGTTGCGGCCAAAGTCGTTTCGGCCAATCCGTAGGACGGCGTAAAAGCGGTTTCGGCAAATCCCATTGACCCGAACAGCTCCGCAAATTCCGTCAAGGGTTCCGGTCGAACCATATCGCCGCCAATCCCGGCGGCTCGCCAACAGGATAGATCTAAGTCGCGGTCACCACGCCAGCGGCGGACACAAAGCTCATAACCAAAGGTTGGCGAATATGAGAGTGTTCCGCGATGATCATGGATCAACTGCAACCACGTAATCGGACGGCGCGTAAAATCAGTTGGGTCCATAAAATCAACGGACAGTTGACACATCATGGGCGTCAGCAAAAATCCAATCAGACCCATATCGTGGTAAAGTGGTAACCAGCTGGTCCCGCGGTCGCTTTCAACGACTTTCAGGCCATGTTTTGCAATACCGTGACAGTTCGCCGTCACGCTTAGCTGGGTCCCTATAATGCCCTTAGGAGAAGAGGATGAGCCGGAAGAGTATTGAATGTAACAAAGATCATCTGGACCAAAAGGCCGAAGCGCCTTCCCTTTCGGAAGCGCTTTGACCTCATCAAAAGTAAGGACCGGCATGGCAGCATCATTTAGCGCGCTGCTCATGATCGGTTCCATCGCAGCGGGTGCAAAAAGCGCAAAGAAGTCTCCTGTATCCGCCATGCGCTCGAGTTGACGTTCATAGGATGACCGCCCTCCCAGCGTCACAGGTAAGGGTAGCGGCGCAGGAACAAGGCCCGCATATTGGCAGGCAAAGAATAGCTCCGCGAACTCAGGTGTCGACACAGCCGCGATACCGATGCGGGCATTTTTCGGGGCAAATTCTACGAGTCGACAAGCCAGATCAATGGCGCGGTCTCGGAGCTCTGCATAGGGCAAACCCGTAACCAGGCGTCCACGGCCATCATAGTAGTTCAGGCCGGTCTTGCCCGTCGCGGCATAGTCTAAAGCCTCAACGAGGGTCGGGAAATCGCCATGTCGTAGGGGGATTCCGCGAGCTGTAGGCGTCGGCTCGGTCATACTGATCTCTCTCACACCGTTACCTTAGGTAACGTTAGACTGAGAACACTCAGTCGGCTTCGTGGCTGTGGCGCCCCACCATTCACGCGCACATATCAAACTATTTTCATCGGCTTATCACACCGTATTTCGACATTTTGTCACGTCATCTTTCCAAATGTAACACGAAAATGACAGAAATCCTGACAAATTGTCGTAAAATTTGTGCCGGTAAGCAAGGCCTTCACCTTGTGGCCTTCAGTCTTGACGAAATACAACAGCATCGCCATAGCGCCCGCCACGATGGACACATCGGGCGATTAGCTCAGCGGGAGAGCACTGCCTTCACACGGCAGGGGTCACTGGTTCAATCCCAGTATCGCCCACCATCCACACCCTCTAATATACGCCTTAAATCAGCGACTAAATCACGAAATCTGGATCGGTGATGGCACGAAACGCCGTCTTCGGCGCTTTATCGCGATCAAAAAGCAAGGGTGAATTGAAACGCTCTACCGGATTGCTATTCAACCAGCTATCGCCGTCCGAGAGCCCCCAAGTCGTCACTGACGTTACACTGGGTCGTTCGGCAAGGCCTTGGAAAATGTCACGATATTGCTGCGCCTGCGCGTCAATAAGGGATTGGGGGACATTTCCATTGAAGTCAGGCTGGCAATTTGTACCCGTTTCCCAACACGAACCGGGATCATTGTAGAGCGAAATGTCGAGCTCTGTGACATGATTGATAAGACCCATAAATTGCTCATCAACACCATCAATCGCCGCCAATACGTCCTCCGCCGCCCTATCGACATTGATGTGCATTTGGTGGCCAATGCCATCAATCGGAATGCCGCGATCTTGGAGATCTCGCACAACGTCTATCACACGTTGCAGTTTTTCAGGCGTCTCAGTGTTATAATCATTCAAGAAAAGTAGCGCATCTGGATCAGCCGCCCGCGCCGCTTGAAAGGCCCAATCGATATAGTCTTTACCGCCAGCGGCTTGGAACCATTCAGACTGCCGATAGAGACCTGGAGGATCGAAGATCGTATTCACGACCTCATTGACGACATCCCACGCAAAAACGCGTCCCTTAAAGTGCGTCACAACATCCGTGATGTAACGTTCCAGCCTGTCTCTAACCTGCGTTGGGGTTCCTTCGAAGAAATAGTCTGGCGTCGCGATATGCCATAAGAGGGCATGGCCTCTGACCTGCATTCCGTTTGCGATGGCGAAATCGACCAAGCGGTCAGCCTCTTCAAACGTGTAAGTCCCTTCGCTTGGCGCGAGGCTTGCCGGCTTCATCACATTTTCGGCTGTGATTGAGCTAAATTGTTCCGAAAGGATCTTTGCGTCGTCAGACCCGCTGACGACAGCACGAGGCTGTATCGCGGCGCCGACGGCAAAACTTGACCGATACTGATCCCGCAATTCACCAATGGTTGGCACATAGGCTGTTGAAGCAGGCTGTGCAGGAGGAGGAGGCGGGCTGACAGGCAATATAGGCTCAAACAAACGATCGACCGCACTACCGCCCCCGCTACACCCTGTTAGATAAGCCGCGCCCGCCCCAGCAAGCAATCTCAACCGATCTCGTTTCGAAATATCCATCGTGCCTTCGACTATCCTTTGCACACTGACCGACGCGAGGCTGTTGAAAAATCCTGCGCGTTTTCAAATGCGTCATCTCAATCAACAGAGAGACCATTCAAACAGGCCATGCAAATTTTGTGCCGACCCAAACACGGCAGGGCTAGGTATGTCTTCAACGGGACAGCGCGGTTCCGTAAAGGGCATGCCAATAGCGCGCTATGCCCCGCGCACTATCGATATAACGCTGTCCCTGCGCCTTTTCGACTGCCGGACCATCAGGACTATAGGGCGCCAAAACAAGTGTGGGACAATTCCACCTCCCCTCGCCCAGCTTTTCAACCAAACCGGGTCGGGGGTGGGCTAGTGGTTGGTAGATAATTTCAACTGTTTCCCTGAGGGCTGGGTAGTAGGCGAGATAGCCCCAGACTTCCGCGCATTCCGGGCAATATTGCCGTTCGTCCCGATCTTCAAACCCGGGTGGCAGGAGGAAGAGGTGATCGCGAAATACCATACTATTCACCGACACGTTTGACACGAACCGGCTCCTTCAATTCACCTATAGCGGCATCAAAGCTGGCCAAGAAAGGAACATCATCCCTCTTTAAAAGCAGTGTATACTCGGTTCCAGAAGAACCAATAATCTCAACATCAGTAATGTTTGACTTTAACGGACGAATAGATTTTTCGGGATGCTTGAAGTAGAGATCTGTCCGATCGTCCCGATCTAACCTGCCATCCTCATTACTATCGTCCGGAGTCACAAGTACGAGATCCCCTTGCCAGCGCCTCCCCTCAACAACATCTAACCCAAGCTGAAGTCGCGAGCGCAAAAACTGAGCATCCATTGGAAAATACCAAATGACACTCGGTCCGGCCGCCTCAACATGGCCAATATTGACGATCGGATCTGACGAATACCCTTTGCTTATCTGAAGACCCGACGCCTCTACCTCATACCGCAATGCGACGGCGCGACCGCGGTTGTAAAACTCTTTGTGATCATAGCCCATTTGAAAATCAAACGTGGTCATAAGATCAACATCAGGCGCTTGATTTAGATCACTGACAACCACTGACCTAGAAGCTGAACCACTAAACGACAGCCAAAGAAACGGGACTATCAGCAGTGAAATTCCAAACGCTATAAGAAGTTTTTTCATTAAAAATACCCGTCAACACTCTTAAATAATTGGGCTCTCCAGCACTTAATTTCCAACCAAATAAGGCCGTAACTTCTCAATCATCTCTTTCGGTGCGCGTCTTGGGCGTCCGGTGAGGTCGATACAAGCCGCTTCGCTGTCGGCAGTCAGGATCACTTGCCCGTCTCGTTCGATACTTTGACTGACGAGCAAACGCGCGCCTTGGAAATGATCATAGGTCGTCACGACCGACAGCACATCATCGATCCGGGCACTGCTTCGATAGTCGAGATTGATTTTGCGTATGACAAAGGCGAGCGGCGGGTCACGCTCTAACAGTTCAGCATGACCTATCCCAGCAAGGCGAAAGAAGCTGGAACGCGCCCGCTCTAAAAACCGCAGATAGTTGGCGTAATAGACAACACCGGAAAAGTCTGTGTCTTCATAGAAAACGCGGATCGGGAAGCGGTGTACCCGGCCCGTAAAATAGCCCAATGGCGGGCGGTCGGCGTCGGGGATGCGGGCGTCTTCATCCTTCATGGCTGTCCCCTTTCTTTCGCTTTTCGCGATAATCCAGTAAGACGGCTAATACAGCAAAGACCGCTATCGAGATCAAAAAGACCCGCCCCATATCCCCGCCATCAATCGGTGGGGCCTGACTGGTCATAAGTGACGGCAAACTAAAGACAGAAGCGTAGAAAACAACAACCGCCCCAGCTGGACCGATCACCCTGCGCATCCAATAGCCGAACACGCCCCAGCGTTCGGCTTCAGATCTTACAGTTGGCTCTTCCTCATCCGTCATCATCAGACCCGAACAAGTCGCCAGTCGGCACAGACGCAGGCGCATCCAGCCCCAAATGTGCATAGGCATGTGGCGTCGCGACGCGACCGCGTGGCGTTCGCATGATAAAGCCTTGTTGGATCAAGTAAGGCTCGATCACGTCTTCCAACGCATCACGGGCCTCGGCCAGTGCGGCACCCATGGTTTCGACGCCAACGGGTCCGCCACCAAACATTTCGCACAGCGCTTTGAGGTAGCGCTTATCCTGCGCGTCCAAACCCAGATGATCGACGCCCAGGCGGTTAAGCGCCTTGTCCGCCGCAACCGCATCGACCACCGCAAGGCCTTCATGCTCCGTCAGGTCCCGCACCCGCCGCAATAGCCGCCCGGCCACACGCGGTGTGCCGCGCGCCCGGCCTGCTATCTCCGCCGCACCGTCATCTGTCATAGCCAGGCCGAGCTTTCCCGCCGCGCGCGAGACGATGTCCTTGAGGTCTTCTTTGGAGTAAAACTCCAGCCGGACCGGGATACCAAAACGGTCGCGCAGAGGCGTTGCGAGCAAGCCCGCCCGCGTGGTCGCCCCGATTAGCGTAAAGGGAGACAGGTCAATCTTGATCGATCTCGCCGCCGGGCCTTCGCCAATGATCAGATCGAGCTCATAATCCTCCATGGCTGGATAGAGCACTTCTTCGACCACCGGATTGAGACGGTGGATTTCATCAATGAACAGCACATCATTAGGTTCAAGATTGGTTAGCAGCGCGGCCAGATCACCCGCTTTGCTGATGATTGGGCCAGAGGTTGCGCGGAAATTGACGCCTAGCTCTCGCGCCACAATCTGGCTGAGCGTTGTTTTGCCCAGCCCCGGCGGCCCGGACAGTAGCAAATGATCTAGGGGTTCGCCCCGGCGCTTCGCCGCCGACACATAAACACGCAAATTAGCAATCGCTTTGGCCTGCCCGCGAAAATCATCAAAACTGAGCGGGCGAAGCGCACGGTCCCGCACGTCACCGGGTTGTGTATCAGCAGATGTCAGGCGATCTTCCATAGGCGCTTAGGACCCCAACGCCTTGAGCGATGCCTTTACCAGATCATCAAGTGGCGG
The DNA here is from genome assembly GCA_964610115.1 of uncultured Algimonas sp. Taxonomy (GTDB): domain Bacteria; phylum Pseudomonadota; class Alphaproteobacteria; order Caulobacterales; family Maricaulaceae; genus Litorimonas. The sequence continues at coordinate 23,573 of CAZSUW010000034.1, forward strand.
ATCATCATCAAATGTCGCGTAGCTTTCTGCGACAGCGCGCAAAGCTTCGCTCTGACCGATGCCGAGATTGACCAGCGCGCTGACTGCATCATTGCGTAGGCGCATATCGGACAGTCCTTCTGTGCGGGTTGCCGCATCCACCGCCCCAGCACTCGGCGGCGTAAAGGCGGGCGCATAACCCCGCCCCACAGGTGGCGCTTTTCCAGATAATTCGACCGCGATTCGTCCCGCCAGTTTAGGTCCGACGCCGGACGCGCGCGCAAAGGCCGTTTTATCTTCTAGCGCCGCTGCGCTCATAATATCGCCGGGCGTGAGAACATCGAGGATAGCCAGCGCCGCTTTGGGTCCAACACCCTGCACGGCTTGCAGTCTCTCGAACCATGCGCGCTCTTCCTCGGATGTAAAACCGAACAACGTGATCGACTGTTCACGCACATGGGTTTCAATATGCAGTCGCGCGGGTTCGCCTTCGCGTAAGTCGCGCAGCGCCCGAACACCGCAGCGCACCAGATAGCCCACACCGTTGCAATCAATGATCGCTTCGCCCGTACCAGACATCAGGCAGGTTCCAGATAACATCCCGATCATGGATAAGACCGTTTCTGCGATTCGAAGGGCGAGTTCATAAGGTCCGCATAGGACGCCGAGCCAGAAAGGCAAAGCCCGCGCGCTTATCCGCGCCAGTGATTGGCGTGTGTGATCGCAATGGCGAGCGCGTCTGCCGCATCGCCCGCTTTCACATTCGCCCCGGGCAGTAGCAGGTTCATCATATGCGCGACTTGGGCCTTATCGGCCGCCCCGGTGCCAACGATGGACTTTTTGACCAATCGCGCCGCATATTCGCCCACAATCAAGCCTTGTTGCGTAGAGGCGAGGATGCACGCTGCCCTTGCCTGACCAAGCTTGAGGGCGCTCATGGCATTGTCTTTCATAAAGGCTTCTTCGACTCCGGCTTCCGTCGGGCCGTGCGCCACGATCTCTTCTGTGATTGCATCGAAAAGAAAAGCGAGACGGCTTACAAGCGGCTCACCCTTAGGGGGGCGGATCACGCCATGCGCGACATGGGACATCTTTGACCCACGCACATCAATCACACCCCAGCCGCAAGCGACGATGGAAGGGTCAAGGCCCATGATGCGGCGGGTGGCGGTCACGTAGACAGCTCTAGGCGTGGTGTACTTTCCCCACAAGTTGTATTAAGGGTCTTCCGAGAAGACATAAGCCGCATCCACCACTGTCACATTGGGTGGGATTCGCTTGGTTTCAAACCAATTCCAACCGTCCTTCAGGTTTTTCCAAAACTCAATGTTTGGGTCATCCTCATGCATTTCCAGATTTTGCTCTGTCATCGGAAATGGGAAACTATGGACCCGCACAAAGGGCTGTCCGCGTTCCAAAGCACCTTCCACTTCACCGTAAAGCGTCTCAATGCCCGGATTTCCAATAGCGTAGCATCCAATTGATGAGCATTCGCCATGAACCATAAGGAAGCTACCTGTACGACCATGAGCGCGATCAAATGTATTTGGAAAACCTAGATTGAATGAGAGATGGTAGGATGAGTTTGGATTTAAGCTATTCTGATTGACAAAATAAAATCCCTCAGGTGATTGGCCGTCACCTTCGCGTAGCTTTGGTCCCAGCCTTCCAGACCAAGTACAAATTGGAAAACGCTTATATAAGTGAAAGGTCCCAGCCCTTTCCTCAAACAGTTCTATGTAGCCTTTTCGCAATTCAGGTTCATTTGGGTCCGTCTTAATAATTCTCACAAAGATGTCTGTTGTCAGCTTAGGCGGCGCCGGCGTTGCTCTACCGTTTGCCTTTTGGGGCAATAGAAAAACCAAGCCAACAAACGCGAGACAGAAAATGACTGTGACAATAGAAGCTAATTTTCCGAGCATGTGTTTGAGCCTAGTGCACTTATCATTAAACGCAAACTGAACAGGCCCGCCTCATTTCCGCCCTTTAAGGCAGACGTGCCCTCAAAA
>CAZSUW010000035.1:0-2416 GCA_964610115.1 uncultured Algimonas sp.
GATCGCGGCGGTGATACGGCCCCAAGGGGGATTGTCATTTGCGGCTTTCGGGGCGGCTTCAGGCGTGCTATTTTCAGTGGCCGCCAGAATATGGTCCGCCAGATCGGTACGGGGGGCGGGAACGTCACTGCGTTCAAAGAGGGTGTGTAGATCATCCTTAGACATGGTCGCTCACTTTCTCTTTTAAGGCCTTTCTGGCGCGAACCAGAAGGGATTCATAGGCCTTCTCGCTCATCTCCATGATCAATGCGGCCTCTCTTTGGGGCAGGGCCTGATCATAGCACAGCGACAGGGCGGTGCGTTGCTTATCCGGCATCGACATCATCGCCGTTTGCAGCGCGTCCCAGCGTTGACGGGTCTCAATCAGGCTCAGCGCGCCGGGGCGCTCATCTGTGGGCTCCAGCATCTCGCCGGGCAGTGAGGGTCGTTTCTTGCGCAGGCGGTCATAACAGGCATTGGTCGCCACGCGGCAGAGCCATGTGGAAAGTTTCGCTTTGCCTTCCTGCCAATCGGGCGCGGCTTTCCACAGTTTTAAGAACGCCTCTTGCGCCACATCTTCGGCCTCAAACTCGTCACCCAGCAGGCGGTAAGCCAGACGATGGACGGTTTCCAAACGCCGTTGCATGAGCGTCTTAAAGGTGCGTTGATCCCCCCGACGTAAAGCCGGGAGGAGGTCGCTATCCGGGTCTGTGACTTTAGCCAGCACGATGAGGGGTGAACATCGTTGGGCTAGCGGCCAAACCGGCGACGTTTTTTCTTGCGCTTGCGGCCCTCGCCTTGGGTCAATACGCCGTCACCATTGGCGTCGAGGCGATCGAAGAGCATTTCCGCGCCGGCGCGATATTCCTGCGCATTAATTTGTCCGTCGCCATCCGCGTCAAGTTTCGGGCCTTTACGGCCTTTTTGACCACCGCGACGCCCCTCTGGACCGCCTTGGGCCCGATCACCAGCTTGGGCACGGCGTTCCGCGCGCTTGGCGCGCATGGCGTCCCGGGCGGCCGCGCGTTCCGCGTCAGAGACTTGGCCGTCACCATTCGTGTCGACGCGCTCCATCATGCGGGCGCGGCGCTCTTCGCGTTTCGCGTCCCGTTTTGCATCACCGGCCTCGCGGGCGGCGCGCATTTCCGCTTCAGAGACAAAACCATCTCCGTTTGAATCAGCGCGCTGAAAGCGTTCTAGCGCGCGTTCATCGGCTTTGGCTTCGCCCAAAGCGCGGCGTTCTTCTTTCGTGATAAAGCCATCGAAATTCGTGTCGGCAGCGGCGAAGCGGGCATCGCTAGCCGCCATAAATTCGGCGCGTGTGACTTGGCCGTCTTGGTTTAGATCAGCCGCCGGACCCGCCGCGATCAAGCCTGTGGCGCCCAGCAAGACCAAAGATAAAGTTATAGACCGTCGCATGTCGTGTCTCCTGTATAAGTGTTTCCATACACTCAAACGGGGGTCACGGCTATTTCCTGCAAAGTTTTTTGTTTGTTCGGATTTTACGCTGTCGCGCTTTGTGTATCGGGGCCGTCACAGAGCTGGCGCAGGCGTTCCAGACCCGCCTCTGGCAGGCCCGCATCCAAAGCATGACCCGCATAGGCAGGCGGCGCGCCGAGGTGATCCCGGACGACATCCCGCAGCATAATGGCGGTTTCAACAGAATCGTCCAGCGGGCCTGTTGAGAGCATAAGTGGGTCGAACCGATTCTGGCGGCGACGCACGGCTTCAATCGCCCAATAGGCGCGCATGAACCCATCGCGGCGCGTATCATAGCCCAGCAGGCACGTATCCGCGCCAGCAGCGAGTCGGACTTGCGCTGGGGTCAAGCCAATCGGTCCAACACAAAAGACCCAATCATAAGACAGAGACAAACCCGCAAGTGTGCCAAGGGCATCGGCAAGGCCGTCCGGGCTTAAAACCGTGGCGCTGAAATGTTCATTGGCGGTGACGAAAAGCGCGTCGCGAAGCGCGCATCGGCCGGCCAGGTGATCATCCATGGTGCGAGAATAAAGCACACCAGCGCGTTCCATCAGCGCCCCGTCTGTGCCGTCCAGCAGCAAGACTGTCTCTCCGCGGCTAGCGGCTTTCCGGGCCAAGCGGAGTGTCGCGCCGAGGAGTTGTGACTGACAAGACGGGTCTTGCGCGGCATTCAGCACGCCGATCAAACGTCCGGCAGGCTGATAGGCCATAGCGGTCTGGGCATGTGCCGACATGTTCACCTCTTCACCTAAGGCAGACCTCTGTCGGGTCCACTCTTAGGATAGGGCCATAGCGCATGCACACTAAGGCCCCGTTAGGAGGCGTGGTTAAATAGAGTTAGGGTTTGGCGATCCCGTTAAGGTCTCGCCAATTAAATGCGGGCCAATCAAAGGCTGCCCGATCGGATTGACCAGACCTTTAACTTACGGCGCTTAGCCTTCTGGCGTAACCCCGC
>CAZSUW010000035.1:2516-25492 GCA_964610115.1 uncultured Algimonas sp.
ATCGGATTGACCAGACCTTTAACTTACGGCGCTTAGCCTTCTGGCGTAACCCCGCGCGGGGCGGGGTCTTCCAGGCGGAAACTGCCATTTTGGATGCGATAGACAGCCAGTCCCCGTTCGGGTCGGCCATCCGGCCCAAAGCGTAAGAAACCATCTGCCCCGTAAAAGCCATCTGGGGCTTCAAGACGTTGGGCGCGATCTTTCGGATCACCTGTTGCGACATAGGCGCCGATGGCAACCGCATCAAAGGCGAGGGTGGACAGGGCGCTGGGCGCTTCGCCATAAGCGCGTTCATAGCTTTCGGCGAAGCGGGCGCTGGCGTCTTTGTCGGCTGTGGCGAAAATCCCGTTACCCAGAGCGGGCTCGCGGACGATCTCTTCATCATTCCAGCGTGAGGTGCCGAGAAATTGGACGCGGGCAGGATCGACGCCATTAAAAGGCAAGAGCGGCGCAAGGGAACGCAAAGCCGTGCCGCCTTCGGGCAGCATAATGGCTTCAAAGGCCGACGGGGTCAGACCGCCATTTTCACGCGCTTTGAGTTCTTCCGCGCGGTAATATTCCGCCAGTCGCTGTGCCGGGGCCTGCATGACGCCAATATCATTGCCTTGATATGTCTCTGACGCGGTGATCTGCCCGCCAACCCTTTGCACGGCCGCCGCATAAGCGGCGCGGACACGACGCCCATAAGCATCATCCGGGCCAAGATAGGCAAAGCGGGTTACGCCTTGGCTGGCGGCGTGTCGGACAACGCGCTCGACTTCCATTTCAGGCGGAAAGGACAGCAAATATGTGCCATTACCGGCGGCGCGTTGGTCATTTGAAAAGCTGATCACGGGTGTACTGCTGCGGCGCGCTTCAGACGCGGCAGCGCGGCTATTGCTGCCAATAATCGGACCCAGAATCACATCCGCCCCTTGGGCAAGTGCCGCGCGGGCGGCGGAGCGCGCGCCGTCTTGCGTGCCCTTTGTATCCAGCGCGATCAGGACGACATCGGCCTCTGCGCGTTCAAAAACCGCTAATTCCGCAGCTTGGAACATGGCATTGGCTTCTTCGCGCAGTCGCGTGCGATTGGTCGAAAAGGGAAGCAGAAGCGCTAATCGCTTAACTTCGCGGCCACGCATATGCGGCGGCGTCAACCCGTCCCGGTCATAAACGTAAGGCGCCTCTGTGACAGGCGGCTCGGGGCTTTCATCGATGGGTGTCTCGACGATCTCTTCTGCTGGGATTTCTGGCTCTGTACCGGTCGGCGTTGACGGTTGCGGGTCAACCGGACGCTCAATAATAGGCCCCGTCGGACGTGGCGGCTCGACAGGAACTGTTGTGCAGGCGCTTAGGATCAAAGCGGCGATACTCGCGCTCAGGCCCGTAAGAGTACGCTTGGCAAAGCAGGATAGCTCACGCATAGACGTCATAGTCTCCCATCTACCGAACATGTTGAAAGGTCCGGTCATTCCTACACGCCCTACAAGCGAGCCGGACGCTCTGCAATACGCGTCTGACGAGATTACTGCAAAGGACGATCTTGCAGCCCCGTCCAATATCCAACTTGAACCGGGTCTGTATATTGTTGCAACGCCGATCGGAAATTTGCGGGATATTACCCTGCGGGCGCTGGATGTCTTGCGTGCCGCCGACATGGTTCTGGCCGAAGACACGCGCGTCACGGGCAAATTATTAGCAGCATATGGCATAGAGGCCAGCTTGAGCGCCTATCATGACCATAATGCGGCAAAGCGCGTGTCCGCTATCGTCAAACGCCTACGCAAGGGCGAAACGATTGCACTGGTTTCCGATGCCGGGACGCCCATGGTGTCTGATCCCGGCTTTCGGCTGGTGCGCGCCGCGATTGACGCGGATATTGCTGTTTTTCCCGTGCCCGGCGCGAGTAGCGTGCTAAGCGCCCTCGTCAAATCGGGTCTGCCCAGTGATCGCTTTCACTTTGCCGGATTTTTACCGCGCACAACATCCCACCGTGCGCGCATGATTGACAGCTTGCGCCAAGTGCCGGCGACACTGCTCTTATTCGAAGCCGGATCGCGCATTGAGGCGACGTTGAAGGCTTTGGCGAAGGGCTTAGGGGATCGACAGGCTGTTTTGGCCCGCGAATTGACCAAGACCTTTGAAGAAGCCCGACGAGGATCGTTATTGGATCTGGCTCGGGGCGTCGTGGACGACCCGCCGCGCGGGGAAATCGTGCTGATTATTGCCCCGCCAGAGGACGAGCGCTGGAGCGGGGATATGGCCCGCGATGCGCTGCGCGACCGTCTGACGGAAATGAAGTTGAAAGCGGCTTGCGCGGAAGTGGCCGAAGTGTCGGGCTGGAGCAAGCGAGAGCTCTATGCCCTCGGCTTGTCCTTGAAGATAGAGACATAAGCTTGGGCCGCACACGCCAACAGGCCGAGAAAGCCGGGCGCCGCGCGGAAACATGTGTGGCGATCTGGCTAACCTTGCGGGGCTACCGTGTTTTGGCCCGGCGCTACAAAGTCCGCGCGGGAGAAATTGACCTGATCGTCCGTCGGGGCAAAGTCCTTGCCTTCATAGAGGTCAAGCAACGCGCCAAGGCCGCCCACGCCGTTGATCCCGTCACGGCGCGGTCCGAAGAACGCATTATTCGGGCGGGTGAGGCATGGCTTGCGGCCCATCCGTCTTTTGTGCGTGAGGGCTATTCTCTGCGCTATGACGTCATCAGTGTGATCGGTTCATGGCGGATAATTCACCAAAAGGACGTGTTTCGCGGCTGGTAATGTTAACGCCGTGTTGACCCTGTTCCGTCACACTTGCGCCTATGAAACAGGCTCTGACACTTCTTCTTTCTGCTGCCATGCTCTCGGGTTGCGCTGTCGCAACGGCCGGTGTTGCTAAGAATGACGAACGAAGTTTCGTCCGTTCGCTCAATGATGTGAATGCGGGACGCGCGATCGAAGCGCGCCTGAAACGCGCCTATGATTACTCTCTGGGCGGGGTGGATGTTGATGTTGCCGAAGGCGTTGTCGTGCTGTCTGGTAATGTCCCGCGTCAGGAAGACCGGATCGAAGCGGCCCGTATTGCATGGTCCGCGCCGCAGATCGAACAGGTCGGAAACGAGGTTATGGTCAAGGATAAGCAGGGCTTTGTTCGAAGTGCCAAAGACGGTATCCTTGAAAAATCCGTCCGCGCGCGCCTCGTCGCGGACAAATATGTAAAAGGCCGTAACTTCAACGTCGAAACCCATGACGGGATTGTCTACCTGCTCGGTGTGGCGCGCACTCAGGCCGAACTTGAGCGCGCAGCTCGGATTGCGAGCCTCACGCGTGGCACGCGCGAAGTGATTTCCTATGCCCGTATTGCGGACCTGCCGATTGAACGTCAGGTAGAGCTAAGCCAGCAATTTGGCGGCGCGCCTATTCAGCGTGATTTACCTGATTTTGTGACCTCTGCCCCGCTGCCGCAGCAGGACAGTACGGCTATTCCGGCGCCCATGCGCAGCGCGCCTATGGATGTCCCTATCCCGTATAGCACGCCGCAAGTACCGTCGCAGCCGTTTGAGTTAGGGGAAAACCTTGCGCCTTCAGATCCCAATAGCGCGCCTTACTATGTTGATCCCGAAACAGGCGAGCAGATTCCCGTTAAGTGGTGATCCCGCGCCAGTCTATCTGGCCGAGGTCTGAAACCAATCGCAGAAAAACAGTGGTGAGGCGCGGGTAAAGCGCTTATGTAAGCACACGTGAACAAACCCCTCTCATTTCTTGAGTCGCTCTCAGGCTCTTTACAAGATGCCTGGTCTGATCAGATGCGCAAGCTGACGCCGGACGACGACTTTCTTGACAAATTTCAAGACAATTTCCGTTCCGCCACACGGCGCTTTGATGCGCCGGGCCCGGAAATGCGTCACACGGACGAATTTCTGATCGACGGCGTGAAAGTCCAATATTTCGTGCCCTTTGGTCCGATCGCCGACATTGGCCCAACCCTGATCTATGTGCATGGCGGCGGGTTTGTAACCTGTGATACTGGGACCCATGAAGGGATTATCCGGCGGCTGGCCAATGCTTCGCTCTGCCGGGTGGTCTCTGTCGATTATCGTCTGGCACCAGAGCATCCCTTTCCAGCGGCGGTCGAAGATGTGGATACGGTCTTGCAATGGGCTTTATCCGGCCGGGGCGGCACGCGGGGTGTGTGCAAGGATAATGTCGCGATTGGCGGCGATAGTGCGGGCGGGAACCTGGCCGCCTATGCCGCGCAGAAATACCGCAACCAATTACGCGCGCAGCTCTTACTCTACCCACTAATGCAGCTCGTCGATGCCAAGCCGCCCAATCCGGGACCGCAAGATTGGCTACAAATCGGCACGGTCGCGCTGAAATATATTCAAGAAAACTATGTAGCGGGCGCAGACCCACATGATCCGCGCGTGTCGCCCTTGTTTGAAACGGACCTGAAGGGCCTGCCGCCCGCTTGGGTGCTTACCTGTGGGCTCGACCCCCTGCGCGATGAAGGCAAGGCCTATGCCGAAAATATGCGCGCTCAAGGCGTGAGCGTGGTTCACCGCTATGAAAAGACCATGCCGCATGGCTTCCTCAACTTCGCCAAAGCCTTTCCAAAAGCCGGAACTATCCCCTTGGAAGCGGGCGAGTTTCTACGCCAGCAATTCCCGGATCACATCGATCTGAGCAAAGCGCCCCAATAGACGCGCGCTTTTCGTGCTTGGGCCGTATCTAGGCGCGTATGAACTTTCAGCCTGATAACGCCATCCTAAGCCTCGGCGAGGATTTCTATGATCCTGTTGAGGCGGCAGAGTTTCCGCAGCACACTTTGCGCTATGCCGATGAACACAGCGCGGCGTCCCTTGGGCTGACAGATTTGGATTGGACCGCCCGCTTTGGGCGGTTCGAGGCCTTTGACGGCTCTCTGCCGGACCCGCTCGCCCTGCGCTATCACGGCCATCAATTCCGGAACTATAATCCCGAGATCGGCGATGGACGCGGCTTTCTCTTTGCGCAATGTCGGGACGCGCAGGGACGCCTGCTGGACTTTGGCACGAAAGGCTCTGGCACCACGCCTTATTCGCGGCGGGGCGATGGGCGGCTGACGCTGCTGGGCGGGGTGAGGGAGGTGCTGGCCACGCGCTACCTGGAACATTTGGGCGTGAACACATCGCGGTCTTTCTGCCTGATTGAGACAGGCGAAAGCCTGACCCGACATGATGAGCCGTCGCCGACGCGCTCGGCTGTCCTGACCCGTTTGCAGCACAGCCATATCCGCTTCGGGACGTTTCAGCGGCAGGCCTTTTTTGGGCGCACAGATAACCTAGAAAAGCTCGTCGATTATTGTCGCACCCATTTCTATCCCGAGGCGGAACGTCCGGCGGACCTGCTGCGCGCGGTGATGGAACGCAGCGCCGATCTGGTCGCCAGCTGGATGGCGGGCGGCTTTGTTCACGGCGTGATGAATACGGATAATATGAACATTACGGGCGAAGTGTTCGACTTTGGACCGTATCGTTTTCTGCCCTATTTCGACCCGGCGTTCACCGCGGCCTATTTCGATCATGGCGGGCTGTATGCGTTTGGACGGCAACCCGAAGCGATGGGTTGGAACCTGGCACAATTGGCGCAGAGCTTAAGCCTGATTGAAGACGATCAAGCCCTTATCGCGGCGCTGGATGATTATGCGGACGAATATAGCGCGGCGATGGTTCGACATTGGTTTCGTCGGTTGGGGCTGGATATAGGGGACGGCGCGACAGAGTTTCTGGCGCTCTCGCTGACAGCCCTGAAAGACAGCCAGGCGCGCTGGCCGGATTTTTTCCATGATTGGTGCGGCGGGCCGAACCCAGCGCCTTTGCAGGACTATCCCGATAGTGTGTGGGGGGATTGGAAGGCGGCCTATGTCCGATTTGAGCCCTGTGCCCCGCGCCCGGAAACAGAAAAACCGGCCAGCCTTCTCTATGAAGAGATCGGCACGCTTTGGTCACAAATTGATGAGCATGACGATTGGAGCTTGTTCGAGGCGAAACTTCGCACCTATGAACGGCGTAACTATGATACTGCTCTATAAACACGGAGACTTCCCGATGAAAAAACTCGCTCTACTGGCCACAGTGCCTCTTCTTATCGCCTGCGCGGCGGAAACTGGATCGGTCACAGAAGCCGCCAATGACGCGGTCACCGCCGTCGCGGGCAGCGTCGAAACCGCAGGACGCCATAACGGCGAAGACCATGGTGGTATGATGCCTGGATCAGCTGATCTGAGCACATTGCCCGCGGGCACCTATGTCGATGAAGACGGCCACGCCTACATCCAGTTTTCTTACGACCACCAGGGCTTCTCCAAGCCGATCCTGCGCTGGAGCGCGTTTGAAGCGACCGTGAATTATGATCCTGCCGCGCCCGAAGAGGCGACCTTACGCGTTGTCATTCCCGCCGACAGCATTGACAGCATGGTGCCGGCCTTTGACGATCACCTAAAAAGCGCGGATTTCTTCGACGTCGAAAACTATCCAGAAATCGTGTTTGAAAGCACGTCGGTTGATATTGGACCCGGCGGAACGGGCACGGTGACGGGCAACCTCACGATCAAAGATATCACCCGTGAAATCAGCTTTGACGGACGAATCAATAAAATCGGCCAGCACTTCCGTTCTGGCAAAGATATGTTCGGGATTAGCGGGACGGGCTCTCTGCTACGCTCTGATTACGGCGTTGGTAAATATGCGCCGGCTGTGGGCGATGAAGTCGACCTTGTGATGGAGATCGAGTTCCAGAAGGCCGACTAATTATGTCAGAGGCGGTTGCAGCCCCGCTTGCCCGGTCGGCCTCGCGCTATACGCGCGTGGCGATCGCCTTTCACTGGACGCTCGCAATCGCGCTGATTGGGCTGCTGGCGACAGGCGTGCTGATGACCACAGAGGGCGTACCCAACCGCTTTGACATTTATCCGTGGCATAAAAGCTTCGGGATAGCGGTGCTGTTCCTGTCCTTCGCTCGGCTCTATTGGCGTCTGCGACACCGCCCGCCGCCTCTGCCAGCAGACACGCCCGCTTGGCAGAAAACCGTCAGCCATACGACGCATTGGCTGTTCTATATCTTGATGATCGGCATGCCACTTCTGGGTTGGGCCATGGTCAGCGCCAGTCCGCTGCCGATCCCCACGGTCCTATTCGACCTTATCCCTTGGCCGCATTTGCCTTTGCCGAAAGGGGAGGCGGAAGTCACATTCTGGAAGACCACGCACGAAATTGGCGGGAAGCTGTTTTTCGCGCTGCTCCTGCTCCATATTGGGGCGGCGTTAAAGCATCAGTTTGTCGACAAAGACGGCTTGCTGTCACGCATGGGGCTTGGACGCGCGGCTTAGGAGCGCGTCTCTGTTTTTTCGTCAACATCGAACTGCGGCAAGTCCGCCGCGGCGTCGACGCTAAACTCACGCTCTTCAAAAAGGCGCGGATAGTAATAGTCGCGAAGCTCCGCATGGAAATCGCGCACACTGTCTTCATAGCGAAGCGCGGCGCGTGTGTCTGTCTTGGCCAAACGTTCCAGTCCGCGCTCCAGCGCCGTTGCTGGCGAAATGAAAGACGCGAGACCCGTCAGATGATCGCGTTTTTCACGACCTTCACGATAGGCTTGGCTTAGCGGCTCGGCGGTTTGGTCGCCGACTTGCTGAAAGGCATAATACCAATTCCACGTAAAACTCTCACCGACATCGGCATAGGCGGCAAGGTCTGGATGGCGTTCAATAAAGGGTGTCATCGTCGCCGCTTTGGGGAGGTCCCACGCATCATTCACGGCTTCCCTCTGGGTCAGCATGATCTCGCCACCATCCGGCAAAGGCACGGCGCGGTCTATCGCTGTGTTCAACATGGCGGGCAGAACCGCACAAAGCCCGAGCCAGACACCCAGCAAGACCGTCAGATTGACCGAACTTGTCCATTTGGCCTTGGCCAGATAGAGGGAAACCACGCCCCAGAAAACCAGATAGAGTGCGACAGCGAGGGTAGCGAGAAGCATGATAAGGGCTGAAGCCCCGGACCAAAGGCCCCCTGCCCAGAGCGGCAGCACAACAGCCAAAGTGAGTAGGCCTATTCTTAATCCCGCGCGGATCGGCCAAAGGCTACGTTGTCCTTGACTGGCTTCTAGTAATTCCAGTCGCCCTGCCGCGCGCTCCCCAGAGCGAAGATCAAACAGCAGAAAGATCACGAATAACGGCGCAAGCAGGCTGGCAATAAAGGCGAAATCAAAGCGCCCGATTAAGGCAAAATCCGGATTGGAGGCGTCGGTTTCGTAAATCTGACCCTCGAGCGCCAGCATGCGCACGCGGTGCTTCCACGGGCTGACATCGCGTTTCCCAATCGCGGCGAAAGCAAAATCAGACGGCGCATCGGCGGTCAGGTGGAAGGTGTAATAGCCGGCGCTCCCCCAATCCGATTGTTCGGCCAGAACGACCGCGCGCTCTGCCGCATCGAGTGTCTGCAAATCCGCCAGTTCTTTACGCTGATTGTCAATTTCGATCAGGCCGAGTGTTACAGCCGTTAGCGACACAATAAAGGCCAGACCCAGCCAAAGCCACGCTGCGCGGTCGCGCCGTAAAAAGCGCCATTCTCTGAAAATTGAGCGCATCATGGGGCGAGCCTCCGCGCCGCAGTCAGGCCAAAGCCAAAGAGGATGACGAACCAGAGCGTTAAGGCCGCAAGACCCTGCATGGCCCGGTTCAGCCGTGTTGTGGCTGGGTCGGGCGTGAATTGAAATTCGCCAACCACTTTCCAGTTCTCGGCACTGACCCGCGCGCGCTTCCAGCCCTCTTCGCCGGAATTGCGGTTAATGTCGTCCGCGTAAGAGAGCTCTTCAATATGCGCTTTGTTCAGCCCCTGGACGAAAGCAAAACGCACGCCTTCGGCTTCGCGCAAGAAACGGTGATGGGTCCGCAAATCTGTGCCGGCGAGGTTCCGGGTGGCGGACCCCACAGCCAGATAAGGCGAAAGCCAGCCGAGCCTGTCCAATCTGTCAGACTGCGCCGCTTCTTGCGCCATGCGGGCTTCGGCATATTCGTTCAACGTATCGGTCAGGTCCGCTTCTGATTGGCTCGCGACCGTGCCGCGGAAATTGATCGGAAGTTCGTCAACAGACTCGACGTCATATTCGGCCAGCAGGTTGGCGCGTAACTGTTCAAAGGCGGGGTCAGAGGCATTATGCCCATCGCCCAATTTGCGCAGGTCGTCTTTCATCTTCATGTCCGTGGCGATTTTGCCATCGATCGGCAGGCTCGCACTCGCCGCGGTTACGCCAATGCGAGGCAGGATGAGCGCGGTGGCGACCCAGACGAAAAGAAGGACTCCCAAAGCAAGCCCGCGTTCACGCACCTTTGTTGAAACGAGGAGGATGAGTGTCGCCCAAACGCCGAGATAAAGTAACTGCCCCAGATATAGCGCGATAGCGCTAAGCAGCGGCTCGCCCAAGCTAATGCCGATCAGGCTCGCGGCGAGGGCTGGAATAGACAGCACGGCCACAAGGCCGGCTAGGGCCAGGGCCTTGCCGGCGAAAAGCTGCGCGCCTGTGACGCCTTGCGCCAGGAGCGGGCCGAGCGTGCGGCTTTCCCGTTCGCGTAAAATCGCGGCATGGCCGAGCGCGATCAGCAAGAGCGGCAGGAAAAGGTGATAGAGTTTGGCCGGGCTTAACGCGCCAAAGCCGCCTGTGCGTGCTTCGGCACGGGCATCGGCAAACATGGCGCTATTTTGGCGGTGGCCTTCCAAGAACATGCTTTGCCCGGTGACTGTATCCACGCCGGGATCAAACACGGCCAGAGGGGCCGGGGCGCGAAACACATAATGACCATAATGGACCATGCGATGCGGATGGCGATCCGGTTGGTCTAGGAAGGTCGCTTCGGCCTCTTCTTGTTGGTGCAAGCGGTCATGGCGATCTTCCAAAACGCCGGTCGCGGTCAGGATGGTCGTGATCAGCAAGAGAAAGGCAAAAATGGAGAGTGCAAAGACCGCCAAGCGGGACCGACGCCATTGCCGCCATTCTTCGCGGGCGATGCGTGTCGCCGCGCTCATGCCGCGCTCCGCTGTGAAAAGGCGGCGTGGACGGTGGCGGTATCAATCGGCGCGCCGGGCTTGGCATCAAAGCTGCCCACCATTTCGCCGCGCCGCAGTAGGCCAATATGGTCGGCAACTTGGCAAGCGCCATAGACGTCGTGGGTTACCATTAAGACGGTTCGCCCTTCAGATGCGAGGGCCCGCACAAGCGTATTGAATTCATCAATCGCGATTGGATCGAGGCCCGATGTGGGTTCGTCCAAGAGCAGGACGGGCGCATCGCGCAAAATCGCCAGAGCGATTGCCACTTTCTGGCGCATGCCTTTGGAGTATGATCCCATGGGATTATAGCGCGCATCGCTTTGTAAGGACACACGATCAAGCGCCGTGTCTAGGGTCGTCTGGTCAGCGGAAATGCCCGCGAGATCGAGGAAATAGTCAAGGTTTTCGTAAGCCGTCAAATGCGGGTAAAGCGTGGCGGCTTCTGGCAGGAAGGCGACCGCGTCGCGGACTTTGGCCGTGTCTTTGACCACATCATTTTCAAGGACTTGCGCCGCGCCTTGCGCCGGAGAGAGAAAGCCGAGCAGGGTCAGCAGCGTTGTCGATTTGCCCGCACCATTGCCGCCTAAAAGGGCGTAAACACGGCCCTTTGGCACGTCGAAGGAGATGCCGTGCAAGACGGCCTTTCCGTCGCGGGACACGTGGAGATCGCGGGCCGTTATGGCGGGGCGCTCAGTCATCATCTGTCTCCTCAAAGGGGTGAGGTTGGGGCGATGGCCGCCCCAACCCAGTCATTTTAGGAAGCTCTGTTCCTGCTGGAATTAGAACTCATAGCGGGCGGTAAAGCGGAAACGCCGCGGCGCGCCGGGCTGCACCCACACATCCGCGAAGGAGTTGGTGTAGAACGTCTCGTTAAAGAGGTTTTCCACGTCCAGACGCAGCTCGACATTCTCAACGGGTTCGAACTCCGCAAAGGCGCGCACTGTCGTGTAATTTGGCAGCGTGAAGTCAGAGCCGACAAAGCCGTTCTGGTCATCCACATAGAGCAGACCTCCGCCCAGTTCGAATTCCATTGTGTCCAATTCCCAGTCTTTGATCACAAGGACATTCAGCTGGTTTTGCGGCGCGTTGATCAGGGGATCGCCGGGCGTGATCGTAAAGCCAAAGCCGTCAAAATCCGGGAAGCTGTTCTGGAATTCCGCATCTGTGTAGGCGTAGGAGAGCCACAGGCTGACATCGTTGGAAAATTCCACATTGGCGTCGATTTCAAAACCTGTGCTTTGCGCCTCGCCCGCCGGGAAAGAGCTAAAGCCCGTCACGCCAGCGCGCTGGTCATTGACGAGGATATTGCTCTGATCGATTTGGAAGACACTGACCGTGAGGGCGCCCTCTGCCGTGTCAGATAGCGTGCCAAGGTCTACTTTGAAGCCACCTTCGATGGATTCGGTAACGTTCGGGTCGAACTGTTCGCCGAAGAAATCCACGCCGCCCTGTTGGCGGAAACCTTCGCCATAAGTGGCGTAGAGGCTAACCCCGTCATTGACGCGGTAAACCGCCCCGATCTGCGGCGAGAAGCGCGAGTCAGACAAGGTCCGCGTGGTTACGGGATCCGCGCGGAAATTGGTCAAATCCTGTTCGAAATCATCAAAACGCGCCCCGATCCGGATTTGGAAGTTGTCCGTGATATCGATCTGGTCCTGAATGTAAAAGCCAAAGCCAGAGAGGACTTCGTTGCGGTCCGTATTCGGGCCAATCCCATTGGTCAGGACATTGCCATAGATCGGATTTGTCAGGTCGAGCAGCAAGAAATCTGCCGCTTCTTCCAGCGTTGCTTCGGAGGGCGTGCGGCCATCACCGAGGAAATCACCCCGTGGGTTGGGGCGGTCGCGCTGGATGAAAAGCGTATTGTCAAACTCGTCATAATCCGCGCCGAAGATCAGACGGTGACGCAGAGCGCCCGTGTCAAATTCGCCTGCAATCTCTGCCCGGAGTGTGAGATATTCAGAATCGAAATCCCGGAAGCGGAAGAAACGCGAGACCGTTTGCCCGTCCTGACGGAAGGTCTGGCGAGAGCCGAATTGCGGTTCGAATGAGCCGCCCTCCAGGCTGGTTTCGCGGTAGCCCATCCCGGCGAGGAAATTCCAGTTATCGTTAAAGTCATAGCCGACTTCGAGCTGATGGCCGAGGACCTCGGTTTCAACGGGAACGGGTTCGCCCGTGAAAATTCGGCGTGGCGAAAAGCCAAACCCTTCGGCATAGACGACACCCCGGTCTTGGGGCAGCTCTTGCTGGGTAAATTCCAATTCGTAAGAGATCGTCGTCGCGTCATTAGGAGCGTAAGTGATCGAGGGGTAAAAGCCGAGCTTTTCCGTCTCGACACCTTCGCGGAAGCTTTCTGAGTCTTCGTAAAAGCCGACAAGGCGCACGCCGAGTGTGTCGTCAGCCAGGACCGTCTGTGCATCGGCTTCGAGGCGATATTGGTTCCAGCTGCCGATTGTGCCTTGGACATAGCCGCCTGTTTCAAATTCGGGGCGCTTGGTGATCAAATTGATCGTGCCGCCCGGCTCACCGCGACCAAAGAGGGCAGAGCGGGGACCTTTTAGAATTTCAACCGCTTCCACGCCGACAAGGTCGCGCGGGCCGCCAAATCCGCGCCCGGCATTAAACCCGTTGACCAGAAAGCCGCTCGGCAAATTGATATCGCCGGAAAACCCGCGCACGGCAAAGCTATTCCAAAGACCGCCGAAATTATTTTGCCGTGAGACTGAGGCCGAAAGGTCGAGCGCATCATTCAGATCAAGCGCACCAATATCGGTGAGCAGCTCATTATCTAGGGTCTGGTTGGCTTGCGGGATTTCCAGAGGCGCAAAGTCGCCCTGATAGGCCTGGCGCAGTCCAGTGGTGATGACCTCGTCTTCAGCGTCTTGCGCGTAAGCGGGGTGAGAAACGGCCAAAAGGCCAAAACCTGCAAGAAGCAGGGAAGTTTTGTTGAACGGACGCACGGGTCGCTCCTTAAGAAATAGGATAAATGTCAGGGATCGGCACAGTAATCACTGCGACGACAAAGATAGGATAAAAGCGGCGTGAAGACGCGGTTTTAGAGAGAAAGGTCGCTAAGCTTTAGCGGGCGGTGCGCGCACACCATGGGATGCCAAGATAAGATGGCGATCCGTAAAAATCCTGCGTTCGGGCTTTGCGGCCAAAGGACGATGCGTAAGCGCCGAAAAGTCTGGGGCGATTTGGACGGCAAATGCGGCGTCGACTCGCGGACTATCCGCTGCAAAAGTGTTCACGTCATCTTCTGACGTTATCGCCAAGCAGACGGCACAAGCCGTTTGCTCTGGAGCATTATTATCGTGATGGTGATGGGCGTGATCGTGATCTACATGTTGGTGCGTGTAGGCTTCGCTGATTTCGGTGGATGTTGATCCTGAAAGCTCCGCCGGGTGAGCGTGTGCAACGTTCAAAGCTTGTCCGAAAATGAGCGCGCAGACGAAAAGTAAGCAGACGTAAAACCGCCCCGCAAATCCCGTCTGTGGTCTAATTTCCATCACGGCGCGGCCCCTAACGTAATGCTGTAACATAGGCAATAGATTTCGACGGATAAACGGCAGTCCCGTTACGAGGTTTCGCATATAGCTCTTGGACGTCGATGGGTGCCGAGCTCTAGCTGGCGATCCCGGCGCGACTCGAACGCGCGACCTACAGATTAGGAATCTGTCGCTCTATCCGGCTGAGCTACGGGACCGTCTTTTGGGCGATAGCATTGGTGAATTGATCCGAGCAAGCGCCGCGCCTTAACTGGCGATTTGTCAAACGGGTTCACATCGCGCTACGGTGATTTTGTGAACAGGGTCTGGACACGACGCGCCATTGTTCTGGGCGGTCTAAGCGCAGCGGCTGTAATGGCAAGCGGAGTGCAGGCGGCAGATATGGAAATCGGTGAAATAGGCCGTGTCGCCTCTGTCACGGATGGCGATACGCTGGTCTTGCAGTCCGGATTGCGCGTGAAGCTAGCCGCCATCACAGCGCCCGCAAGGGCCGAGCCGTTCGGACGTGAAGCGCAGGAAGGGCTGGCGGGACTGCTTCGTGGTCGCCGAGTCCAGCTGTCTTATGGCGGGGATCCAAGGGACCGCTATGATCGCGCTCTCGCGCATGTTCATACGCTGACACCTGCGGGTGAGCGGGATTTTTGGGTGCAGGATGAGATGGTCCGGCTGGGATTAGCGCGCGTTTATACCTGGCCCGAAGAAGCCGTTGATTTCAAAATGCTTTATGCGACGGAAATGACGGCGCGGTCGCGGTCTCGCGGATTGTGGAGCGATCCGGCCTATGCCGTGCGTTCTCCCGATCCGGACCCGCTGGCACAATATGTTGACAGTCTTCAAATCGTTGAGGGGATCATTACCCAAACAGCGGAGGTGAGAGGGCGAACCTATCTGAACTTCGGCGCGGACTATCGAACTGATTTTACGATTTTGATCGCACAAACCCACAAGAAACAGTTCGCCGATATGGACCTATTAGCGCTGGAGGGCGCGCGCGTGCGGGTTCGTGGATGGGTCGAGCTTATGAACGGCCCCATGATGTGGGCCAATCACCCAGCCCGCATCGAGATTTTATCCTGATGGATTACCCACCAAAGGAAGAGCAGCGCGTGCTGCGGGGCAGTAAGGTGGCGTCGTCTTCAGAGCCGTCACGCACCAACCAGCACCGGCGCTGTCCATCCATTTGCAGACGATAGGCGGGTATTTCACCCATAAAGCCATCAGGCCCCATATTCTCATCAGACCTAAGACGCGGACGTAATTCAAGTTCAGGGGCG
Organism: uncultured Algimonas sp.; assembly: GCA_964610115.1. Classification (GTDB taxonomy): domain Bacteria; phylum Pseudomonadota; class Alphaproteobacteria; order Caulobacterales; family Maricaulaceae; genus Litorimonas. Next base: position 17,351 of record CAZSUW010000035.1, read on the forward strand.
CGAAGAAGACTATCCGGGTCGATAATCCAGCTTCTGCCGACATCGTCTCTGACAGCGACACGCAGCGCGCTGCGTGTCGTGCTGGAGGCGCTATCCGATAAGACGGCATCAACGCGGTCGCCCGATGTGACACACCCCGTTATGGCCACCGAACCGGCCATAAGGGTCAATGCGACAGCAACGCTTGGCGCTGGGACGACGAAACGGGACGCAATCACTCTGCGCCCGCCTTGGTCATATCCAGCGCGCCAAAATCAGCATCCATCATTAGGCGCACACGCGGATCATCTTCAAGAGCGTCTTCTGGGCCGAAACTCCGCGCGGCCAAAGGCGTGTCAGGGGCTTTTGCGAGCGAAACGGCTGTTCCACTTGATCCATCAGGGCATGTGTCGTTTAGGGCGTAGCTAATGGCCGCATTCGTCATGCCTTCGTCAAACGTGCCGAGATCAGCGCCGAAATCATCTGGGATTTCACAGCCCACACTGATCGGACCTGCCGAACCTGTCTGCTCACCCGGGGCGAAGCCATCATCAAAATCACCAAAGCCTGCATCGTTCACGCCGCGAAAGTGCAAGGGCGCATAGGTTACGCCACAATTTTCAAGCGGGAACTGACCCGTGGACTTTCCGCAGGTGCGCGTGCCGATTTGAATGACCTCTACCCCAATGCCCGCCAAGCCGTTCATGACGGCTTCGGACGCTGAGCAGGACCGTTCCGTCGTCAGGATGAAGACACGGTCAAGGTCTAGTGTTGGCAGGCTTGTGCCTTGATTGACAGAGAAGCCGACCCCTTCGTCCAGAAACGGAATTGGCGTTACGGTTTGCCCTGTGACCGGGTTCACGCCGGGTGTGCGGCCATTAAATTCCTGCAGATAGAAGGTCCGGTCGGGGCTGTCCCCGCCCGCTACCATATAGCCGATCTGTGCGGCCAGGGCGAGCAAGCCGCCACCATTATAACGGAAATCTAGGATCAGCTCATCTACGTCTTCGGCCGCCAGTTGTGTAAAGGCGTCGAAGAGCTGCTCTTCCCCGCTAAAGGGTGAGAAGGTGTGATAGTGAATATAACCAAATTTGGTGGTGTTCTCGGTAATGATCTCGACTTTGTTGACGGGCTCAATCGTGATCGACTGCGACGTGACAGTGACATCTTCTTCAGTTCCATCAGGGCGACGGACGCGGAACGTCGTATCGACACCAATGGCGGGCGGGAAGAGGCCCTCAACGATTGCGTCAACTTCGGCATTTGTGTTCCCGTTGAGGAAATCAACACCATTGACTTCAAGAATTCGGGCGCCGCGGGTAAATCCCGCCGTTTCCGCATTACTGCCGTCCTGTGTAAACGAAACGCGCCAGTCGCGCGGCAATGTATTGGTCTGAATACGCGCAAATTCTGCACCGTAACCAAAGACAGGGTCGCCACTTCGCGTGGCTTCAAAATCCTCGGTGGATTGGGTGAATGAAAAGCGATCCGTCGGTCGGCCTGCCGGCGAAACCGTTGTCGTTAGAAGTTCGTCAAAATAGACTTCGGTATCGGTAAAGCCGTTCGGATCGGTATCCGTGACCTCATCAAAATAGAGGTAGGTCTCGTTCATCCATGACCGAAGCCAGAATAATTCGTGCAGGATTTCGCCTTGCTCGTCCGGGCGAGGGTTACCGTTTGGATCCGTGTCCGTGCGCACGACAGCACAGAAGTCCTTGAACGTATTGGATGCGGGAAACGTGCCCGGCGTGAAATTCGGAATCGCCGGGGCCGCTGGGGGTGGCGGAGGCGGTGGGGGAGGAGGAGGAGGAGGAGGAGGCGATACAACAACGCCGCCACCGCCGCTGCTACTTCCGCCGCCGCCGCCGCAGGCGGCAAGGATCGGGACAGATCCCGCTAAAAGCAAAGCCATGGCAAAAGGGCGAATCTGCATGAACCTATTCCCAAATCTATTACGCGCTCCGACCTGACATATCTAGGAAGGGCCGTATTATAACGTCAAGCGAGGTCTACAGGGTGCGACATCACGATCATATTATATTCATTTTCATAACGTGTTGAAAACAAACAAAAAAGGCGCTTCGATGAAGCGCCTTTCAAGAACAGCTTGATAATCTTACAAAAGATTTAGGCGGCTTCTTCACCTTCCGCATTGTCATTGCCTTCCGCGTCTTTCGCGGCTTTGGCCGCTTGGCGGGAGCGGGCTTTGGACAGTGTGTCGATCATTTCGTCCATGGCGACATCTGTGCTGACTTTCTTGATCGCGGCCACTTCGCGCATCATACGGTCGAGGGCGCGTTCATAGAGTTGGCGTTCGGAATAAGATTGTTCAGGCTGCGCTTCGGTGCGGTGTAAGTCACGGACCACTTCGGCCACGAGAATAAGATCGCCAGAGTTGATCTTCGCTTCATATTCCTGCGCGCGACGGGACCACATGGTGCGCTTGATCCGCGCTTTGCCTTTAAGGGTCGTAAACGCATCTTTCAGGATCAATTCGTTGGACAATGCGCGCATACCAGATGTCCCAGCCTTGGCCGTAGGGACCCGCAACGTCATCTTGTCCTGATCGAATTTCACAACATAGACTTCAATATCGAAGCCAGCGATGACTTCCTGTTCGATCGCGATCACTTCACCAACGCCATGCGCAGGATAGATCACGTGTTGGCCCACCTTAAAGGTCACTTTTTTGGCCGCAGATTTCTTGCCGCCGGACTTGCGACCGGACGATTTCGTTGTTGCCATGGATGTTTCGCCTTATTTGTGTTTTTGCACGCACATGATCAACGCATGGGCGTAAAACAGTTTCCCTTCTAGCACACAACGCGTGAGCCAAAAGACAGGCCACGCGCTGTTCGTGACGGTTATATAACACAATTTTCGACAAAAAGCGACTCTGGTCTGAGCGCCATGATTTAAAGGGCTTTTCAGAGTCTTAGCACTAGGCCATGAAGGCCTATGCGCGCGGACCAATATCTTGTTCAGAAGGGTCATTATCCCAGCCGCGCGCGCGCCCAGGCGGCGATCAAGGCGGGGCTCGTGCAGGTCAATGATCGGGTGTTGAAGAAGGCGTCCGCCACGATACCGTCCGGCGCGCAGATCGCGGCAGAGCAGCCCCATCCTTATGTCAGCCGCGGCGGGCTGAAACTGGCCCATGCGATTGAGGTTTTCGCCCTCGACGCAAGCGGTCGCATCTGCCTTGATGTGGGCAGTTCGACGGGCGGATTTACCGACGTTCTGTGTCGCGCCGGGGCGGCCAAGGTCTATGCCATTGATGTGGGGCGTGACCAACTGGATCCGAGCCTGCGTTCTGATCCGCGCATCGTCTCAATGGAAGGCCAAGACGCGCGGTCTATTCACGCCGCCATGTTCGACCCGTCGCCGGACCTGCTGGTTTGCGATGCCAGCTTTATCTCCATCACCAAATTGCTGGGCCCCGCAATGGCCCTTTGCGAAGAGGCCGTTTTGCTCTTCAAGCCGCAATTCGAAGTCGGTCGGGAGAATATCGGCAAAGGCGGGATCGTGCGCGGCGGGGTCGAGGCGGCGCAAGACCGCGTCAAGCGCTGGATTTCAGATCAAGGCTGGCGCGTCGTTGAAACAACAGACAGTCCGATTGCGGGCGGTTCTGGCAATCGCGAATATCTCTGGCATGTCCGCAGTCAGGGTTCGTCGCTTTGACGGAAAGACATCGCCAAGAGCCCAAGCGCTGCGAAAGCGATGAAAAGACTAAACCAGTCCAGTCCGCCTCCTGCTTGGTAGCGCTGGACCGATAGCCCGATCAGCACGAGGGCTAAGGCCAGCAGAGGCAGTTTGAACCAATTGGACATAAAACACCCTAGCGGTATTTGTTGTAACAGACAAACCGCGCCCGCCGCTTGAAGCGACCCCCGTGCCGCGTTAAGGGCGCGCGGTCTGAATCAAGGGTTTCCCTCATGCATGAATTTCGCAGCCATACTTGTAACGCTTTGCGCGCCTCTGACGTGGGCAACACGGCCCGCCTGTCGGGTTGGGTTCACCGCAAGCGCGAACACGCCAATGCGCTCTTCATCGATCTGCGCGATCATTACGGCCTGACGCAGGTTGTCGTCTATCCAAACGTCGATTTCTACGAAGCGGCGAAGCGCGTACCGTCCGAGTCGGTCATCACAGTGACGGGCGAAGTTTTGGCGCGGGATGCCGAGGCTGTGAACGCCGAAATCGCAACGGGCGAGATCGAATTGCGCGTGGCCGAATTCCACATTGAAAGCGCCGCCGACCCGTTGCCACTGCCCGTCTTTGGCGAGCCGGATTATCCCGAAGATATCCGCCTGACGCACCGCTATCTGGACCTGCGGCGGGAGACCTTGCACAAAAACATCATTCTGCGCGGGCAGGTGATCAATAGCTTGCGTCGCCGCATGATTGAGCAAGGCTTTACAGAGTTCCAGACGCCCATCCTGACCGCATCCAGCCCCGAAGGCGCGCGAGATTTCCTTGTGCCGTCGCGCCTTAACCCCGGTAAGTTTTACGCTCTGCCGCAAGCGCCGCAGCAGTTCAAACAGCTGCTTATGGTGGCGGGTTTTGACCGCTATTTCCAGATCGCACCGTGCTTCCGCGATGAAGACGCGCGCGCCGATCGGTCTCCCGGGGAATTCTACCAACTCGACATAGAGATGAGCTTCGTCACGCAAGAAGACGTCTTCAACGCGATCGAGCCGGTCATGGCGGGCGTGTTCGAAGAATTCGCCGCCCATAACGGAAAAGTCCGCAAAGTCGAAACCCCGTTCCCGCGCATCCCTTACAAAGAAGCGATGGCAAAATATGGTTCTGACAAGCCGGACTTGCGCAACCCGCTAGAGCTGATCGACGTGTCAGATTTCTTCACGGACGAGAGCAAAACAGGTTTTGGCATTTTCGCCAAAATCACAAAGGGTGGCGGCAAGGTGATTGCCGTGCCCGCGCCCGGCGCGACGGACAGTCAATCGCGTAAATTCTTCGATGAAATGGACAAATGGGCGAAGAAAGAAATGCAGGCGCCCGGCCTCGGCTATGCGCGCTTACGGGACGATGGCGGCGTGACGGTCAGCCAGGACCCTGTTCTGAAAAATTTCGACGCGGACCACCTCGCTGAGTTCTTGAAAGCCACGGGCCTGAAAGCGGGCGATGGTGTCTTCTTTTCAGCCGGTAAAAAGGGCGACGCCTATAAACTGGCGGGGGCTGCCCGCGACCGCGTTGGCGCCAATCTCGGCTTGATTGAAGAGGGTATTTTCAAGTTCTGCTGGATCGTCGATTTCCCCATGTATGAATGGGACGAGGATAATAAAAAGGTCGAGTTCAGCCACAACCCGTTCTCCATGCCACAAGGCGGGGTGGCGGCGCTGGAGGCGGCGGATACAGAAGAGAAGCAGCTCGACCTGCTGGCCTATCAGTACGACATCGTTTGTAATGGCGTGGAGTTATCCTCTGGCGCGATCCGGAACCACAAGCCGGAGATCATGTATAAGGCGTTCGAACTGGCGGGTTATGACAAGTCTGTCGTCGACACAGAATTTGCCGGTATGATCAATGCGTTCAAATATGGCGCGCCGCCACACGGCGGTATCGCGCCGGGTGTGGACCGCATTGTCATGCTGCTGGCGGGCACGAATACGATCCGCGATGTGATCCTCTTCCCGATGAACGGCAATGCGCAAGACTTGATGATGAAGGCCCCCGCGGAAGTTTCGCCCGAACAACTTCGTGAGCTGAATATCCGCCTGTCTGAAGATGCGAAAAAGGCGCTGGCTGAAGAGAAAGAGGCCCAAGGTTAGATTGGGGAGGGCTAGACCATGTCGAACACGACCGCGTGGCTTACCTTGGTCTTCGCGGGCCTATTTGAAATCGGCTGGCCGCTCGGGTTTAAAATCTCGCAAACTGACGGCCGCTTTGCATTTGGCATCACTATGGCTGTTATCTGCATGGCGATTAGCGGCTACCTATTGTGGACCGCCCAAAAGACAATTCCGATCGGCACCGCCTATGCGGTTTGGACAGGGATTGGCGCGGCAGGCACGTTTGCGGTCGGCGTTGCTTTTTTCGGCGATGCGTCAACGCTGATGCGTTGGTTCTGTGTGGCGCTGATTATTGCCGGCGTGGCAGGTCTAAAGCTGGCCACGCCAGCCTAGCACGTCATGTTAATCAATCGTGTCGCGCGATTGTATGAGGTCGCGGTGAATGCGCTGTAGGCGGTCGCGTGTTTGCGTGTCGCGCGCGCCAACCAATAAAATTTCAATATCAGCAATCGCGCGGTCGAGGGCGTCGGCCGCATTCCGGTTGGCCTGTGCTGCGCGGGTCGGGGCGACAACAGGCGGATTAATATCGACCCCATCGCAATAACCCAAAGACAGACCGGCAGGCAGTCGCGTATACCGATTGCCGCAAGCCCCATTTAGTTGAGCTTGTGTCAAGCCTGCGACCAGTGAGAGATCAGAGTTAGACAGATTAACCCCGGTCAGCGATGCATTGGTCAGGTCCGCCAATCCAAAGCGGACATGGGTGAATTGACCGCCATCCAGCACAGCGCCGGACAGATCAGCATTGTCCAGCCGGGCGCGATCAAAGTTACTGCGCGACAGATTGGACTCAGTCAATTTTGCCGCTGTGAGGTTGGCGGATTGGAAGTCATTATCGTGAAACTGCCCGCGGGCCAGCTCTGCGCGGTGGAGATTGGCTTGGCGCAACGTAGAGTGGGTCAGCGTTGCGCCGGTTAGGGTGGCATCTTCGAAGACGGCGCCGCGCATAATCACTTGCTCGCCGCGAACGCCGTAAAGTCGGGCTTTGCGAAAATGCGCGCCGGTGAGGTCAGAACCGTGCAGCTTTCCGCCGGATAGATTGGAGTCATTGAATAGGGAACCGGCAAAATTCGCGTTTTTCAAGGTCATGCCGTTCATGCGCTTGCCGGACAGGTCGCAATTCGAACAGGAACCAGAGGAGGCATAGAGGGTCGCGTCGACCCGCAGCTGCCCGTTAGCCGCACTTGGGAGGAAAGTGAGCGGACTAACGAGCAGCGCGAGTGTCGCGATCAGGCGCGTGACCGTGCGTTTGGGAGTCAAGACGGTCGCGCGGTGCGTGTGGGTTTGGGAGTGTTTATCCACGGTTCATCCTATACGCGCTCAAACCGCCGCAACCCACTTACGGAGTTGTAAGAAAGGCACTTTCCTCAGTTTACGGCTAACACGCCGTTAAGATGCCATATTCAGCGCATAAGCGCGCTTTACCGACTCGACGTGCTGCGGCATAGGGACGGGACTGACGCTTTGGAGGTTGCCATATGGCATTCCTGAAACAGATATTTACCTGGTGGAACGGCGCGACGCTTGGCACGCGCTTTGGCTTGCGTGGCTTTACCAAGGTGGGCGAAGACGAATTTGGCAATGTCTACCATGAAGCCAAAAAGGCGAGCCCGGAATATGAAGGGCGAAAACGTCGCTGGGTGATCTATAACGGCTATGCCGATCCGACGACTGTGCCGGCGGAATGGCATGGCTGGCTACACCATAGTTATGATGAGCTGCCCGAAAATATCGGCATTAAGCGCCACGACTGGCAATTGCCCCATAAGCCGAACATGACGGGCACGCCGATGGCTTATAAGCCGAAGGGCTCGCTGGACCGCGGGGCCAAGCGCGCGGATGTGGCGGCGGATTATGAAGCCTGGTCCCCTGGAGATTAGAAGCGTGAAACGCTCCGTTTTCGCAATCGCTTTGACAATATTGGCCGCAGGGTCCGCATGGGCCGCCTCTGATGCCAACATTAAAGGCACGGCGGTAAAGCTTCGCGCGCTGGATAAAGTCACGGCGCGGACCTTTGATTATACGGTGGAGCTTGGCGAGACCTTGGAGTTTGGCAGCCTGACCATTCATGCCCGTCACTGTGAAGTCGCCCCGCCGACGGAACTGCCTGAAACCTATGCCTTCTTACAGATCGATGACCGGCGCCTCGACGCTGAGGCCCAAGACGCGGGCGCGGTGGAACGCATCTTTTCCGGCTGGATGTTCAAATCCCGCCCGGCCATCAGCGCGCTCGACCACCGCGTCTATGACGTCTGGGTCATCGGCTGCGAAACGCCCGCTCCGTCCGTTGAGGGTCTGCGCGAGGCGGGGGATTACCGACCGGATCGGTTATAGCGCGCTCTCAGCGTCGCCA
>CAZSUW010000036.1:0-4128 GCA_964610115.1 uncultured Algimonas sp.
TCCACTGTCGCGCGGCTGGCGGCGGCGGTGGTGAAGTAGGGGATTTTCTGGGTCAGCGCGGTGCGGCGTAAAGAGAAGCTATCCTTGAGCGCCTGCTTACCGCTGGTCGTGTTGATGACCAGATCGACTTGGCCGTTTTTCATCGCATCGATAATGTTGGGCCGGCCTTCATGGGCTTTGCGGACATAGTCGACCGCTACGCCATTTTCGCGCAGGAATTTGGTCGTGCCGCCTGTCGCCATAATGGTGAAGCCCAGATCGATCAGGTCTTTCGCCACATCGACCATTTGGTTTTTGTGGTCATCGCGCACAGAGATGAAGACACATCCCTTGGACGGCAGGGTCACGCCGCCGCCAAGCTGGCTCTTCGCAAAGGCCGTTCCGAAGTCCGCGGCGAGACCCATGACTTCGCCCGTGGAGCGCATTTCCGGGCCGAGGACTGTGTCCACGCCGGGGAAGCGCGCAAAGGGGAAGACCGCTTCTTTGACTGCGATATATTTTTGAGGTCGCGTGGTCAGGTCGAACTCTGAGAGCATTTTGCCCGCCATGACTTTCGCCGCGATATTGGCGACCGGCAGGCCGACGGCTTTGGCCACGAACGGCACAGTGCGGGAGGCGCGCGGGTTGACTTCGATCAGGTAAACCACATTATCCTTCACCGCGAATTGGATGTTCATCAGCCCGACCACGCCGAGTTCCAGCGCGAGCAGACGCGCTTGGCGGCGCATTTCATCTTGGATGGTATCAGACAGCGTATAGGGCGGCAGCGAACAGGCACTATCGCCGGAGTGCACGCCCGCTTCTTCAATATGTTCCATGATCCCGGCGATATAGACGTCGTCCCCGTCGCAGATCGCATCGACATCCACTTCCACCGCGTCGCGTAAATATTGGTCGATCAGGAGCGGCGACTTGCCAGAGACTTTTACCGCCTCAGTCACATAGCGATTCAGCTCTTCATCACTATCCACGATTTCCATGCCCCGTCCGCCAAGCACATTGGACGGGCGCAGCACGAGCGGATAGCCGACGGTCGCGGCGGCGGCTTTCGCTTCTTTCACCGTGCGGGCAATAGCATTGGTAGGTTGGCGCAAGCCGAGCTTTTCCACGAGCGCCTTAAAGCGTTCGCGGTCTTCGGCCCGGTCCAGCGCATCAGACGGTGTGCCTAGCAGCGGAATGCCCGCCGCTTCCAACGCACCGGCGAGCTTGAGCGGGGTCTGCCCGCCAAATTGTACAATCACGCCAAGCAGCTCGCCCCCCTTACTATCAGGAGTGGCCATCTCGCCCTGAATCAGTTCCAGCACATCTTCTTCGGTCAGCGGTTCGAAATAGAGGCGATCCGACGTGTCGTAATCGGTCGAGACGGTCTCTGGGTTACAGTTGACCATAATGGACTCAATGCCCAGATCCGCCATGGCGTAGGCGGCGTGGACACAGCAATAATCGAACTCAATCCCCTGCCCGATCCGGTTCGGACCTCCGCCGAGGATGACGACCTTTTGACGGTCACTCACACGGGCTTCATTTTCGACCTCACCGTTAAAGCTCGGCGCTTCATAGGTGGAATACATATAGGGCGTTTTCGCCTCGAATTCCGCCGCGCAGGTATCGACGCGTTTATAGACGGGGCGAACGCCCGCTTTGTGACGCGCTTTGCGGACGGCTTTTTCCGTCTTGCCCGTCAGCTCCGCAATGCGGGCGTCAGAAAAGCCTTCGGATTTAATCGCGCGCCACTCAGCGGCGGTCTTGGGCAGGCCGGTTTCTTTTAGCCAGCTCTCGGCCTTCACCAGCGTTTCGATCTGGCGCAGGAACCACGGATCGATACCGGTATATTGGTTGACCTTGGCCACGCTTAGGCCATGGCGAAATGCCTGCGCACAGACGAGCAGACGGTCCGGCGCGAGGATCGACAGTCGCGCTTTGATCGCACTGTCGAGTAATTCTGGATCGGTTTCGTCAAAGTGGATTTCGTTCAGGCCCGTGAGGCCTGTCTCAAGGCTTCGCAGCGCTTTCTGAAAACTCTCGGCAAAGGTCCGGCCAATGGACATGGCTTCGCCGACAGATTTCATCGCTGTGGTCAGAACCGCGTCAGAGCCCGGGAATTTCTCAAAGGCAAAGCGCGGAAATTTAGTGACGACATAATCGATCGTCGGCTCAAAGGCCGCCGGGGTCGCGCCCGTAATGTCATTATCCAGCTCATCCAGCGTGTACCCAACGGCGAGCTTGGCGGCGATCTTGGCAATGGGGAAGCCGGTCGCTTTAGAGGCCAGCGCGGAAGAGCGCGAGACGCGCGGGTTCATTTCGATCACGACCATGCGGCCATCTTCGGGGTTCACGCCAAACTGCACGTTCGATCCGCCTGTTTCCACGCCGATTTCGCGCAAGACGGCGAGCGAGGCATTGCGCATGATCTGATATTCTTTATCGGTTAGGGTCAGGGCGGGCGCGACCGTGACGCTATCGCCCGTATGCACGCCCATGGGGTCAATGTTTTCAATGGCGCAGATGATGATGCAATTATCATCCTTATCGCGGACGACCTCCATCTCATATTCTTTCCAGCCCAGCAGGCTTTCATCCACTAGCACCTCGTTCGTTGGCGAGGCGCGTAGGCCGGAGCGGATGATCTCTTCATATTCTTCGATATTATAGGCCACACCGCCGCCCGTGCCGCCCATTGTAAAGGCCGGGCGGATGATGGCGGGCAGACCCGTATAATCCAGCGCCTTCATGGCCTCGCTCACGCCCTCGGCGTAATTGACCGTGCCATCGGGCAAAGTCGGCGCGGTGATGATGGTGGCGCGCGGATTTTCCAGCCCGATTTTCGTCATGGCTTCGGCAAAGCGTTCGCGGCTTTCCGCCTTGTCGATCACGTCGGCTTTCGCCCCGATCATCTCCACATCATATTTGGCGAGGATGCCTTGCTGCTCCAGCGCCAGCGCGCAGTTCAGCGCCGTCTGTCCGCCCATGGTAGGGATCAGGGCGTCCGGCTTTTCAATCGCGATAATCTTCTCGACGATCTCCGGCGTGATCGGCTCGACATAGGTCGCATCCGCCAGGCCCGGATCGGTCATAATCGTCGCCGGGTTCGAGTTAACCAGAATGACCCGATAGCCCTCTTCCTTCAGCGCCTTACAGGCCTGCACACCGGAATAATCAAACTCACAGGCTTGGCCAATAATAATCGGCCCCGCCCCGATGATAAGGATGGAGGAGATGTCGGTGCGTTTGGGCATGAGCAGGCGGGTCCGTCACAAACGAGAAAGCAAATTGCCGCCTGTTAGAGGGGTCGGTGGCGCAGAGCAAGAGACCTCTGCGGCCCACCCACAAAAAAACACGCCACGCTAGCTTATCGTCCGGCCTTTGCCCGCAACGCCCACACGCTGATCAGGGCTAAAACCGCCGGAACCGTTTGCACGAACAGGATAGAGGTTTGGACGGTCGCCGCGCCGTATAGGCCCGCTACCGCAACACACAACAAGAAAAAGGTCGCGACACGGCGCGCCCATACAGCGTCTTTGATAAAGAAAATCGCCCAGATAAGCCCCGCCGCAAGGAAGCCATTATACAAACCTTGATTGGCGGCCATGGCTTTGGTGGGTGCAAACAAATCCACCGGGAAGCTATCAAAGACTTTCGGCCCGCGACTTTCCCAAAGAAACATTTCGAGGATCAAGATATAGACGTGGATCAGCGCGACGAGACCCGTCAGGATTTTACTGATAATGTGCATGGGGCCTCCCTACTTTACGCCAGACGCTGGAAGACCAGTCGTTTAAGGTCAAGTAATAACGAGACTTGGAAAGAAAAAGGCGACGCAATGCGCCGCCTTAATCGTTTCGTCTGCCGCGTTGCGACGGCGCGTTATGCGCTCTCGCTTCGCTCGGCTACGAATTATGCTCCAACGATAGACACCCGAAATTTGCTTTGCGCAAATTCGCCTGCGGCGGGCTAGAGTGAACGCGCGATCACCATCTTCATGATCTCATTTGTGCCGCCATAGATGCGTTCGACGCGGACGTCGCGGTACATGCGGCCGATTTTATATTCGTTCATATAGCCATAGCCGCCGAAGAGTTGCAGGCAGCGGTCAACGACTTCGCATTCTTTATCCGTCACCCAATATTT
>CAZSUW010000036.1:4228-25143 GCA_964610115.1 uncultured Algimonas sp.
CTGAATGCGGCGCCATTTCGTTAGAATAGAAGTTATAGGTCGCATCGCGGAAGATATTGATGTCTTCTTCCTGCGCCCAGTCGGGGAGTTTGTAATCAAGGACGTCGGTGTTAGCCATAGGTCTGCGCTCCAGCGTGTTTGAACTTTGTCTCTCTTATAAACGCAAAATGCCGGCTGTAAGGCCGACATTCTGTCCCGCGCTGCGATTATCAGGGCTGTGATGGGTGGGTGGGGCCTTATCCCCTAAATGGCATCGCCAAAATAAAAACCGCCTCGATAAGCCGAGACGGTTAGCTATGAACCACCTGGATAAACCGGATGATAACAGAAGAGGTTCGCGTAACTTACGCCATCGAAATTGTATCAACGCTCGCTTTACCTGAGCGCTGATCTACGGCCGTTGTATATTGGACTTTGTCGCCTTCGCTGAGCCCGTCGAGGCCGGAGCGTTGGACGGCGCTGATATGGACGAAATCATCCTTGCTGCCGCCATCGGGGGCGATGAAGCCAAAGCCTTTAGTCGTGTTGAAAAACTTGACGGTGCCCGTCTTCATTTCTGTGTCTGACATGGAAATCTCCGTATGTCTGAGGGGCAGCAGACACCGCGCCTGCCGCCAAACGATACGAAAATCTCTATGAGGGGGCTGAGTGTCCCAGACCCCAAAACCTTAGTACGCTATAGGCACACCGTGACAGGTTTTTCGCACATCAGCAATACAGCAATACTGTACTTTATTTTTTGTCCAATTCCACGCTGATCGGATAAGGAATAGAAATCCCGCCTTTATCAAAGGCTTCTTTGACCGATTTATTGAGGTCAAACATCACGTCCCAATAATCCTCTGATTTGGCCCAGACGCGGCTCTGCAGGTTAACGGAGCTATCGCCAAGGCTGACGACTTTGGCCCATGGCTCTGCAGGTTCGGATAGAACTTGCGGATGCTTCGCCGCCGTTTGGGTGATGATCTTCATCGCTTTATCGATGTCGTCTTCATAATCGATGCCAAAATCATTATCGACGCGGCGAAGGCCCAGAGAGGTCAAGTTCTGAATGGTGGAGCCGAAAATATCACCATTACCGATGATGACATGGATATTATCCACCGTTTTCAAATTCGTCGTGAAGATATTCATTTCAGAGACAACACCTTCTTCGCCCGCGACACGCACTAAGTCGCCCAGTTTGAAAGGGCGGAAGAGCATGAGCATGACGCCCGCCGCGATGTTGGATAATGTGCCTTGCAGGGCGAGGCCAATAGCGAGGCCCGCCGCACCAAAGATGGCGACGAGTGAGGCCGTCTGCACGCCCACCTGACCAATCGCCGCAATCGCCACCATCGCCATGACAGCATAACGGACGAGCGAACCCAGAAACTTTGACAAGGTCGCGTCAATATTGGGCGCTTTTTCGAGGTTCTTCTGCGCGAGATTGCCCGCCCAGCGCGCGACCTTGAAACCGATCCAGAGGATGAGTAGCGCGATGATACCACGCACAGCATAGGGCAAAATCGTCTGGCCGATCGCCATCAAATTATCGGGTGAGAAAAAATCCACCGCCGCTTGGGCGTCACCGGTGACGTCGAGATTGGCGCCTTCAGATTGTACTTGTAAATTCGCGTCTTGCATCTTGGTCCCTTACGCTTTGATTGAGCGAGCATTGGCCCGCCTTTCTTTATACCACATTGTCGCAGGCAAGGGCGATTCGTCTAGCAGAGTTTCACCGATCAACAGTGCGCGCCCAAGCGCTGAAGGCTTTTGCCCTGATCCAAATTCCCAATAAAAAAGCCGCCCCGAAGGACGGCTTTCCTATTGATTGTAATCCGGTTTAGAACGCCGCCGCTTCGAGCGCCATCACAGGCTCAGCGCCGGTCATGATTTTCGCAAGGTGCGCGTCCATCATCGGCAGCATACGCAGCATGAAGTAGCGACCGGTGATCAGCTTGTTCGGATAGAAATCCTCATTGCTGCCTTCATCGATTTTGGCTTGCGCTACGACCGCCATCTTCGTCCACATATAGGCCAGCGTCGCCAGACCCATCATGTGCATATAATCAACAGACCCCGCGCCCGCATTATTCGGGTCTTTCATGCCGTTTTGCATCAACCACATGGTGGCCTTGGTCAGCTTATCTTTTGCGCCGGACAGGCCATCGATAAACTCAGGCAGTTTTTCGTTGTCTTTATTCTCAGCAATGAACGCATCGATTTCCTGGTTCAGCGTCATCAGCGCGCGGCCACCATTGCGGGCCAGCTTACGACCGACCAGGTCCAGCGCCTGGATCCCGTTGGCACCTTCATAAATCAGGGCGATGCGGTTATCGCGGACGAATTGGCTCATGCCCCATTCTTCGATAAAGCCGTGACCGCCAAAGATTTGCTGGCAATCAATCGTCGTCTTCATCGACATATCAGTCAGGTAGCCTTTAATGACCGGTGTCAACAGGCCGAGATAGTCGTCACACTTTTGCGCGAGCGCTTCGTCGCCACAATGCTTTTCCATATCCTCATGCTTAGCACCCCAATAAAGCAGTGCGCGGGCGCTCTCGTTAAAGGCTTTTGTTTCCATCAGCATGCGGCGCACGTCCGGGTGAACGATGATGGGGTCGGCTGGCTTTTCAGCATTTTGTGGGCCGGTCAGCGCGCGGCCTTGAATGCGGTCTTTGGCATAGGCAGCCGCGTTTTGATACGCGACTTCCGACTGGCCAAGACCTTGGAGGCCAACGCCGATACGCGCTTCGTTCATCATGACGAACATGACGCGCAGGCCTTTATTCTCTTCACCGATGAGATAGCCTTCGGCTTCGTCATAATTCATGACGCAAGTGGAATTGCCGTGAATGCCCATCTTTTCTTCGATAGACCCACAGGTCACAGCATTGCGCTCGCCCGGGTTCTCATTCTCGTCGAGCTTAAATTTCGGGACGATAAAGAGAGAGATACCCTTTGTGCCGGCTGGCGCGCCTTCGATACGGGCGAGAACGAGGTGAACGATATTGTCGCTCATGTCGTGCTCACCAGCCGAGATGAAGATTTTCTGGCCAGAAATTTTATAAGAGCCATCCGCTTGCGGAACGGCCTTGGTCTTCAGCATGCCCAAGTCTGTGCCGCAATGCGGCTCGGTCAGGTTCATTGTGCCCGTCCACTCACCGGACATCATTTTTGGCAGATAGGTCTGCTTTTGCTCTGGCGAGCCACCCACTTGGATCGCTTTGATCGCGCCGCCGGTCAGGCCGGGATACATGGCAAAAGCCATATTGGCAGACGTCCACATTTCGCTTGCTGCAATGCCCAGCATACCCGGCATGCCTTGGCCGCCATAAGTCGGGTCCATTGAGAGAGCCGACCACCCATTTTCGCTCATTTGCTTATAGGCCTCTTTAAAGCCCGTTGGTGTGGTGACAGAGCCGTCTTCGTGACGTGTGCAGCCTTCATGATCGCCCACAGTGTTCAGCGGCGCGAGAACATCTTCGGAAAACTTGGCCGCTTCTTCAATGATGGCGTCGACCAGATCGGCGTCGACCTCTGAAAAAGCGTCATATTTCGTCAGGTCCTCAAAGCCCAAAACTTCGTGGAGCAGGAATTTCATATCGCGAGTTGGCGCGGAATAGACAGGCATGGGAGGTCCTTTATTTGTCGCTAAAGCGGGGTTTAGGTGTCTAGATGTTGAGCAAACGCCGCTTGGTAGCGCGCGGCCAGTTGGGCGACGTCGGTGGTCTCGACATCAGGATTTTGGGATAAGTGTTCATCAATGACGGAGACGATTTCCGTCATATCGGCTTCGAGTAATTGCAGGTCGCGGCGGCGTTCCGCCAAACCATCAATCACGCCTTGGAAATTATTACGGCGGCGGTGCAGCTCTTTCTGATCGCTGATCCGGCCTTCCATCACGTCGAACACGGCGCGAATATCATCGAGCGAAAAGCCCAAGCGCTTGCCGCGCAGGATGCGTTCGAATCGCGCATGCTGGCGGGGGCCAAAACGACGGGTCTGTCCGTCCCGCTCTGGCTGCAAAAGGCCTTTATCTTCGTAAAACCGCACCGTGCGGGGCGTCACGCCAAACATTTCGGCGAAATCACGAATACCCCATTCCCGCTTCGCAACGGGCTTGGTATTAGGAGACGGGCCCGTTGGGCGCATGTCGGTTTTCGTTCTCACACCTCTCACATGACGAAAGTTTACGTTAACGTCAAGGGAAACTTTGTCGTCAGTCTATCGTTTTTCCAAGCGCCAAAGATGATCGTCTTCGATCAAGCGCTATTTGTTTGTCTTGTCTGTGAAAAGGTTAACGACTTAACCCGCCATTAACCACGTCACGCGAAGAGCGAGGGACGAACAACGCCAATGGTGTGCGTGGGGTTTAGCAAAGGACTGTGAGGATATGGCCACCAAGTCGCCTGCAACCCCATCCGCTGCTCGGAAAAAAGTAGCCGCTGTGAAGAAAAAAGCTGGCAGCGCGACAAAGCCTCAGTCCAAAGCCCCCAAACAGGCACAAGCGGCCTCTCTACAGCAAGATCTTAAACGTCTTGAAGCCCGCTTGAAACGGGCTGATAGTGTCACGCGCAAATCTGTCGCGGCGTTGGAAACAATCGTCCAGACACTCGATGCGCGGGTCGCGACGAACAAAAAGACGAATAAGGCGCAACTTACCCGGCAGATTAACGCGCTCACCAAACGTCTTGACGCCCATACGCAAGAGGTCAGGCAAACCATTCGCGCCGAGCTAAAAGCGGCTTTATCCCAAGGCGGACTGGGCGCTTTGGATAACGCGTTGAGTTCGGCAACTGCCCGCATGGATGCCGCGGAACTGGCTCAGGCCGATGCCATCACAAAAGTGAACCGCCATCTGGCCGATATGGCCCGCGCTGTGGAGGCTCGCCTCGCAGAAGAAGCCCGCGACCGCGCCCGCGACATTGAAGGCGTCAAAACCCGCTTGGCAGAGGCTCAAAGTACGGTTGAAGCCCGCATTGAGACCGTTGAACGCGACAGCGCGGATGCCCTTATGCGGGTCGGCGATCAGGTCAGTCAGATCTACGACAAGTTACAAGGTGGCCGCCAAACGGATACTGATACCGTCACGGCCAAGGTCAATGAACTGGCTTTGCAGACGCAAGCCGAGTTTGAAGCCTATCAAGACCGCCTCAATGCCCGCCTAGAGGAGCTAGAAGCCCAACAGCGCGCGCAAGAAGACGGGCTATCTAAAGATCAAACCGATCCAGAGGCGCAACGCCTTCGCGAACAGCTTTCCGCTCAGCTTTTACAACTGCAAACACGCATTGAAGGGTTGGAACGCGACGCCGCCATGCAGGTCCATAGTGCGGCAAACGCGCAGGCGACACCTTACGTCACGCATCCCACACCGACACCGCAAAGCGAAATACCACAAGCCTATGCGACCGCGCCCAACCCCTATGCAGCCGCCTTAGCCCAAGAACAGGCAACCGACACAACCGCAGCAAATGGACCCCGGGCTGACCTATCTGCCCCCATCGAACGGGACAGTCATATTCCCACCGAGTATGACCCGGCGGCCTTCGCTAATCCGGCCGCAACGGGGGCCGATATCTTGAATTTCGCGCCGTCAGGCCCAGCGCAGACGCCGTCGAACCCTGTCAGTCCCGTCAACCCTATCGCTTCCGCGGTGAAGGCAGAAACGCCGCCGCCCATGCCCATAGCGTCGGGCTCTAAGCCATCTGTCGAGTTTGCGGATAGCGAGTTCGAACCCGCCCCGCTTCCTGCTATTCCCTATGCAGACCCCGCCTATGCCGAAGCGGAGACGGAAAGCGGATCTCCGAAAGCCGTGCGCATTGGCGGTGACAACACAGCCGACCGGTCAAGCAAAAGCGCGCTTCTGACCGGACGGACAGCTAAACTCGGACTATTACTGGTCGGTGTGTCTGCTTTAGCGATTTTCACCGCGCGATCCCTATTAGGTGGGAATCCGGCACCAAATCCTGATCTAATCGCAAATGATCAAGCCGCCCCTGTTATCATGAGCGAAGGTAATCCGGGCTTTGCCGGCCCCGAACTGGATAGCCGTCCAAACCTGTCTGAAAATCCCGCACCGGGGATTGATAGCGCCACGATTGACCCCATCGGACAATATGCCGAAGCCGCGCCTATCTTTGTCCCAGCTGGCAATCTTAGCGCCTTGGAAGAGGCCGCAGCAAACGGCAATTCAATTGCCCAATTCCAGCTCGGCCTCACCCGTATTGAAACGGGCGACTATACCGGCGCTGTCGACGTTTTGCGTCAGTCCGCCGATGCCGGGCAACCCGCCGCGCAATATCGTCTCGCCAAGCTTTATGAAGTCGGTGAAGGTGTCCCCAAAAATGAAGAAACCGCCCGACGCCTAATTGAAGAAGCCGCGCGCGGCGGCAACCGCATCGCCATGCATGATCTAGCCCTTTATTACACTGAAGGGCGCGGCGGCCTAACCCTGGATATGGTCACGGCTCGGTCCTGGTTTGAACAAGCGGCTCTGCGCGGCGTGGTCGATAGTCAGTACAACCTCGCCCTTCTTTCAGAACGGCCAACAGGCGCGGAAGCCCCGAACTTGATCGACGCCCTTTTCTGGTATTCTGTAGCGGCCCAACAAGGCGATCAGTTTGCGATCGAACGCCGGGATCTTTTACGGCAATCTGCGCCAGAAGCCATCCAGGCTGATATCAACACGCGCCTGGCGGAATTCAAACCCCGACCGATTGACCGCGCGGCAAACGGCATTTTCGGCGCGCAACCCTGGTCAGCCCCCGCTCAGACCGCCTCAAACGGTGCCGCATCCGTGCGCGAAGACGTCCGTCAGGCACAATCCCTCTTGGCCGAATTAGGCTTTGCAGTGGGCTCAGCCGACGGCATTATGGGCTCACGCACGCGCAGCGCCATTACGGAATTCCAACGCACAAATGGCCTACCACAGACCGGTCAAGTCAATGACGTTTTGATCGACCGCTTACAGCTTGCCGCCGGGGCTTAAACGCCGCTAAATCGCGCCATATGGCTCAGACCCCCATCACTATTCGCCGCGCGACGACACCGGACGATATTACTGCCGTGCGCCATGTCTTTCTGGATTACTTGCGCTTTATCGAAGACTATTTGGGACAGAGCCTCGATTTTCAAGGCACGGAAAAAGAATTTGCCGACTTCCCGCACACCTATGACGCCCTCTGGCTTGCTGAAGCGAATAAGCAGGTGGTCGGCGCCGTTGGCCTTAAACCTTTTGACGCGGGCCGCGCCGAACTAAAGCGTCTTTACGTCCGCCCTACCGGTCGTGGCCTCGCGCTCGGCAACGCGCTCTGCCGCGCCTGCATAGAAGGCGCAAAAGCGGCGGGCTATCACACGCTCTTGCTCGACACGGATAAAGGCCTCACCCATGCCAATGCCATTTATGAGCGACTGGGCTTTATCGATATTGACCGTTATTACGACAATCCAATGGATAGCCGTTTTATGGCCTTAAGGCTGTAAGCGGCAGTAGGTTATTTAAACGGCAGCGGCGCCGAGGAACCCAAGATCCCGTTGATCAAAACGATTCAAATTCGGCAGGACGGCGTCGATCGCGCCATTATCAAGTCCAAACCAATTCCCTAGCGTGGCAGCATATTGCTCGACCGCAACAGACGGAATCAAGCGCGCGCGGGAGTTTGTAAAATGCTCCGCATCCGGATCAAGAACTGGCAGCTCCCCATAAATCGTATTGCCGACAACGGATCCCCCAAAGACGAATTGATGGCTGCCCCAGCCATGATCCGTCCCGTCGCCATTTTCTGTCAATGTGCGTCCAAAGTCACTCATGGTGAAAAGGACCACATCATCCCAAGCCCCCGTTTCGATCATCGCCGCGCGGAAAGCGACGATAGCCTCAAAGACTTGTGACAACGGACCGACAATTTCACCGGCTTGGCTATCATGCGTATCAAACCCGCCTTGATCAGCGTAGAAGATTTGCCGCGTATTGCCGATCGCGCCGCGAATATGAATACTATTGGCGATAGCCGCGAGTTGGCGGCCAATCCGCGTATCCGGAAATTCAGTCGTCACTGCACCGACTTGGGTGAAAATATCGCGATAATCACGCATGCTTTGCAAGCCATTGGCCTGTGAGCGCGCGACATCACGGGCAAAGATATTCTCAGAGCTAAGTTGGGCGTCGCGCAAATAGCTGTCCAGCCGCTCCCGCGCGGCCGCACCGTGACTACCAGAGGTCAACCACTGCTTGGACACCATATCAACGGACAAGCCTTCGGGGTCGCGCGGCGCTTTGAAGATGCGGGTGTTTTCAGAGGCCAAAAAGACATCGCCACTGCCCGCCGTTATGGTTGAAAACTGCGGATAGGCTTGAGCGGTTTCGCGCAGGACGCGGTCCATCATCGCCCCGCCCCAGCCTTGCCTTTGACCTTCCGGCCCAAGCGCCATCCAGGTGGATTGCTGGTCATTATGAGAGAATAGATTGGCTGGCAGAGCCGAGCGGCCAGCCTGCATATCGCTGCGATTTGTCGTCTCCAGCAAAGGCCCGACCGAGCCGACAAGGGCGCATTCGCCATTTGCGAACATATCGCCAATACCCGACAATTCTGGCGCGAGGCCGAACTGGCGCGTGCCAAATTGCGAGGCATTGACGGGATTGAGCGCTATCTGATTGTCAGGATCACGCGATCCGCCATGGGCGTTCACAATCCCTGAGCGCAGGGCGCTGAGCGAGGAAAAACTCTCTGCGTCGCGCGGTAGCACGACATCGAACATATCCGTGCCGCCTTTCAGCATAATGCCGATAAGGGCTTTATAGCCTGTCCCGGTATTGGCGTAGGCGCGGTGTTGCCCTAATGCGGTGAGCGCGCCTGTGGCGCCGAGAAATCCGGCAGCAGAGGCCTGTAGAAAACGACGTCGGTTATAAAAGCTCATCGTTCTTCCCCTTAGTCCAGAACCGCATATTCAGGCGATGTTACCGTCATCAGCATAGCCAGGCGCACGCGCGAAAGGCGGTCCCGCGCGGCGTTGTCTGCGCTATTGTCACGGATCGGCAGCGCGGAGAGCGTCTCGGACATAGCGGAGCGCGTTTCGGGGCGCATCCGCCCTGATAAGAGCTTCAAGTCGATCCTGTCGATGAGCGCGTCCGGGTCGTCGGCCAAGGCAATCTCATCCGTATAGTCTGGCACTAAAATCCCGTCCCATGAATCATCCGATCGCGTGATGAAACCGGTCATGAAGTTCACATAACCAAAGGCCGAGGAGGCATTGACGATCTGCAATTCTGGCGCGGTGAAGCCCGCCTCACCGGATTCGGTTGACGGCGCGATATAACCGGGTCGGTAGAAATTGAAGACAGACGGGCTTTTCAGCGGGGCTTGGCCAAGCGCGTTAATCGGATCAGACGTATCGGACAGGGCATTCCACTGACCCGTCATAATCACCTTCGTCGGCTCTTTGGCGTAAGTGCGCGTGAACTGCACCAGCTTCAAGACCGGCTCTCTTAGCTTGCCTTCGCCGGGAGCAAGAACGTCGTCATGGATGCTTTCGTCCAGGACGATCGCTGCTAGCGTGGCGGACAGATCGCCGCGCACGCCGGTGCCAAAGCTCGACCCATCTGGGGCTGTGAAGCGGCCGTCTGCAAATGCGGTGGCCACACGCTCAACATAGTCCGGGCTGGGATGGCTTGCCGTAAAGCGCTGGATCAACTGCCGCGCGACGAAAGGCGGGACATTGGGATGCGCAAAGATCGCGTCCAGTGCTTGATCGATTGAGGCTTCGCCGGCCGTATTGGCCGGGATGGTCGCGCCCAGAAAAGTCTTTTCAAGCGGGGAATGATATTCGTCATACATCTTCATGGGACGACGAAGCCAATCGTCATAGCGGTCCTGCCAGCGATAAGATGTCCCGTCCGGCGCATAGCCGGTGAACACGCGGGCCAGACCGACAATGTCGTCATTGTCGAACGTCTCGACCGGCAGGCCGTTCGCCAGCTTCGGCGTGCCGTCCATGTTCAGCTCGACCAGACCAATAGCGAAAAGTTGTAACAACTCACGCGCATAGTTTTCATCCGGCATGCGCCCTCTTTCGGCGTCGCCTTTCTGGTTATAGAGATAAGTGAGGAAGCGGCCCATCATCGGGCTGCGCGTCACATCGCCCATCAGATCGCGATAATTACCAAAGGCATTGCGATCCAGCACATCCATCCACGCGGCGAGCGCATAGCCATTATTGAAATCATCGCGGTCATTGATGACGAAAAGCTGTGACAAAGCGAATGTCATGCGGTTGCGCAGCTGTGCATCGGACGCAATCATCTGCTGCCAGATCAGAGCCGTATTATCCCGGCTTTTCGCGTCTTCTTCTGAAAAGCGGGCGCCCATGGTCACCAGATAGGCTTGCGGCGGGGCGTTTAGCTGGCGACGCACCCAGTCCGACGCATCGGCGCCTGTCGCCCCGTTCAATTCATCATCTGTCGCCGCAAAGCCCGCTTTCATCAAAAAAGCGGCGGCTTCGGTTTTTGTATCAAGCTGTGTGACAGGGGGCGGGGGTGGTGGCGGCGGAGGGGGCGGTGGCGGAGACACTGTAATAGGTGTCACGGATCCGCCGGAACCTGACCCACCACTACCGCCGCAACCAACCAATAATATCGCTGACACTGCACTTGTCAGGATTAGGGCTTTTGCCGCCATCGTCTCTTACCCCTTCAGAACCGAACCCCCCAGTCGAATCACTTTTCCACCTAAGCCGTTAAATTGGGCCTAAATGTGATGGTTAATGAAATCGCTTCGACCGTTGCAGCTTGGGCAATATTGCAAGGTAGGACAAAGAGCGTGCCGCGTTTAATTTTACGCAAAAATAACGATCCGATCCAGGACGCCCGGACTAAGGCGCACTCACGCGCGGCGCAGGCGTTTCGTGCAGGTCAAAGGCACTGTGCAAAGCACGCACAGCGAGTTCCGTATATTCGCGGTCGATCAGCACGCTGATCTTAATCTCTGAGGTCGCAATGACTTCAATATTGATATTCTTTGCGGCCAAAGCTTCGAACATAGTCTGCGCCACACCTGTATGGCTGCGCATGCCGATCCCGACGACGGAAACTTTAGTCACGTCGCGGTCCGATTTGATGTCTTCAAACCCGATATCAGCTTTCGCGGCCTCTAACGCCGCCAGCGCTTTTTCAAGGTCGCGTTCGCCAACGGTAAAGGTCAAATTCGCTGAATTATCAGAGCGTGAAATGCCCTGTACGATCATATCGACGATAACATTGGCATCGCTCATCGCTTTACAAACCTTGGCCACCATACCCGGCGTATCGGCGAGTTTTAACAAAGTGATCTGCGCTTCGTCGCGACTATAGGCGACGCCAGAGACGACACGTTCTTCCATGGTTTCATCCTCGTGACAGACTAAAGTGCCTGGATTGGCTTGGCCCTCTTCCGCCATGCTGGTCAGCACGCGGATCGGCAAATCATAATTCATCGCCAGCTCAACAGAGCGGACTTGCAAGACCTTGGCCCCGAGTGAGGCGAGCTCTAGCATTTCTTCAAAGGCGATCCGGTTCAGACGCCGCGCTTCGGGCACAATGCGGGGGTCGGTCGTGTAAACGCCGTCCACATCGGTATAAATGTCACAGCGATCCGCTTTCAGCGCCACGGCAAGCGCCACCGCCGACGTGTCTGATCCGCCGCGCCCCAGCGTGGAAATGCGGCCGTCATCGCTAATGCCCTGAAAGCCGGCGACGACAGCCACATTGCCATCCGCCATAGACGGGCCAATAGCGGAGCTTTCAATCTCGGCAATGCGGGCTTTGCTGTGCGCGCGGTCGGTCTTGAGCGGGATTTGCCAGCCGAGCCAGCTGCGCGCTGGAATACCGCGACGACGCAGTGCGATGGCCAGAAGGCCCGATGTAACCTGTTCACCAGACGCCACGATGGAATCGTATTCGTCTTCAATCGCGCCGCCTTGCGTATTTTGATTGCCGACCCGATCCGCGTCGAGTTCATCAACCAGCGAGACAAGGCGGTTCGTCTCACCGCTCATAGCGGAAACGACCACGGCGACCTCATGACCGGCTGCGACCTCGGCTTCGACAAGACGCGAGACGGCGCGAATGCGATCCAGATTCGCAACCGACGTTCCGCCGAATTTCATCACAATACGACCCACGCGCGTCGGTCCTTCTTCCATGCAGTGGCCCAGATGGGCGTCTCGTGGCCTTAAACACCCTTGAACAAAAAGTGCAATCCCAGCCCACATCCATTTTCCGTTTTTATCCTATACATGACAGATTGTCGCACCCTTATGGCGTTTCGTACACCCCTGTGATAGGAGCGCCTTTGGAGTGAAAGCTCCGGGGACCTTTACCGCTGTCAATCTTAGGGATGCCACATGGCTGAACGCATGCTGCAATTTGTTCGCACTGAGCGCGAAATGCCTGAAAAGCGTGAGGCAACAGAGCGCCGTGAGGACTTTCTGGAAATTTATGGTGACTTCATCGACGCCAAAGCCAAAGAGCAAGCGGCGCGGTGTAGCCAGTGCGGCGTGCCTTTCTGTCAGAACCATTGCCCGCTGCAGAATAACATACCGGACTGGCTGCGCCTGACCGCAGAAGGCCGCCTGAAAGAAGCATGGGAAATCAGCGACGCCACCAATAATATGCCAGAAATCTGTGGCCGCATCTGCCCGCAAGATCGCCTCTGCGAAGGGTCTTGTGTGATTGAACAATCCGGCCACGGCACAGTAACGATTGGCGCGGTCGAACGCCACCTGACAGACACCGCGTGGGACGAAGGCTGGATCGAACCGATCCGTCCGCGCCGTGAACGCGCGGGGTCGGTGGGTATTATCGGCGCAGGTCCAGCGGGTCTCGCGGCCGCAGAACAACTTCGCCTGCAAGGCTGGCAGGTCACCGTCTATGACCGCCATGACCGCGCGGGCGGCTTGCTAATCTACGGTATTCCGAACTTTAAGCTGGAAAAAGAAATCGTCGAACGGCGGACAAAACGCTTGGAAGTCGGCGGGATTGAGTTTGTGCTGAACTGTAATGTCGGCACGGACATTAGCTTTGAAAAACTTCGCCAGAAACACCAAGCCGTCCTGATTGCCACAGGCGTTTACAAAGCTCGCGATCTGTCCGTGCCCGGCGCGGGTGCTGAGGGTGTGCGCCCCGCTCTCGACTTCCTGATCGACAGTAACCGTCGCGGACTTGGCGATACGGTGGATAGCGAGACGGCGGAAGGCAAGAATGTCGTCGTCATTGGCGGCGGGGATACGGCCATGGATTGCGTGCGCACTGCCGTCCGCCAAGGCGCAAAATCTGTGACTTGTCTCTACCGCCGCGATCACGCCAATATGCCCGGCTCCCGCCGCGAAACGGCCAACGCCCAGGAAGAAGGCGTGACCTTTGAATGGCTCGCCGCACCTAAATCTGTACATGACAAAGACGGCAAGGCCACCGCAGTTCGCGCCGACCGCATGCGCCTCGGCGCGCCGGATAAATCTGGGCGTCAATCGCCGGAGCCGATTGAGGGCGAGGACTTTGACGTGCCTGCCGATATGGTGGTCAAAGCGCTTGGCTTCACACCCGAAGATATGGGTGATCTCTCTAAGGACCTGACCGTCACCCGCTGGGGTACGCTCCGCGTTAACCCGCTCACCTTTGAAACCAATTTGCCCGGTGTTTATGCGGCAGGAGACATTGTGCGCGGTGCCAGCCTTGTCGTCTGGGCCATCCGCGAGGGCCGTGACGCTGCCGCCCATATGCATAAATATCTCCGCGCGATGGAAGTGGCTGAGCAGAAAGTGGCGGCGGAGTAAGACAATGACAAACTGGCTCGAAGATTATACCGCCAAGCGGGACAAACTGATCAAAGCGCACGCCTATGACCCGGCGCATGAGAAATCCTCCTGCGGGGTTGGGCTTGTCGCGTCCATTGACGGCGCGCCGCGTCGTGATGTGGTGGAAAAGTCAATCCAAGCGCTGAAGAATGTCTGGCACCGCGGGGCGGTGGATGCGGATGGCAAGACGGGCGACGGGGCGGGTATCCGCCTCGATATTCCGCAAGAGTTTTTCCGCGCCCAAGTCGAACGGACGGGCCACAAGCCGACGACCGCCAAGATCGCTGTCGGCATGGTCTTTCTGCCTCGTACCGATATGGGCGCACAGGAAGCGGCGCGGACGATTGTTGAATCCGAGCTGATCCGCGAAGGCTTTTACATTTATGGCTGGCGGCAAGTGCCGATCGATATCGACGTCATCGGCAACAAGGCCAAAGACACGCGCCCATCCATTGAACAGGTTATGTTCCGCGATCCGCAGGGACGCAAAGGCAATGCGCTGGAACGCGAATTGTTCGTCATCCGTCGCCGGATCGAGAAAAGGGTCATCGAAGCGCAAATTCCAAGCTTTTATGTCTGCTCGCTCTCGGTGCAAACGATTATCTATAAAGGCATGTTCCTGGCCCAGGACATTGATGTCTTTTATCCTGACCTGACAGATGAGCGGTTTGTTTCCCGCGCCGCCATCTATCATCAACGTTTTTCGACGAATACGTTCCCTAGCTGGAAGCTGGCCCAGCCGTTTCGCATGCTGGCCCACAATGGCGAGATCAACACGGTCAAAGCTAACACCAATTTCATGAAAAACCATGAGATCAAAATGGCCAGCAGTGCGTTTAAAGAGCGCGCGGATGATGTAAAGCCGATCATTCAAAAAGGCAGCTCGGATTCTGCCGCGCTCGATGCCGTGTTCGAACTGCTGGTCCGGGCAGGACGTACCGCACCCATGGCAAAAACGTTGCTTGTGCCCGAAGCCTATTCCAAGCGCGGCGATTTGATGCCCGAGAGCTGGCGCGCGCTTTATGAGTATTGCAATGCCGTGATGGAACCGTGGGACGGCCCCGCCGCGCTGGCGGCCTATGACGGGCGCTGGGTGATGGCCGGGCTGGACCGGAACGGGCTGCGCCCCTTGCGCTATTCCATCTCGAGCAATGGTATTCTGGCGGTGGGCAGCGAGACCGGCATGTGCCCGATGGATGAAGGCGATATTACCGCGCGCGGAGCCATAGCACCGGGCCGGATGATCGCCGTCGATCTGGAAGAAGGTCGCTTTTACGATAGTCACGAAATCTTGGACGACCTCGCCAATAAACGCCCTTACGCGAAGTGGCTGAAAAAGGTCATCAATCTGGATGAGAAACTGGCTGGGCCGGAAGGCGCGCCCGAGCTGTCGGGCGAAGAGCTGATCCGTCGTCAGGTGAGCGTCGGCCAGACTCTTGAAGATATGGAGTTGATCCTCACCCCCATGACCGAAGGCGGCAAGGAGTCCATTGGTTCAATGGGCGACGATACCCCGCTGGCGGTTCTCTCCGAATTTTACCGCCCGCTCTCGCATTTCTTCCGGCAAAACTTTAGCCAGGTGACCAATCCGCCGATTGATCCCTTGCGTGAAACGCGTGTGATGGGCCTCAAAACGCGGTTCCGGAACCTGCGCAATATCCTCGAAGAATCCGGGGCTCAAACTCGCGAAATGTTTGTCCTGCAAAGTCCTGTTATGACGACCGGCATGTATCGGCGTTTTGAGGCGTTTGCGAAAAACAAGCTCAAGACGATCGACTGCACCTTCGCGATCCCTGAAGTCGGCATGACATCTGGGTCGGCCCTGCTCAACGCCATCACGCGTATTAAGGACGAAGCCGAAGCGGCTGTCAAAAAAGGCATTGAGAACATTGTTCTCTCAGACCTTGGTGTCCGCGAAGATCGCGCCGCCATGCCGATGATCCTCGCCACGGCCGCCGTGCAGCAACATCTAAAAGAGACAGGATTGCGCTCGTCCTGCTCTATCATTGTGCGCACAGCTGAATGTCTCGACACGCATTATTTCGCCGTTTTGATCGGCACGGGCGCGACAGCGGTGAACGCCTATATGGCCGAAGCCAGCGCACATGACCGTGTGCGCCGCGGACTGGTTGATCTGTCTGTTGATGAAGCGGTCGCCAATTATAAAAAAGCCATTGAAGGCGGCTTGCTGAAAATCATTTCCAAAATGGGAATCAGCGTTATCAGCTCTTACCGGGGCGGCCTCAATTTTGAAGCGCTCGGCCTGTCGCGGGCGCTTGTGGGCGAATTCTTCCCGGGCATGACCAGCCGTATTTCTGGCATTGGTCTGTCGGGCCTTGAGCATCAGCTGCTCGCTATCCACGAGGAAGCCTATGACAGCGCCGTTGTGCGCTTGCCCGTGGGTGGACTTTACCGGGTCCGCGCCAAAGGCGAACGCCATGCTTATAAAGCCGACATGATCCACATGCTACAAGAGGCTGTGGGACGAGAAGATTATGAGCTTTACCGCAAATATGCCGAGGTCGTGAATGGCGGCGCGCCGATTCAGTTGCGTGATTTGCTCGACATTAAGCCGCTGGCGGCGCCGATCCCGATCACTAACGTCCAGTCCGTCAATGAAATCCGGCGCCGTTTTTGCACGCCTGGCATGTCACTCGGCGCACTCTCGCCTGAAGCGCATGGCACGTTGAACATCGCCATGAACCGAATTGGCGCGAAGTCTGTGTCTGGCGAAGGCGGCGAAGACCGCGCGCGCTATACCCCCCTGCCCAATGGCGATAACCCTAACAGTGCGGTCAAGCAGATCGCTTCGGGCCGCTTTGGCGTCACCGCCGAATATCTGAACCAGTGCCGCGAAATTGAAATCAAAGTCGCCCAAGGCGCAAAACCCGGCGAAGGCGGGCAACTCCCCGGCTTTAAAGTCACAGAAATGATTGCGAAATTCCGTAACGCCACACCCGGCGTGACGCTGATCTCGCCGCCGCCGCACCACGATATTTATTCCATCGAAGATCTAGCGCAGCTGATATACGATCTGAAACAGATCAACCCGACGGCGCGGGTCTGTGTCAAACTGGTCGCAAGTTCCGGTGTTGGCACGATTGCCGCCGGTGTCGCGAAAGCCAAAGCCGACACGATCCTGATTGCCGGCCATAATGGCGGCACGGGCGCTTCGCCCAATACGTCGTTGAAATATGCGGGTATCCCGTGGGAGCTTGGCTTGTCTGAGGCCCACCAGGTCCTGACGCTCAACCGTCTGCGTGATCCGATCACATTGCGCACAGATGGCGGACTAAAGACGGGTCGTGACATCGTCATTGCCGCCATGTTGGGCGCGGAAGAATACGGCATTGGCACACTTTCACTCGTGGCTATGGGCTGCATCATGGTCCGCCAGTGCCACAGCAATACCTGCCCAGTCGGAGTCTGTGTGCAAGACCCCGCCTTGCGCGAAAAGTTCACTGGCACGCCCGAGAAAGTCATCAATCTAATGACATTTATCGCCGAGGAAGTGCGCGAAATCCTTGCCTCAATTGGGGCGGAAAGTCTTGACGACATCATCGGTCGCACGGATTTGCTGACACAGGTCAGCCGGGGGGCGGAGAACCTCGATGATCTGGACCTTAACCCGATCCTGGCCAAGGTGGATAATGCGGCTGTGAAAGATGCGCGTCACCTCCGCATTGAGGTGCCAGATACTTTAGACACGCAAATTGTCGCCGACGCGCAGCAGCTTTTCGAACGGGGCGAAAAAACCCACCTCACCTATGCTGTGCAAAACACGCAGCGCGCTGTTGGCACACGAACCAGCCATCACATCTATAAAGCCTTTGGCGCTGAGGGGGCGCCGGATGGGCACCTGACCGTACGCCTTCGCGGCTCGGCCGGACAGTCGCTCGGTGCGTTTGGGATTAAAGGCTTGCGCCTGATCGTTGATGGTGACGCCAATGATTATGTTGGCAAAGGCCTGTCCGGGGCAGAGATCATAGTCTCCCCCCAAGGGCGCACATTGATTGATCCGCATGAAAGCGCGATCATCGGCAATACCTGTCTTTATGGGGCCACGTCTGGCTCGCTCATGGCAGCAGGGCGCGCGGGCGAGCGCTTTGCCGTGCGCAATTCCGGCGCGGTGACCGTTGTCGAAGGCTGCGGGACGAATGGCTGTGAATATATGACCGGCGGGACCGCCGTCATTCTCGGCCCCGTCGGCGATAATTTCGGCGCAGGCATGACCGGCGGTATGGCCTATGTTTATGACGAGGATGGCAGCTTTGAACGCGCCGTCAATCCTGACAGCATTGTCTGGCAGCGCCTCGCCTCTGAGCATTATGAAGATGAGTGCCGCGACCTGATCCGCAAACATGCGGCGCAAACGGGCAGCGAATTTTCAAAAACACTGCTGAACGAATGGGATCATCGTCGCCGCTTTATCTGGCAGGTCGTTCCAAAAGAAATGCTCTCGCGCCTCTCTATTCCCTTGCAAGACGCCGCGGAGTGAACCCTAAATAGTCTACCCCTATACCGATTATAGCTTAAGCGCGCCCTTAGCATGGGGCGCGCCTAACATTCGCAGTTGTTAGGGTGTCACATCATTGACGTGAAAGCCAGAACCGACCAAACAGACGGCAATCCATCGTGCCAAGGGTATTGTCTGTGAAGTTGAAATCTCTCCTCGCCTCTGTCGCCTCGCTCTGCCTTTTCGCGTCAACTGCGAGCGCACAAATCTTTTACCGCGGTAATGACGGCGATCCAGAGACCTTGGATCATCACGGCACATCGACGACCTCTGAGTCGCGCTTAATGGATGATCTTTATTCCGGCCTGGTTGACTTCGACGCGAATGCCAAAGTCGTGGCCGGCACAGCCGAACGTTGGGACATTTCTGAAGACGGGACGGTCTATACCTTTTATCTTCGCGAAGACGCCCGTTGGTCCAATGGCGATCCGGTCACGGCGCATGACTTTGTCTTTGCCTATCGCCGCCTGATGGACCCGAACACAGCCGCGAAATATGCGACTATTCTCTACACAATGAAAAACGCACAGCCCGTGAACATGGGTGAAATGCCGGTGGAAGAGCTGGGCGTCCGCGCCCTTGATGACCGCACGCTGGAGATCCAATTGGAGCAAGCCACGCCGTATTTCCTGGATCAGCTCACCCACCAAACGGGCAAACCTTTGCACCAAAAATCCGTCGAAGCGCTTGGCGATGACTGGGTGAAGCCCGGTAATATGGTCACCAACGGGGCCTATATGCTGGAAAGCTATACGCTGAACAGCCGCATCGTCATGAAGAAGAACCCCAACTTCTATGATGCCGATCAGGTCAAAATTGAAGAAATCCACTATATCCCGTTCGAAGATCGTTCGACTTGTGTGCGTGCTTGGGAAGCCGGTGAAGTGCATATCTGCTCTGACTTACCCGCCCAAGATTTGGAACGCTTAGAGGTCTATGAGGACAGTCTTCGGATCGTACCCTATCTGGGCACATATTATTACGCGCTGAACACGACGGATGAATTGCTCGGCGATCCCGAAGTCCGCCTCGCCATGAGCATGATGATCGACCGCGAATTTCTGGCCGAAGAGATCTGGCCGGGCATGATACCAGCGACCAGCCTTGTGCCGGTTGGGATCAATAACTATCCGGCGGGCTCACCCGATACGGACTATTTCAACATGTCCATGCTGGACCGCGAGGACGAAGCCATCGCCATCATGGCCCGCAAAGGGATTAGCAAGGACAATCCTGTCACGGTCGAGCTGATGTATAATAGTGGCGAAAACCACAAAAACACCGCCACAGCGATCGCCGATATGTGGTCCGAACTGGGCATCAATATCACTTACAAAATCCGCGACGCGGCCGCGCATTACGCGCACCTTCGTGATCTTGGCGAAGTGCAAGTCGCGCGGGCGGGCTGGATCGGCGATTTCTCTGATCCGTATAACTTCCTCTTCCTGCTGGAGCGCGACAATGTCGGCTTTAATTATGCGCGCTATGACAACCCAGAGTTCGACGCACTGATGGATAAGGCCGCAGAACAGCTCGACCTGAACGAGCGCGCCAAAACGCTGAGCGAGGCCGAGGCCCTTATCATGCGGGACACGCCGTTTTTGCCAATTTTCTACTATTCGTCTTTCACACTTGTCTCACCAGAGATTGAGGGCTGGGAAAGCAATGTGATGAATAAGAACCTGACGCGGTTCCTATCGTTTAAGCCGACCACGTAACGACCCTTAAAAAAGACCTCGTCTACGACCCAAAACAGGGCTGATCTGACTTATGTTAAATTATGCGATCAAGCGCATCTTTACGATTATCCCGACCCTGTTCGCGATTATCACGCTGACCTTCTTTTTGATGCGAATAGCGCCGGGCGGTCCGTTTGACGAAGAACGCCCGCTAGCGCCAAGCGTGCTGGAAAATATCCGCGCCAGCTATGGCTTGGATAAGCCGCTGATCGAGCAATATTTCACCTATATGGGCAATTTGTTCCAAGGCGATCTGGGCCCGTCATTCGTCTATCGCGATAAGCGCGTGCATGAAGTCTTGGCCGAAGGTCTGCCCATTTCCATGACATTGGGCGGCACAGCGCTGCTGATTGCACTCATTGTCGGTGTGACGCTTGGCAGTATCGCGGCACTGAACCAAAATAAGAAAACGGACGTCGCCATCGTGACCTTTGCGACCTTTGGGATCACCACGCCGAACTATGTCGTTGCGCCGATCCTGACGCTGATCTTCGCCCTGACCTTTAGCATTTTGCCGGCCACCGGCTGGGGCACACCGCAGCAAATGGTGCTGCCAGTTCTGTCACTCGCTTTGCCGCAAATTGCGATCATTACCCGCCTGATGCGCGGCAGTATGCTGGAGGCGCTCAAGTCCGATCATATTCGTACAGCCCGCGCCTACGGCCTGCCGATGCGGCAAGTGGTGGGCAAACACGCTATGCGTTCGGCGCTCCTGCCCGTGCTAAGCTATCTCGGCCCCGCTGCGGCGGCGCTGATGACGGGTTCGATCGTCATTGAGCAGATTTTCAACCTGCCTGGTATTGGCCGCTATTTTGTGACCAGCGCGCTGAACCGTGACTACACCATGGTGA
>CAZSUW010000037.1:0-14023 GCA_964610115.1 uncultured Algimonas sp.
ATTTCGGGTTTTGGCAAGACGAACCCGCTTAGGTTCTTTGCGCGGGGTCAATCGTGTTAAGGGCTGAACGTGGTGAAAGGCGAGGCCTCTCACTCTGTCGCTCACAAGGAATGCCTGCCCCATGACCGCGTCTTACCTTCCCCTCTCCGGCATCCGCATCATTGCGGTCGAACAATATGGGGCTGGGCCTTATGGGACACAGCTTCTCGCTGACCTTGGCGCAGAGGTGATCAAGATCGAAAACCCCGGTACGGGCGGGGATGTGTCACGCTTCGTATCACCCCACCGGATTGGCGAAACGGACAGTCAGTTCTTTCAAACGTTCAATCGCAATAAAAAGTCTTTGTCGCTCGACTTGAAAGATGCAGAAGGTCGCGCGCAGTTCGAAGCGCTTGTGAAAACGGCTGATGCCGTGTCGAACAATCTTCGCGGCGACTTGCCCGCCAAGCTGGGTATTGATTACGCAACCCTGGGCGTAATCAACCCGAAGATCGTCTGCGCGCATCTGTCCGCCTATGGTCGTGGCAATTCGCGCGAAGCCTGGCCGGGCTATGATTACCTCATGCAGGCGGAAGCGGGCTTTTGTTCGGTGACGGGTGAACCCGACGGCCCGCCTGTTCGGTTCGGCCTCTCCATGGTCGATTTTATGACAGGCTCAATGATGGCGACGGGGTTGGTCTCCGCCGTGCTGGGTGCACACCGGACAGGGCAAGGGTGTGATGTGGATGTGTCGCTCTTTGATACAGCGCTACATCAAGTCAGCTATCCGGCGACTTGGTATCTAAACGAAGGCCATGTGGTCACCCGCGAGCCACGCGGCGCGCACCCCGCCATTGTGCCAAGCCAATTAATGGAAGCGGGTGATGGCTGGATCATGTTCTGCTGTCAGACGCAGAAGTTCTGGGAACGCGTCGCCGAACGGCTCGGCCATCCGGAATGGGTGAGCGATCCGCGCTTCCTCAAAGTTGAAGACCGCCGAGAGAACCGGGCGCTCGTCCAACAGACGATGGAAGCCGTGCTGAAAACCAACACAGTTGCACATTGGATGGAGCAGTTTGCGGGATATGTCCCCGCCGCGCCTGTCCACGACATCGCGCAAGCTTTTGAAAACCCCTATGTGGCGGAAGTTGAGATGGTCTATGAGGCGGAACATCCCGGGATGAAGAGTGGAAGAATCCGCCTTATGAGCAGCCCTTACAAAGTGAATGGTCAACGCCTGAAAGGTGGCATCGCGCCAGAATTGGGCGCGGATACGGATGCGTTTCTAAGCTAGCGATATGAAACTTTCTGGCCTTCGCGTTCTTGATCTCTCTGCCTTTCTGCCGGGCCCGCACGCCTCTATGATGATGGCAGATCATGGGGCAGAAGTGATTATAGTCGAGCCTGATAATGGTCTCGGCGAGCCGACGCGGGCGATGGGCGAGCGCTATGGCGATGGGACTTCGGTTTGGTTTACGAACATCGCGCGCGGGAAAAAGAGCTATAATGTCAACCTCAAAGACCCATCTGAACATGCGCGCTTCATGACGTTGGCCAAGACAGCCGATGTGGTGATCGAAGCGTTCCGTCCGGGTGTCGTTGCGCGGCTGGGTGTGGATTATAAAGCGATTGCCACGATCAATCCGCGCGTGGTCTACTGTTCGATTTCAGCCTTTGGACAGACAGGACAATATCGGGATAAGCCTG
Organism: uncultured Algimonas sp.; assembly: GCA_964610115.1. GTDB lineage: Bacteria > Pseudomonadota > Alphaproteobacteria > Caulobacterales > Maricaulaceae > Litorimonas. The sequence continues at coordinate 1,687 of CAZSUW010000037.1, forward strand.
CCCACGATCTGATCATCCAAGCCATGGCGGGCACAGCGGACCTCACGCGCGGGCGGGGTGGGGAGCCGACCTACACCCCTATGCCCAGCGCGGATATGGCCGCATCCATGCAAGCCTTGTCCGGCATATTAATGGCGCTTTATCGTCGTGAGCAGACAGGGCGGGGCGATTATCTTGATATCTCCATGTATGATAGCCTGCTGTCCTGGGTACCGAATGTAACAGGCGCGATCTTTGCTGAAGACCGCCAGCCCATGCGCGAAGAGATGCGCAATTTCGGCGGCAATGCCTTTGTCAACATTTATAAAACCCAAGACGGTGGGCATATCGTGCTCGGCGGGTCAGAGCCGAAATTCGTGGCTAATTTCCTCCGCGCCGTTGGACGAGACGACCTGCTGGCTGAAACCAAAAAACCTGTCGGGTCGCAGCAAATGCTGATCGCGGATTTGGACGCGCTGTTTTTGTCCAAGACCCAAGTTGAGTGGGTCGCAATCTTACAAAACGTGGATTGCTGCTGGTCGACACTCCGGACTCTGCACATTGCGCTGACGGAACCCGGCGCACCGGTCTTGCGCGACATAATGGGCCGCGCCCATATTAAAAATCCGATCCGCTTTGCCCATGAGCCTGCGCAAGAAGGTACGGACGTGCCGGATTATGGTGCACATACGGACCTGCTATCATGAGCCGCCTGCCGCCATTACCCGACGCGCATATGCCCGAGAGCGCAAGTGCGATGTTTGAAATCGCGGAAAACATGATGGGCTTTACCCCCAATGACGCGCGGGACATGGCGCGTAATCCGGCGATCTTGTCCGGCGTCGCGGCCATGTGTTCGGCCGTCTATGCGGATGGTCAGGTCAGCCAAGGCTTGAAGCGGTTGATCGGCTATGTCGCTTCAACGGTGGCGGGCTGCAAATATTGTCGATCCCATACGGCGCATGGCGCGATGCAAAACGGCGTGGATCCGGAGAAGATCGCGGCGGCTTGGACCTATGAAGACAGCCCGCTTTTTAGCGAGGCGGAACGCGCCGCGCTGAAGGTCGCCCATCTCGGCTCGCTCACGCCCAGCGAAGTGACGGATGCGGATTTTGCTGAACTACGAAAACACTTTTCAGACAACGCTGTGATCGAAATCATTGCTGTGATTTCCATGTTTGGCTTTCTCAACCGGTGGAATGCGGTGATGGATACGGATATTGAAGCTGGGCCACAGGCGACATCAGATGCGTTAGGGTTGGGTTTATGAGGACGATTTTATGTGCGGTCGCGCTGCTGGGCCTCGTCGCTTGTGCAACACCCGTTGAAGAGGCCGCCACGACGGTGGAGCCTATCGTGACCCAGCCCTGGGATGCGGCTGTTTTCGGAACCTATGATAATGCCGAATTTGCGCGCTTGTTCACAGAGATTGGCGGCTATTCTGTCTTAAGCGATGACGGTACGACCATGCGCCTTCAGCAAAACGGCGTTGGAGCGGAAATCCTCTTACATGAAAAACCCGAGGATGCCCCCCAAGCGCGCCCACCGGATGCGCAAGCGTGGGAACCCGGCTGCTATTGGTCGCTCATGATGCGGGCGAAAGATATTCCATCAATCGTGGAGGACGCCAAGCCGCTCGGCTGGTTGCCGCGCACAGAGGTCGCCTATTTGGAATTCGGACCAAGCAAGCTGAACATCGTGGTCCTCACCCATCAGGAAACGGGCGCGCAGGTGCAGCTTTATGAACGTCTGACGACGCCGCTGCCCGAAGACTATCCGCCGTTTGAGCGTTTCGGCGTCCCGTTCAACATCATGCAAATGGTCAGCGACGTGGACGAAACCTATAAGTTTTTCACTGAAAAGTTGGGTTTCGCGACCTTCTATCGGGGGGAGCCTTATGTGTCAGCAGAGCCCGGCGTGATGCCGCTCGGTATTCCGCCAGAGCTGACGACGACTGTGCCTTATCAAGCGGCGATTGTTTCACCGGTCGAGGGTATGGAGACTGGACGGTTCGAGATGATTGAAGTGATGGGTGAAGTGGCAGGTCTGACAGGGCGGGATTTTTTCGACACTTGTGAACCGACCTCCGTAGGTCTTACGGAAGTGCGATATTATGTTCGACGCGGGCATGGTTTAGCGGGTCGAGCGATATTGTCTCCGAATTGGACAAGTATTGTCTTTCCGTGGTCGGAATGAGAATGGTCTCTTCCAAATTTGCAGAAGGCTTAATTCGCCCCGTCACCCAAGCCGACCGCGACCGCGCGGCGCTCCTCCTCCTCGACTGGACGGCCTGCGCTGTCGCGGGACGGGCGGAAGCTGTGGGGCAGAAGATCACTGACGCTTTCCCATCCGGCTCCGGCCCTTGCACGCGCATCGGCGCGACGACAGCCTCGCCGCAAATGGCGGCCTTTCACAACGGCTGTTTGGGCAATGTGCTGGAAATGGACGATGTCGATAAGCGCGCGGTATTACATGCCGCCCCGACCGTCATTCCTGCCGCGCTGGCCATGGCGGAATATGTCGGGGCGAGCGCGGACGATTTTCTCGACGCCATCGTCATCGGCTATGAAGCGACGATCCGCATTGGCCGCGCCGTGGGGCCGGGCCACTATGCGTTCTGGCACAATACGGCAACCTGCGGCCCGTTCGGCGCGGCGGCAGCCGCCTGTCATCTGCTGAAGAGAAGCGATCTGGTCAGCGCGCTCGGCCTCGCTGGCACACAGGCCGCCGGCCTTTGGCAAACCCGCCACGAACCGGACAGCGACGCTAAGCAGATCCATGCGGGTCACGCCGCGCAGGTGGGCGTGCAGGCGGCGATGCTCTCGGCGCAAGGCGTCCAAGGGCCGCGTTCAATCTTGGAAGGCGAACAGGGCTTTTTCAAAGCTATGTGCCCCGGCGCAGACCCGCAGGACGTTCTCGCTGAATATGGCGGTGGCTGGCTGATCCACCAGACGTCTATCAAACCTTATGCCGCCTGCCGCCACGCCCATGCCGCGATTGATGCGGCATTATTGGCGCGAGAGGCGGGGGTGAGCGAAGGCGATGTCGTTGTTGAAACTTACGCGGATGCTCTGAAATTTTGCGACCGGCCCAACCCCACGCCCGGGCGCGAAGCCAAGTTCTCGCTGCAACATGCTGTGGCATGGACGCTACAGCATGGCGAACCGGGGCTCGGTGATTTTGACGCGAACGCTTTGGCCAAAACCCAAAAATCCCGCGCTACCGTTCGCGTGGAAGCCACAGACGAATTTAACACCGCCTACCCAGCCCACTACGGGGGCGCCGTGACTGTCGGTGGGCAGCGCTTTGTCGCTAAAGACGCTCTTGGCGATCCTGAAAAACCACTCACGCAGGACCAAGTCATCGCCAAAGCCAACGCGCTCTTAGCCCACGGTGGGATGCATGATACTGACTCGCTTATTCATGCCGCGCTAGTTGGGTCACCATCTGATATCGCAAGCTTATTATCATGACCGTTCCACTTTCGCGCCACTTCGCAAACTACGCCCTGACCCAATCGGTGTTCTCTGACTCCGCTTACGACGCGGCGAAGACGTTTATTCTGGATAGTCTCGGCGTCGGCATTGCCGGATCGCAAGCGCCGTTTCGGGATCGTGTCTGGCAAGTTGTGTCGCAGTGGGGAGAGGGGAAGGGCGCCCACGCCTTTGGATTAGGGGAGGCACTCCCGCCCGCAAGCGCGGCCTATATGAATGGCTTTCAGATTCACGGTATGGAGTTTGACTGCGTGCATGAACCCGCCGTGGTTCACCCCATGGCGACGATCTTTGCCGCGATTTCGGCGGAGGTCGAACAACGCGGAAAAACCTCTGGTTTCGAATTGATGGAGGCCGTGATTGTCGCCGTCGATGTGGCGGTGGAACTCGGCGTGGCGGTGACAAGCCCGCTCAAGTTTTTCCGTCCCGCGACGGCCGGCCTATTCGGCGCGACTTTGGGTGTGGCACGCCTGCGTGGGTTTGATGGGCCGACGGCCCTTTCCGCTATGGGCTGTGCGCTGGCGCAATGTGCGGGCGTGATGCAGGCCCATGTGGAAGGCAAACCGACCTTGCCCGTGCAGATCGCGGGGGCGGCGCGCGCCGCCATTGTCGCCTGTGATCTGGCGGAAGCCGGACTGCACGGGCCAGAGCAATCTCTGGAAGGCCCATTTGGCTATTTCAATATGTTTGAGGACGAAGCGGACCTAAAGGCCGCTGCGACGCGGCTTGGTAAAAAGCACCGGATCACCGAAGTTAGCTGGAAGCCCTTCCCGACCGGCCGCGCCGCTCAAGGCGGGATAACGCTGGTGCAGCGGCTTCGGGAACAAGGTGTTACATTAGAGGCGCTAGAGACACTCACCCTGTCCGCTCCACCTATTATTCCGCGTCTTGTTGACCGGCCCGTCCTGCCCGACATGAGTGCGAACTATGCGCGGCTCTGTTTCCCTTATCTGGCGATTATAACGCTCATGCGAGGAACTGTCTCACTGGATGATTTCACGCCTAAAGACCTGCATGATCCTGCAATTCGCGCGGCCTCTGATAAAATTAAAATTGAAACCAATACCGTGACAAAGCCAGCCGCCTTTACACCGCAAACCATGACAGCCCGCCTGAAAGATGGAACAGAGCGCCTTGCCATGACACCCGTATTGTTTGGCAGCCCTGCCGATCCCTTGAGCCGGGAGCAGCATCTGGAAAAATTCCGGGGATGTGTCCGGTTTGGTTTGCGCGGGGTCAAGGCAGACACAGTTGCAAACAGGCTTATCGAACATGTCGAAAACCTGGAGCGACAGGATGATATTGCTGATCTCTATCGACTCGCCACAGGACAGTCTTGAGCGGAGCATAGTGCGATGAGCGCGACTTATTTTGATTTCGTGGACCCTGTCGCCATGCGCGCGGATCATCCAATCGGTGACGCCTTTCTGGATTTTGCGCGTAAGACATCGCGCGACGAATTATTCGCCCATCAAGACCGGCTGTTCAAACGCATGCTTGTGCGCGCTTGGAAGACGCCTTTTTATCAACGCCTTTGGGGTGCGCAAGGAATTGAACCGGGCGATATTCAAGGTTTGGCTGATCTGAATAAGCTACCGTGCTTTGATAAGTCAGACTTAATGGCCTCGATTGAGCGGCATCCGCCGTTTGGGGACTTTTCCGCTCTCGACAGCTATCCGGCAGAGGGCCAACCGCCGATTAAGTTCCACACCACGTCCGGCACAACGGGTCGTCCGCAGGTCCTGATTTTTGGGCCGAAATCCCGCGAAGTGCAAAATCTTCTCTTGGCCCGTCTGTACACGCTGCAAGGCATTGGACGCGGAGATGTTGTGCATAGCGTCTATGGTCACGGTCCGATCAATGGCGGGCATTATGTGCGCGAAGCTGTGACGCATTGGACGCAGGCGACCTTCGTTTCTGCGGGAACAGGTGTCGAGACGCGCTCTGTCAAACAAGTGCAGATGATGGCTGATTTTCAAGCGACCACGATTGTCGGCTTTGCCGATTATATCAAAAAGCTCGCCCGGGTCGCGCGCGAAGCGGGGTTGGAACCCGGTCGCGATATTCCCGTGCGTGCGATTTCTGGCCATATGGGGCGCGAAGATAAACAGTCGGTCTCTGATATGTGGGGCGGGGCGGAATGCTATGACTGGTATGGTGTCGGTGATACCGGCGCGATAGCGGGCGAAGGCCCTGATCAAGACGGTCTCTACGTTATGGAAGACGCACATTTCTTGGAGATTTGTGACATTGAGACGGGCCAATCTGTTCCAGATGGCGCAACGGGTGACATGGTCGTGACGTGTCTATTCAAAGACGATGTCTATCCGATCATTCGCTTCAACACGCATGACGTCAGTGCCGTGCGCAAAGGCGTGTCCTCGTTGGGTTTGAACTATAAACGGATTGAAGGCTTCCTTGGCCGCTCCGATAATATGGTAAAGTTGCGGGGCATCAATATTTTCCCGCAAGCTATCGGTCCATTGATGGAAGAAATAGACGCCTTTGGCGGCGAGTTTTTCTGCCGCGTCGACCGGGATGAAAAAGGCCGTGATGACATGACGGTCGTGGCCGAAGTGAAAGGCGGTGATAAGTCGATTTTGATCCCACGCTTCGAAGCTCTGCTGAAAGAAAAGCTCGGCCTTGGCATGGCGGTGGAGCTTGTTGGCCCGGGTGAAACAAGTCCAACAACGCAAGTCGATATACGTCAGAAGCCGATCCGCCTTGTGGATATGCGTTTTGAGTAAGATCTCGTCTGCGCAAGCCCGTCTTGAAACCGCCTATGAGGCGATGAAGGCGGATAATCCGCGCATCAATGCCGTCATTGATGTGTTCAATGATACAGCAATAGAAGCCATGCTGGACGCAGATCAGCGGGCTGAACACGGTAAACCGCTTTCCGCCATCGACGGAATGCCGATTGGCGTGAAAGCGAATATTGCCGTGGCGGGACGTTTTTTTCACGGTGGGATAAAGGCCTATGCCTCGCGCCGCGCTGACGAGGACGCTCTGGCGGTTGCCCGTCTTAAAGCGGCGGGCGCAGTGATAACGGGCACGCTGAATATGGAAGAAGGCGCGCTCGGCGCGACGACGGATAATCCTTGGTTTGGACGAACGGAAAACCCCTTACGCGATGGCTATACGCCGGGTGGGAGTTCCGGCGGTAGTGCGGCAGCGGTAGCCGCTGGCTTTTGCGAAGCGGCACTCGGTTCAGACACAATGGGCAGCGTGCGCATACCGTCCGCCTATTGCGGGCTGTTTGGGTTTAAGCCGTCACACAGCGAGGCATTGCTGCGCGGCGTCATGCCGCTTTCACCAACGCTGGATACGGTCGGCGTTCACGCGGCGACGATGGACACGACGGTTGCGGTGATGAGCGCGCTGCTGGGTCGTGATCTGGCGGGCGGAACAGCCGGGGCGGTCTTCGCGCTGGATTGGAGCGAGGCTGTGATCTGCGATCCGCTAGTCCAGGCCGTTTATGATGCGTTTTTGGCAAAGCAGTTGGATCTGTCGACAACAGATCTTGGTCCCTACGCTTACGGCAAATCTCGCCGGGCGGGACTGATCCTGTCCGAAGTGGAAGGGCACCGCGAACATGCAGAGCGTCTGGAAAAGGCACCGAGCGGATTTTCAGAGGGCTTTCGCAAAATGCTGGAATATGGGCGCGATCTATCAGACGATCGTATCCAAGCTGCCTATGATCATATTGCGGACCTACGGGCCGCTGACCTGCCTGATTTCATCCTTATACCGACGGCCCCGCAGACGGCCTTCAAATTCGGTGAACGGGTCCCGGCAAACCAAGCCGACTTCACCGCCTTCGCCAACCTTGCCGATCGCCCTGCGATCCAGTTTCCGATTGGGCTGGCCGAAAACGGTCTGCCCGTCGGCGCGCAACTTGTGGGTCCGCGTGGCGGGGAAGCGGAATTGGTGGCAACAGTGCGCAGTATGCTCAGCTAAAATCCGGCTTTCGTTTTTCTAAAAACGCGCGGAAGCCTTCGCCGAAATCTTTAGACGAAAAGCCCGCGAGGAATTGCGCGTCGGTTTCGGGTGTGTCGCCGCGTTGTCCGGCGGCATAGGCGTTGATCATGGATTTTGTGACGCGCAAGGACTCAGGCGAGAGGTTCAGCAGATTGCGGGCATAGTCCATAACTTCGGCGTCCAATTCGTCGACTTTCACCGCGCGGTGGATGAGGCCCATGCGACGCGCGGGCTTGGCTTTGATAATCCGCGCGGACAACAAAATATCCCGCGCATTAGCCACACCAACGGCATCAATCAGGCGTGCAATATCCCCGAACGGATAGACAAGGCCCAACTTCGCCGGCGTGATCGCAAAGCGCGCTGTGGCGTCCGCGAAGCGCAGATCACAACAGAGCGCAAGGCCACAGCCACCGCCCACACAAGCGCCGCGAATTTGCGCGATCGTGGGCAGGGGAAAGTTGGCCAGCGCTTCAAATGCGGCTTGGATGGACGCACTGATTTTCGCTGCCGATTCTGGCGTGGCATAGAGTGTGCCAAATTCTGAAATATCCGCCCCGGCCGCGAAGTGATCACCTGCGCCAGTGACGATGAGGACACGCAAAGTGGGGTCCGTCGCCAGTTCCGCTAACATATCCGGCAAAGCCACCCACATGGCCGCATTGATGGCATTACGACGTTTGGGCTGCGACAAGGTTAGGCGCGCCATACCCGGTTCGAGGCGATCGATGAGAAGCGTATCCATGCGCTTAGCCTTCTTCTGCAAAGTCGGATAAGGCAAGGGGCGATGCGGTATTGGCGATAAAGGCGCGCTTACGGAAGAAGCGCAAGTATCCGTCCGCGCCCATGCGGCTAGCGCCCAGCCCACTTTGTCCAAAACTCTGTTTGCCCGCTTCAAAATATTGCCCGGTAAGGGCGGCGTCTTGCAGGCTGATAGCCCCGGCGTGGATATTTTGACCGATGGCATAGGCCTCATCGAGTGTCTTGGCGAACACCCCGGCAGAGAGGCCAAAGGCCGTGTCATTGGCAAGAGTGATAGCCTCTTCAATCGTGCTGTAAGCCATAACGGGAATGACCGGGCCGAATGTTTCCTCGCGCATTATCTCCATATCATGCGTAACGGCGGTTAGCACAGTCGGGGCGATCCAATGCCCGCCGCCGTCATTTAGAACCTTCCCGCCGCAATGCAGCCGAGCGCCGTTGCTAACAGCCTCTTTGATTTGTGCTAAGACTTTTTCGGCCTGTCGTCCGTCAATAAAAGGACCAATGTCGCCAGAGCAAATGTCGGTGGTATTGAGACGCGCTACTTTCGCTTTTTCAATGAGTGCTTCGACAAAAGCATCATGGTCGTCCTGATGAACATAAACCCGTTCAATCGATTGGCAGGCCTGTCCCGTGGCCAGCACGGATGACCGCAAGGCCAGTGCGCTGGCGGCCTCTATATCTGTGCCGGGGGCGATGATGAGCGGGTCTTTCCCGCCTAGCTCCAGATTGCAGGGAATGAGACGTTCGGCACACCCCAGAGCGACCTTGCGCCCGGTTGGGACTGATCCCGTAAAGCAAATGAAATCAGCATGACTGACAAGTGCAGCCCCTGTTTCGCCTGCGCCCTGAATAAATCGCAAGACATCGCCTAAGCCCGCTTCAGCAATAATCGGGCGCAGCGCTTCGGCGAAACGAGGTGTTACTTCGGACGGCTTCACTATCACACACGCCCCCGCCATCAACGCCGGAGTCGTATCGATGAAAGATAACGTCATGGGAAAGTTCCACGGGCTGATCACACCGACTAATTTGTAAGGCACATAATCATGGCGATGCTTGAAGTGCGGCTTCATGCGCCCGGGCGTCCAATCCGTCTCATTGGGTAACAGATGTGGGGCGCCCTGCGCCCACCCACGAAGCGACGCGATCACGCCCGCTACTTCCTGACCGGCGATGCGGCGGCGGCCTGTATCCTGTTCGAGGGCGGTAATGATGTCGCTCTGGCGCGTTTCCAGAATAGAAGCGAACGCCATCAGTGCGTCCGCCCGTCCGGATAAGCCGAGGGCCAGCCAATCCGCATTCGCCTTGCGCGCGAGCAAGGCGGCATTTTTAACATCCTCCACAGTCGCGACATTTATATGCGTGTCGATTTGACCGGTGCGGGGATTGCGGACGGGGAAGGTGTCGCTCATGCCCGCGCTCTTATCGTGTACCGTCGCCAAGACAATGCGCCAAGTCAATGCGCCAAGTCAATGCGATCGGGTCGGCCCTTCGGTTAGTGGCTCATATGCAAATCTATAAAGCTCTCGCCTTACAAACCGATTGCCATGCCGTGAACCGCTGTACGGATCATGCCGAAGCGTTAGAGATAATGAAATCGTCGATCGCGCGTATGCGCGGACAAATCCTATCCGGCAAAGCCTTTCATGGTCCCGACATGAAATTGGTCTGCCTGCCGGAATACGCGCTGACCGGTTTTCCGATGGGCGAGACGGCGGCGGTTTGGCGGGAAAAGGCAGCCGTCGAAATGAACGGCGAAATCTATGACCTGATCGGGGAGATGGCGGAAGCGTCCGCCTGTTATATCGGGATAAACTTGTACGAACGGGACCCGCATTTTCCGGCGCTTTACTTTCAAGCCAGCACGCTTTTCGCGCCCAATGGAGACTGTGTTCTGCGCTATCGTCGCTTGATCAGCATGTATGCCCCGTCGCCTTATGATGTGCTGGAGACCTATTTGGAGCATTATACGCTGGAGGATTTGTTTCCGGTCGCCGATACGCCTCTCGGTCGTCTGGCAGCTCTAGCGTCAGAGGAAATCCGATACCCTGAAATCTCCCGAATTCTTGCCGCGCGAGGGGCAGAGGTGATCTTGCACCCAACGTCTGAGGCGGCGTCCACGCAGATGACCTATAAAAACGTGGCGAAGCTCGCCCGCGCGCAGGAAAATCAGTGCTATATCGTCAGCGCTAATAGTTCGGCGATTACGCATACGGCGCTCGCCGCGCAATCCACCGATGGGCGCAGCCAGATCGTTGATGATCGCGGGATCATCCTAGCCGAAGTGCCTGGCGGGGAAAGCATTAGCGCCTGCGCTGATGTGGATATTGCGGCGCTGCGTTACCGTCGCGCGCGCAACGGCATGGATAATATGCTCGCCCGCCAGCCTTTGGAACTTTACGCCACTCTGTTTTCGCAAATGGCCTTGCATCCCAGTGGAACGCTTGGCGACGGGTCAGAGGCACCAAAGCGGGACTTCTATAAGCGCCGTCAAGATGAGGTGATTGAACGCCTCAAGACGCTGGGCGTGATTTAGGTATATTTCGGGAGGTTCGCTCGGATCTCGTCCTGATCCCAGATAACACCCCCCATCCACTCGCCACAGGCCGGTGCGAAGTGAACGGCGGTGATCGACGCATACATGCCAGAGGCGATGTACGGGTCGCCTTGCATTTTGGCGATGGCATCGTCTGCACTATCAGCCGGGATTAAAAAGACGCTGCCAATAATTGCGCCGTCCGCGGTTTCGCGGATCGGCCCGGCGACGCGGTAATCGCTATTATTGGCTTCGATATGATCAAGGTGGCCGAATAAATGTTCGTTACGCAGCGGAGGAGTTTTCGGCCCATCTAGGCATGTCACCAGCCAAGTGTGCTGCTTTAACCGGGGAACGCGTTTCGCTTTGCTCATGCGCGCAACGTGCGCCATAATAAGCCCGTGCGCTCTGATTTGCCTCAAAGGCCGAAAAATTGGGCGCAATTTAAGGGGAAACTATGGATAGCACACCGATCATTATTGTGACGCTGATCGCCTATAAGGTGCTGCTGCTTGGCATTGGGTTTTGGGCGTCCAGACATGTGTCGGGCGAAAGTGATTTTTTCCTAGCGGGGCAAAAGCTCGGACCGTGGACGGCGGGTCTGTCTTATGCCGCCTCTACCTCAAGTGCGTGGGTTCTACTCGGGTTTACGGGTGCGGTGTTTACCCAAGGGCTGGTGGCGCTGTGGCTCGTGCCAGGGATTTTTGGCGGTTATCTGCTAACGTGGTTCGTGATGGGTCCGCGACTAAACTCTGAGACGCGAGAGCGCGGCCATATTACCATCGTTGATTTTCTCACGGGCGATGCAGGCCAGTGGGCCCGCGCTATTGGCTTACTCGTCGCGGCGCTCATCCTATTTTGCTTCGTCTTTTATATCGCGGCTCAGTTTCAAGCGGCGGGGAATGCCTTAACCGAAGTGTTTTCCATGAGTGCGACGGAAGCGATCTTGTTCGGCGCCGCGATTATTGTGATCTATTGCTTGCTCGGCGGGTTTCTGGCGGCGTCCATTACCGATGCGTTGCAAGCTGTTGTCATGATGATCGCCTGTATTCTCGTGCCGATTGCAACGCTCATCGCTGTCGGCGGCTTTGGTGGGCTGGCCGAGGGTTTAGCGCAGGTGGACAGACCGGGTTATCTAAACGTGTTTGCATCTAGCGCCGGAATGTTGGGGGTTGGGGTGGCCATGGGCTTGCTGGGAACAGGTCTCGGCGCGCTCGGACAACCGCAACTTCTCAACCGGATCATGGCGGTGCGCAGCCAAAAAGAACGTCGGCGTGGCGCGGCAATCACCGTGGGCTGGGGGGTCGTAATTTATTCAGGTCTAATTGTGCTTGCTCTATCGGGTCGGGCCCTCGCTCTCGATACAGGCGGAGAGTCGCTCTTCTTTGCAGCGGCCAAAGCCTTTCTTCCTGCGACGATTGCCGGGATTGTTATCGCGGCTGTTCTGTCCGCTGTTATGTCTACGGTCGATAGCCTTCTGCTGGCGGCGGCGTCGGCCGTGTCCCATGATAGCGGGTTGCGGTGGCGGTCTCAGAAACAAGCGCTTCTGATGGGACGGCTGGCTATGGTCGCGGTTGCTGTC
>CAZSUW010000037.1:14123-24426 GCA_964610115.1 uncultured Algimonas sp.
GTCTCAGAAACAAGCGCTTCTGATGGGACGGCTGGCTATGGTCGCGGTTGCTGTCATTGCTGTCGCGCTTACGCTCTTCGCGCCGAAAGATATCTTCTCCCGCGTTTTGTTCAGCTGGGTTGCGCTGGGGGCTGCGATTGGGCCTGCCGTCTTGACGCGCTGCTTGGGGTGGCGGGTCAAAGGCGGGGCGGTGTTCGCGGCGATCCTTGTTGGGTTCGGTGTGGCCGTCGCTGCCTATAATGGAGAGATGATCCTGCTTTGGCTCGTTCTGGGTGGTGAGGGCGACGTTATGGCGTATAGCGGATCTTTGTCGATAACACCCGTTTTCGACATGATTGAAAAATGGGGAAGCTGGGTGTTGGGTCTTAGCATTCTCGCTTTAGGACGGGCGCGCGACGATGTTTCCACAACAGATGCCCAGACTGATAATAATCAAACGTCTGCGGCGGGTCTCTCTTAAGACAGAGATTTAGAGGACCTTATGAGCGACACACGCTGCTACATGATCGTCACCGCGGCTATTTCAGACCGTGATGCCTTTATACAGGGCTATGGCAAAGCCGCTGCGGCGCTGGTGACGAAGTATGGCGGGCGTTATGTCATGCGCGGGCCGGGGGCGAGCTTGCTGGAGCATCCGGCGATTGGCGCATATGGCGACGGGGCGTCTATGGTGATTTCCGAATGGCCGGACCGGGACGCCGCGATGCGCTTCTGGAATTCGCCTGATTACGCTGAGGCAAAAAAGTTGAGAGACGGGATTGCCGATGTGCAGGTCTTATTGATCGACGCGCCAAAGTTCACAGCGGATGTAGAGGCGTGATGCGGATCGTTTCGTCAGCTTTGATGATCGGTGCGTTAGTTGCGCCAGCGGCCGCACAGGACCACGCCGCAATGGAGGATATCGCCAAACGTGACCTAAAAGAATTCCGGGCTATGCTGCCCGGCACTTACTCCAATGAAGAGCAGGTCTATTTTCACGGCAATCTGGAGATGGCTGAGGCCACAAAATTGCCCAAGCTGGAGCTCACGATCGAACCGGACGGGGACGATTTTATCGCCCGAACACTTAATCCAGAAACGGGCCGGACGACAGAAGCGCGGTTGACCTATCGGGTTGAAGGGGGCGAAATCCGCTCCCGTGAAATTCGCACAGGCCAACCGGATTGTGAGCGGACGTTTACGCGTGAGTTTGATCAATTTCGCGGTGAAGGCTGTGGCGGCGTTGTTATTGCCGATCCCGACGGATTTGTATTCGGCGCGCCGGATAATCCGTTTCGCATGTTGCGGGCCCGCGATTTTACCTGCTGGATTAGTCCGCAAAAAGACGACGGGTCTTACGGCTTTGAACCCGGCCTCAAGGTTCATGACCAAGGCGGTCGTGTCTGGGTGGACGGTGAGGACCATCCGCGGGTCGGGATCAAGCTGCGCAATGTGCGCTGGCCGACCGGGCGTAATCGGGACAGCTTTGTCTTATACGCCTATCGCGGCGATGAACCCGATAAGGCCGTCTCTTACGCCTGGACCTCGCCCGATGCGGATCGGATCGCTATCAATCTGCGCTGGATGCAAGCCAGCTGCACGCTCAACGAAAACTAAAAGGGGACTCCTATGAAGACGATGATGAAAGCGCTGCTCGCCTCTGCCGTAATGATGGCAGGTTGTGGATCAGCGACGGCAGATGATCATGGCAATTTATCGATTGATCTCTCAACGCCTGAAGGCGCGGTTTTAGCAGGACGGAAAGTCGCCTGTTCGACGATTGAAGGGAAAGACGTTATTTTCCATTGGGAGGGTGAAGCCTATTCCCGCCGCACGGGTGAGCGCGACAAACACCTCTTCGATGTCGAAGGCATGAATGTCCGCTCCTGTACCAGCGTGTCTGATCCAGATCGGGGCGAAGGCTGGAAATTGGTGAGTCGGGAAATCCTACTCTATCTGGATAAAGATACGGGTGAAGTTTTGAAGACGTGGGAAAATCCGTGGACGGGCGAAGACGTCGAAGTCTTCCACGTTGCCAATGATCCCGTGAATTTCGGCAATTACACAAAGGGCCGCGATGGCAAGCCGGCGACCAGCTCGATCCGCATTGATGGCGATAAGTGGTTCCAAACGACAACTTTCCCGCTTTACTATCCCAACCCGCTAGGCGGGGATTATCAGCCGGAAGTGGGCGGCACCTATCACGCCACAGAAATGTTCAACTTTATGGGCTCAGTCGAAGATCTGATGGACGCAGATAAGGACACGGCGGAGGCCTGGATTGGTTGGGTCCGGATGAGCGACTGGCTGCCGTGGATGCGTATGGCGGGGCGTGACGGCGTGATCTATTTCCACACATCCGGCCGTAAGATCGAAAGCTTTGACGCGCTGTCAGAGCGCATGCGTGGTGAAATTGCTACGAATTATCCTGAATATACAACAGCCCCGCCAGACGATGATCCACGCCGCAATATGACAAGCTGGAAGCACTACAAGCAGATTATAGAAGCCCGAAAGGCCGAGTAGGGTTTGGTGAGTAAGCAGGCAGACAAAAAGGGCTCTGCTTACTGACGGACATTTAAGGCAGTTCGATTTGAATTTTGCCGTCAAATCACGGAAGGTGGTCTGAAACCGAAAAGGGTACCCTATGTCTCAGACCATATTCCACGCGCGCCTTCTAAGCTCGCTTTTCCTTGGCGCAGGTCTTGCGGGATGCGCCACTGGGCCTTCAACGCCAGAATTATCTGATCGCGCTATGTTGGCGTTTGAACGGCAAGATGAAGACGGCGACGGGGTGATCAGTGAAGCTGATATTCGCGCCCAGTCTGCGCAACGGTTTGCCCGCATCGATGCGGATGGGTCCGGTGATGTTTCCTGGGACGAATATCGCAATCAACCGAATGCGGGACGCCCTGGCGGTCGTCGTGGCGATCCGGCTCGGTCATTTGCGGCTTTGGACCGCGATGAAACAGGCTCGCTCAGCCAAGCCGAACTGGCCGATGGCGCGCTGCGTCTTTTTGATGCTCAGGACCGCAATCAGGACGGAGAAATTACCGAGGCAGAATTTGCGGAGAACATGCGTCGTCGTCGAACCCCGCGGCGTCCGGACGGGGCTCCGCCCTTGCCACGCAGTTAACCGGACTTGTAACCGGTCTAAAGTCCCGCCCAGCTATCGCTGACCTTGCGTTCATCGACTAATGTTCGGGAAAACAATTCGTCATTTTTGAACCAGTGCCAGGTCCGGGCGCGTTTCTGACCGCAATCACTGATTTGGATCATTTCATATAGATAAAGATCCGGATCGCCCGTGCGGACCCAGTTCAGCACAGTCGTACGGCCGTGAGTGTCGAGCGTCATATCGGCGGCCCAACCTTGGATAAATTCATTGTCCCACCAAAGACGACCATCTTTGATTTGGGCCGGGAAGTCGCGTACCTCTTCACGCCCATCATCCCACGTATAATAATTGGTCTGGTGGTACAGGTGTTCGCCGCTTTCCGGGAAACGGCAAACGAGACGAGATTTGTGCTCGTCAATCTTGTTTCCTTGCGCGTCATAGTGGCGATACATGCCTTCCCAAACGCCTTCATGGCGGGCGAGCGTCGGGTGGAGCGCTTTGAGTTCGTTAACGGTCGTGGGGTTTTTAAGTGCGGCGGCTGCGCTCATGTCGATCTCTCCCTTTGGATTTAGGTAGCTCTTAGCGCGTTCCGAGCTGAGCGTGTTTGCCTAAACGCAAGGGTAAATTTGACAGCCGTCAATTTATGGAACGGCTCACGCTCCGCTATACACGATTTCGCTCAAGCGCCGCGATGCTGGGTAAAATCTTCCCGCCCGCCCAGAATTCGGATCTGGTCGAGGTTTTCAATCCGGCAGCCATGGCTATTCTCATAGCTGATTACGCCTTTGCGTTTTAACGCTGAAAAGCTGCGACTGACAGTTTCGATCTTCAGACCCAGGAAATCCGCGATGTCGGAGCGTGTCATGGGGAGATCAATATCAATGGATTTTTCGCGTGGACCATCCGGGGCAAACCGCGCTTGGTTGGAACGCAAATATAGCAAGAAGCTCGCAACCCGCTCCATGGCAGAGCGTTGCCCGACAGTGTAAACGTGGTCATGAGCGGCCTCTAAAATATGGGTCAGGACTTTGCGAAATTCGGATGCAAAACGCGGCGTGGTGTCCAGTGCTTTTTCAAGCAAAGACCGCGGATAGATCACAGCTGTTACATCGTTCAACGCCGTGGCCAGATTGGGGTAGTTCCGCGTGGAGGCTGCACCGAGAAATTGCCGGGCGCCCATAAAAGACAGGATTTGCCGTCGCCCATCGCTACCATTTCGGGCCAAGGCGACCGTGCCATCGAGTAAATCAAAGATATAATCCGTGGCTTCACCTTCGGTGATTAGATGCTCCCCTGTCTTATAATGCCGTGTTCGACCCTCGGCGAACAATTGGTCAAGTTCCGGTGAAGAACAGCCTTGCGCCATTTCCGCGATGTGGCCTGTATAATCATTCATCCTTACCGATTAGGCTTTTAAAGTCGCTCCATCAATGCAAAAGCGCTCGCTTCGCCGGATTCCATGGCGGCTTCCATGCCGGTATGAAGTTGGCCTAAATGTTCGCCCGCAAAATGCAGACGCCCGGCGGGCTGCCCCATAACTTTCGCCCAGCGCGCAATTTGACCCGGCGCGAAATGCATATAGGCCCCACCGGACAGGGCGTTCGCTGTGGTCCAGCCTATATCGCCCAAAGGCTCTATCGTCCCCGCCATGGACGGACGGATAGCGGCCATGGCGTCTTGGAATCCTGATAGATCTACTGATGCAGCGGTTGTGCCATTGATCCAGCAGCGGCCAAAACCCGTATATGCCCCGCTGGCATCTTGTTGCATGAACACCCGCTCATAGGGCGTATCGGTCCACATATTGGCCGGAAGCCCATCATCGTCCCAAAAGGCACGGTCCACGCGGAAATGACGTTGTACAATTTGCGTATAGGGAAGTTCGGCAATGGCGGCCGACTGCGCGTTGGGCAAAGGGGCCTCTGAATCTATTCGTCGCAACGCTCCGAAAGGCAAAGCGCAGATGGCGAAAGGCGCGCGCCGTATAGCCCCTGATTGTAGTGTAACTTCGACCGCGGTCTCGTTGACAGAAATGGCGCGGATCGGGGCTTCTAATTCAACGCGCCGTGGTAAAGCCGCTGCCATCGCCTCTGGCAATCGCTGCGCGCCACCGGCAATGGATTTGCTGGGTCCCATGGCGCGTGCGTCGCTGAAAAGCTGTAATGAGCGCCAAAGATTCGCAATAGAATAGGTCGATAGATCATTACCATTAAGCGTGTGATTGATCGCTTTGAGGGCAGCTTCCGAAAAACCAGCCTCTCGAAGAAAGGTCTCAGCAGAGGGATCATTCGCTACGTCTTGCCAGTTGAGTGCGTGGGTCAAGGGATTTTGTGTTGCAGCCGTGCGGAACAGGGCGGCGCCGGGCGTTGCGCCCGATAAAGGTCCAGAGAGCCCTAAAGGGTTAGCGGTTCGCCAGTCCTCTGGACTGTAAAGCTGCCCCTCATAAGCGTGGAGTGTGGCGGGCCGCTGCGCCGGATCGTCGGTCAGCGACAAGCCAAGCGCCTCGGCCCGGTCAAGACAACGGGCATAGCTCGCTCCGATTTGTTCACCGCCAGCTTCGGTAAAGCCATCCCCGTGGTCGAGCGTGTGTAGCCGTCCGCCAATCCGTTTGGACCCTTCAAGCACCAGAACATTGTGTCCGGCTTCACTCAGCCAGAGCGCGGCATTCAGGCCGGCTAGACCTGCGCCCAAGACAAGTACTTCGGCGTCAAAACTCTGTTTGGAGGATCGACAAGCGGGTAGGGCGAGGCTTGCGGATAAACCGGCCAAGACGTCTCGTCGGCTTGCGTTGGCGCAAAGGGTTTTGCGAAGAGGCGGCTTACAGGTCATAGGAAACCTATAAACAATACAGGGCGGGGACCCATGGATAATGTCAAAGCCGAACCCGGCGGACCAAGCGCAGCACAAGAATGGGCCAAAGGCTGGCCGATTGTCTTGGCGTCTCTGGTCGGGATTATGCTCTGCCTGTCACCTGTTCCCTATTGGGCCCTGATTATTATTGGCTCGGAACTGGAAGCCGAATTTGGCTGGAGCCGCGTTATGGTCTCGGCCGGCTTTTTGTTCATGACAGCAGGCGTGCTGATCGGGGCCCCCGTCGCGGGCCAGTTGGTCGACCGCTACGGCGCGCGAAAAGTCTTGCTGCCATCAATCATAGCCTTAGGTCTTGGCGTGATGGCCTTTTCGCAGATGACAGCCAATCCGGTTGTTTTCTACACGATCTTTTTCATCACGGCTTTCTTGGGCTCCGCAACTCTGCCAATCACGTGGTCAAAAGCGATTGTGAATAATTTCGATGTCAATCGCGGGCTCGCCCTTGGGATTGCACTAACAGGAACCGGCATTTTCGGTTTTTTCGCCAGCCCGACCATTCAAGCGCTGATCAATGCGTTTGGTTGGCGGATGGCCTATATTTGCGTAGGAGCGCTTCCGCTTCTCGTGTCTCTGCCGCTCGCGATCTGGCTCTTCAAAGATGAGAAAGAAGACCGTCAACTGGCAAGTGCGCGAAACACCGGAAAGCCGCTGCTCAGCTGGATTTGGATCCCGGTCTTAATCGCTATCGCCCTGTGCGCTGTCATGGTTACCGTGCTCGCCCGTCCGGGTGGCGCCGTGCAGGTAATCTGGATGATGGCTGGTTTTCTGTTTGCCTATCTGGCCTATGTTTGGTTTGCCGCCGGCAAAGATGCGGATAGCCCCATGCCGGGTCTAACCGTGCGGGAGGTTTATGCGGATTATCGCTTCTGGCTTATCTTTGCGTCTTTTCTTCTGCTGGGCGCCTGTGTGTCGGGCATTATCGCAAACTCGAAAAATATTTTGCTCGATAAGGGCTATGACGCGAATATGGCGGCCAGCCTTTTAATTGGTGCGGGCGTCATTGGCCTATCAACCATGGTCGGGCGTCTTGTCGGCGGGTATTTAGCGGACCGGATCTGGGCGCCAATGGTTGGCTTTGTTTTCTTGAGCGTTCCCGCAATCGGCTGCTGGATTTTGATGGGTGACAATGGCGTGGCATTAAACACGCTGGCCCTCATTCTTGTCGGTCTGGCTGCAGGTGTGGAGTTCGACCTGATGGCCTATTTCGTCAGCCGCTATTTCGGCATGAAAAGCTATGGCCGGATTTACGGGCTGATCTATGCTGCTTTCGGCTTGGGATCCGGAACGTCGCCGATTATTTTTAACCTGCTGCGCGGGGATGATCCGAACTATTCGAGCGTACTCGTTATCGTCGCCTTTGGCTTTCTGCTCGGCTCGGCGTTGCTTCTTTTCCTGGGCCGTTACCGGACGTTTGCAACGGAGTAACTGTCCTGCAGCAAGAGGGTTACGCTTAAGGCATTGTCCATTGTGACGATGTCTGATGGCGCCGAAGTGAATGATGGCTTCTTTGAATGCTTTCAGGTCTGTGTAATCCACGGACCCTAATTTTTAATATATCAACCATAGGTTGCTTGATTTAAAATACAATTAACAGTAGTTAACTTTTGCACGAATGATCAGAAGTATCCCGTCTATTTAAGTCTTGCATGGCTAATCGGCATGGGAGTTAGGGATATTGGCTGTAACCGAGGGTGAGCATGCAAAATCATATCCGATTATTGGAGTCCGTTCAATCGGCGAGTTGGAATGAGGATCCTGATTATACCAAATCTGAGATCGGACAACTCTTTGTAGCTTATCAAGCTTTCACGGATGAACTCGAAAGACTCGCGGATTGTGTTCCGGGCGAGAACGATGACGGCCCTGACCCCGACGATATTGTGGCCGTCATTTTGCAGGAGCGCGCTAGATTAATGGATCGCGCTGCCACCTTGCCGGTGCAAACAGAGGCGGACGCCCTGGCGTTATTGGCCTTTTGGCATGCTGAGAAGGTCGAGGAACAAGACGGCACTGACCTCAGCGCGGCAGACAATTTGGTCCGCTCAGTTTGTGGGTATTTCGGCATAGTGTGAGGTCTTTTGAATGTCTCGTTTGAGACGAAGAGCCATAGCGCATAGCCATTCAGCTTAACTGGGCTGTCTCAGAAGGGTGACTTCGGCGCATTCAGTATCATGATTCTCCTTTCAGTGTGATATGCAAGCTACACCTTGTGGGTTGCTGATAAATTTGATAACAGGGTGCCGTTGGGGGTCGTGGTATGGTGGGGCACACGACTGAGTTTTAGTCAGGAGTGCCTGCATGTGGGATAAAACCAATCTCGTCGATATTGAAACCAATATTGGCCAGCAGTTGAAAATGCTGCGGATCAGCAAAAAAATTAGCCAGAAGCATCTCGCAGGTCTGATGGGTATTACTTATCAGCAGGTTCAGAAATATGAAAATGGCTTGAATCGTATATCTGTGTCCCGCCTTTGGCAATATTGCCGCATTTTCAATATCTCGCCCGACTTTCTGTTTGAAGGCATATTGAACGAAGATGCGCCGATCCTTTCCCCAGATAAGGATGTGGCGCCTCTAATTCCCAACATTGTGGCAAGTTCGCAAGACATAAAGCTTATGCTCGCTTTCCAAAAGATCGGAAGCTCCGAGAAAAAGGCTTTAATGATCAAGGTCTGTGAAGCCATGATTGAAGAGCAGGAAGACGCTTAGTCGACCGCCCGCCATGCCGCATTTCTATTGGCGATCATGAGGCTGATACGATAACTTTTATCAGCCCCCATTTCCGCCATAATCATGCCGGCGCGACTTGGCTCCATCTGCCGGAGAAGCCCGGCTGAAAACGACGGGTCCATACGATCAAAAATATCCGCAGCCTTGGCCGGCTTCATCGTAGAATACATGGTGACAAGCCGATCAATATCGTCGGTTGCTTCCTTTTCTAGCCGATTAACAAAGGCCTCTATCTGTTGTTTAGTGGCTTCAACTTCGGCCAATTTTATCTCAACCTCACTCTCGATTCCAAGCAGGGTGGCTTCTCGTTCGTTGAGGGCGGCGTGTCGCGCCTCTACCGCTTCGCTGTCGGCCCAGAGGCGGGTGGCTAAGGCTTCGGTGAAACAGCTTTCCTTTTTTACGGGTTTCGACGGACCATCAGCGATGAAATCCTGGCCTATGTTCTCAGTCTCTTCGTTGTTCGACATCTCTGCCGCATAGGACATGGACTGTGTCATAAAGGGCCCAAGCTGAAGCCCTGTGAGGATGGCAAAGCTCATACCCATGACGGCCAGGATGCTGCCCCGCGTTTTCATACAGTTTCGCCTTGATTCAATTCCGCGCGTTTCACGGATAATTTCTGCCTGCGATCGAGGGCCGTCAGAATGACCGCGAGCCGTTCGGACATAATTTTAGCGCGATCACGCGCCCGCTCGACCTCGATCGTTCGGGCTTGGGCTTCTCCGGATGCGCGCCTTACTTCGTCTTTAAGCGTGCGTAATTCTACCATGGCGACTTGCATTTCAGCGCGCGCATCCCGCGCGCCGCGATGGGTGCGTTCAATGGCGTCTGTCAACTCTATGATAGAAGCGCCCAGCCCATCTTTCATATTGCGAAGTCGTTTCAATCGTACGGACAATAACGCGCAATATCCGCAACACATGGAACAAAGAAACAAAAGGAGTGCGTCTTTGATTAGATCAATCTCTAGAGAGGATAGCTCCATCATTTCACTCCTAGGTAAAAGTCTGTAATTAAGACGCCATAGACGGCGTCTCGCCCGTGACTGTCTTCCAGAGCGACGCGAGCGCGGTGAAGTAATTGACGTTTCATCTCGCTGTGAAATCCAGGCCTCGACAAATTGTCGGGATCAATGGCCCTCAAATACGCCATGAAGGCATCTCGTAGCCGCGGGTCGTCTGGGTGAAGTTCCCCATTCACAAGTTCAAGGCTTGCCCCGAGACGAAGTGTTCGGCCGCGGTCACCGACCGAAATGATTATCGGTGTTATGGGATAGGAAGTCGCGGGACGTTTCGCTTCATAAGTAAGGTTCGCCTCTGACGTTTCCTTGCTTGCCATGCTGCCATTAGCGTCTTCCATGGGCGATGCCGTTTGATCCGGGTATTCCACAGGAACGAACCAGTTGGCCCCAAACGCAGCTCCGAAGATCAGGAGTGGCGTTACGATCTTGCTGACTATCCCGCCAGATTTTGACGGGGTCTCTTCGCCATCAGTTTTTGATTTTTTTGTCTTACCCTTTGCCACGCTCAGGTCCTGATATTTATGCTGGTTCGGCCTGCCATGACTTTGTCCTAGTCAACACATCGTTAACAAATTGTGAAATAT
>CAZSUW010000038.1:0-23753 GCA_964610115.1 uncultured Algimonas sp.
CTGGGTTTAGCGTTAGCGTCCAGACATTCGTGTTGGACTGCGAAATGCCATTGGCTGTGAAGTTGGCTTTGGTGGCCGCATCCGCGGGGAATGATTGCGAAAGGGCCGTCCCAACGGACACATCGGCAAAGCCGCCATAATGCGTGACCGCTGATAGGCTCCCGTCTGGTTCCCGGTGGCGGTGACGTAGCTCAAGACCCGCATCGCTTCGGGTGAGAATCCAAGTCCGCGAGCGATCATCGCCGACAGCTAGTCCGATATAGATTTTATCTATTTCGCAGAGTGTTGGGCCTAGCGTGAGGCCCTGTGCTTTCCAATCCTGATCAACGTAATGGTCACTCACCACGCGCCCTTCAAGACCATTTGCACCACAAATAATCATGAGGTTTTCAAAAAATTGATCCGTTGATGATGGCTCTGGAGAGCACCCCATAATGAGTAGCGACCCAAAGGTCATACTCGCTGCCGCTCGGGCGCTGCGCGCCGCAACAAAAAGACATCGGGTTCGCTTCGCTGCACGCGTTGCCTTTTTGCTGGAGGGATAGCTTTGGGGCCAGACGTTAAGTGTGGCCATTACGTATCCACATCCGCGTCCAGCGCATTGGTGATGATGAACTCACGACGCGGTTCCACCACATCGCCCATGAGTTTGGTAAACAGCTCATCCGACGCATCCGCCGCTTCGATCTTGACCTGCAAAAGAGAGCGCGCGTTAGAGTCCAGCGTGGTTTCCCAGAGCTGGTCCGGGTTCATTTCACCGAGACCCTTATAGCGCTGGATCTTAAAGCCCTTGCGGCCAATGGCGAAAATCGTTTCCAATAATTGCGCTGGGCCGTTGATAAAGGTCGGCTCGCCCGCCTCACCCGTTTTGCTGATCCGGCGGAAGGTCGCGGTGCCATTATAGGTATCAGACAAACTCTCGCTCATAGCGTGGAGACGACGCGCATCCGAACTGCCCCGGAAAGCGGGACGCAGCGCATAGCGCTCCACCACGCCGCGCACTTCACGTTCGACAACCAGCGCGCCGTCATCATCATAGCGCGCGGCCCAGCCGTCCTCGCCTTCATCCGCCGTCCGGTCGAGGCGCGCGGCGGCTGTATCAAGCCGGTCTGGATATTCTTCCTCGTTCAGCACACCCGCAATGGCGAGTTGAGCAATCACGCTGTCTGGCGCGCGGTGTTTCAGGCGGTTGATAATCGACTGCGCGATAAGGGCTTCACGCGCGACCCGCTTTAAATCTTCGCCCGAGACAACCGCGCCAGAGGCCAGCTCCAAGGTCGCGTCGCGTGAGCCCGCATCGATCAGATAATCATCGAGCTCCGCCTGATCCTTAATGTATTGCACTGACTTGCCCCGCTCGACCTTATAAAGCGGCGGCTGGGCGATATAGAGATAGCCGCGCTCGATCAGCTCTGGCATTTGCCGATAGAAGAAGGTCAGCAGCAGCGTCCGGATATGCGCACCGTCCACATCGGCGTCGGTCATAATGACGATCTTATGATAGCGCGCTTTGTCTGGGTCGAAATCTTCGCGCCCAATCCCCGTACCCAGCGCCGTGATCATTGTGCCGATTTCCTGAGACGACAGCATGCGATCAAAGCGCGCGCGCTCCACATTCAGGATTTTCCCTTTAAGCGGCAGGATGGCTTGGTTCTGACGATCGCGCGCCTGTTTGGCCGACCCACCCGCAGAATCACCCTCCACGATGAACAGCTCTGACAGAGCTGGATCCCGCTCTTGGCAATCGGCCAGTTTGCCCGGCAGGCTCGCCACATCCAGCGCGGATTTACGCCGTGTCAGATCACGCGCCTTGCGCGCGGCTTCGCGGGCCGCCGCGGCTTCAACGATTTTGGTGATGATATTTTTGGCCTCAGACGGGTTTTCTTCAAACCAATCGCCCAGCGCTTCGCCCATGGCGCTTTCCACGACGGGGCGCACTTCAGAGCTCACCAGCTTGTCTTTTGTTTGGCTGGAAAATTTCGGGTCCGGCACTTTGACAGACAGGACACAGGTCAGGCCTTCGCGCGCATCATCGCCGGAAATGTTGACCTTTTCTTTTTTCGCAATCCCAGACTGCGCCGCATATTTATTGATCGTGCGGGTCAACGCGCCACGGAAGCCTGCCAAGTGCGTCCCGCCATCGCGCTGCGGGATGTTGTTCGTGAAACAGCGGACATTTTCGTGATAGCCATCATTCCACCACAGGGCCGCTTCGACGGTAATGCCTTCGGCTTCTTTTTCTACCACGATGGGCGCGGGGATCACGGCGGATTTGTTAGAGTCCAGATGGCGTACAAAGGCTTCTATCCCGCCTTCGTAATAAAGCTGGGTCACGATTGGCTCTTCAGGGCGCTCATCGGTCAATGTGATATTCACACCGGAATTTAGAAACGCCAATTCCCTCAGCCTACGCTCCAGTGTCGCCCTGTCGAAATCGACCATTGTAAAGGTCTCCTCCGAAGGCATGAAGCGCACTTCCGTGCCGGTCAGAACTTTGGTCGAGCCGTCGCGTCGCGTTTCTTCCGGGGCCTCACCCACCACGTCTAGGGGTTTGACGGTTTCCCCGTGGCTGAACTCTACCTCATGGATCTTGCCGTTTCGCCAAACGCGCAGCTTCAGCCAGACGGAAAGGGCGTTCACGACAGACACGCCAACGCCGTGCAAACCGCCTGAGACCTTGTAGGAATTACTGTCAAACTTCCCGCCTGCGTGAAGCTGCGTCATGATGACTTCGGCGGCGGACACGCCTTCTTCTTCATGCATAGCAACCGGAATGCCGCGGCCATTATCGCGCACGGAGCAAGACCCATCCGGGTGCAGCGTCACTTCGACCTTATCGGCGTGACCCGCCAAGCTCTCATCAATGGAGTTATCGACGACCTCATAGACCATGTGATGCAGGCCAGAGCCGTCATCCGTGTCGCCAATATACATGCCCGGCCGTTTACGAACGGCGTCCAGACCTTTGAGAACCTTGATCGAGTCCGCACCGTAATCGGTTTGATTTTCAGCGGTTTGGGCAGGTTCGGCCATGAAGGCTCCCATAATGTCGGATCAGGAGGATCGAATCACGATTATCGGTCCTCTTATCTATAGGGGTTACGACGGCGAAATGCACGAAAAAGGCTGGGTTTTCGTGCCACGAATAGGCTTTGCGAGCGTCTTGGTCTTAGTGATCTGGGGCTTCAGTCAGAGATCGGATTTTTGCCATTTGCGGAAACAGAATTGCGGAGAGTCCCGCCACGGCAATGGCGGCAATCCCGCCAGCTGTGACCGTGAATACCGCCCCAAACAGCGCGGCGAATACGCCGGCGCGGAAGTCACCCAATTCATTCGACGCACCGAGGAAGATAGAGTTTACCGCATTGACCCGCCCCCTCACCTCATCTGGCGTCCAGAGCTGCAAGATCACTTCGCGAATATAGACACTAATCATGTCAAACGCGCCAATAAGCATAAGCGCGAGGATTGAGAGCCATGGCAGGACCGAAAACCCGAAAACCATCGTCGCGAGCCCAAACATGGCAACAGTCGCCAGCAAGATGACACCCGCATGATCCTTAATCGGAAAGCGCGTCAGGACGATCAGCATGATCACGGCCCCAATCGCTGGCGAGGACCGCAGCAACCCATTGCCGAGCTCGCCAATTTCCAAAATATCCTTGGCGTAAATCGGCAAAAGCGCGACCGCTCCCCCCAGCATGACCGCAAATAAATCCAAGCTAATCGCACCCAGGACAACCTTTTCCCGCCACACATACGTAAAGCCGCGCAGCAGCGTCGAGAGCGAAGGCGGTTCGGCCTTGATAACCTGTTTGGGCTTGGGAATTGAGAAGATCAGCGCGCCAGAGGCTAAGAGCAATATGGCCGTCACAGCATAAGCGACTGCGGGACTGATTAAATGGAGCACGCCGCCCAGCGCTGGGCCTAGAATATGCGCGAGCTGCCAAGTCGCCGTGTTCCAGCCAACCGCATTGGCGAAGTCTTTCTTCGGTACAAGATTGACCGCCAGTGACGCGGACGCTGGGCCGTAAAAAGCGCGCGCGACGCCAAAGACGGTCAGGGCAATCAGCACAGCGACCGCGTTGAAATCTGTCAGAAGGGCGAGAGCTAAAATCGCCAACGCACAGAGCATTTCCAGCCAGATCGCCGCGCCCATGATAAAGCGGCGCCCTATCCGATCTGACGCCAGACCCGCGGGGATCACAAGGATCACAGCCGGTAAAAACTGCACCAAACCGATATAGCCCAGAAGCAGGGCATTTCCGGTCAGATCATAAAGATGATAGCCAATCGTCGTGGCCATAATCTGGACGGCTGTTGCCGAACAAAAACGCGCGCCAAAATAGCGCGCGTAAGACGAATGCCGAAAGGCGGCAAATTGATCCGGTTTTTGGGCCTCTTCCTTAGGGGAGTCCATCGTCACCCCTTAGGCGAAGGTCATTATGCTAACGCGGCTTACGCTTTGCGGAATTTTAGCGTCATGCGGTTGCTTTCGCCAATGGCGTCCAGCTCTGCGCGCAAGGCTTCATTGCCTTCTTCGGAACGACGCGAGGGCTTTAGGCGCCAGACCACATCGTCAGAGCTCGGTACGTCGAGCGGGTTGGCATTAATATCGCTGCTTTCGACGAGCTCAAAGCCCGCGGCTTCAAACGCAGCAATGACATCGGCGCGTTTCAGATAACCCGCCGCGCCGTTGGCCCAGTCCGCATCCGCATCGGCGGGCGCTTCGTGTTGAACCACGCCGACTATGCCGCCGGGCTTAAGCGCACCGTGAACCGCGCTCAGCGCTTCGCCCATAAACCGTCCGTCTTCAAAGCGGTTCAGATTGTGCAGGGCGCGAATAAACAGGAACGCATCGAGCGAGCCGTCAGCAGGTAGAGTCGCAAATGTGTAAGCGTCAATGCTTGCCGGAGAATCCGTCCACTCAGCCGCTTGTTCCGGCCACGTTGTGGGCCAATCTGCCATTTGCGCGATCCGCTCTTCGGTCATCCAGCCAAAGTTTGGCCAGAGATCCATGGGATAGTTCACCCCGACCAATTCGCCGCCCTCACCAAGATAAGGCAGCAAGACCCGGGAATACCAACCGCCACCAGGCAGCGCTTCCCCGACGCTCATGCCGGGGGCGATTTCGAAAAACTCTAGCGTTTTTCCCGGGTTACGGAATTCGTAACGGGCTTTCATCTCATCGCTTTGCGCGGCAAGAACCGTTTGTAGTTTTGCACTATCGACGGTGGTCGTTACCGACAGCATGGCGTCGCTTGCGGCGTCAGTCATCGTGTCGGCGGCGTTCTCGATCACGTCCCCTTGCGAGCAGGCAGCCAAAAGCAGGGCAGTTGAAGCAATAAGTAGGCGGCGCATAGTTGATCTCCGTCAGATTTGAGGGGGGTATGAATTTAAATACGGTTTAGCCCGTCGCCGGACTGCGGTCTTCATGAAATTGGCCATATTTCCGGAAACGCACTAAATAGTCCGGAACAATGGCTTCAATTGTAGATGGCTCAATGCCTAGAGCCTCAAAACCCGGATGATCCCCAGAGGCGACATTGTCGACCTTTAGGTTTTTCACCTGATCGCGTGTCAAAAAGGGCTCTACGAAAGGCAAGGCCCCGAATAACTCTCCGCCGTACCCCATGGGCCCAGCCGCGAACCACGGGACAGGCAAAAGCAAGCGACGCTTATCAATCGCCTTAAGGGTAAATTGCAACAGCTCTTTGAACGTGTAGCTTTGTGGCCCGCCAAGCTCATAAAGCGTGCCCGATGTGCCCTTTTGCAGCACGGCCGCGACGGCATCGGCTACATCATTGACATAGGCCGGCTGGAACCGCGTATCCCCGCCCCCGATCAACGGCAAGGCGGGTCCGAGATTGGCGAGGCCCGCAAATCGCGTGAAAAACCCATCCCCTTCACCAAAAATGATGGACGGTCGCAGAACATCCGCTGTCGGCACGCCTTCTAAAATACGCTGTTCGCCAATCCCTTTTGTGCGAGCATAATCGCTTTCGGCCTCAGGATTGGCACCGATCGCGCTGATATGGGCGACATTGGTGATCCCGCGCGCGGCGCAGGCTTTGGCTATCGCTGTCGCGCCATCAACATGCAGCGCTTCAAAAGTTTGTTTCCCGCTTTCAAACAAAAGCGCGACAAGGTTCACGCAGGCATCCGCGCCCTCTAGCGCGCGATCCACAGAATCAGGAAAACGCAAATTGGCTTGCATCAATTGAACCTGACCGACGGTCCCCGCCACGCGCAGGTCCTGACCCAGATGCGGGCGGCGCATCGGCACACGCACACGCCAACCATCGCGCGCCAAGGCCCGGACGACTTGCCGACCGACAAAGCCCGAGCCGCCAAAGACTGTCACCAATCCGTTATGCATTGTCACGTGAAAGACGTCCTTCTGTGCGAATTGAAATGCCGGTGTGCCCTAAGCCGAAAAGACGGACCTGTCTATGCAGCTCTTCCGCCACACCAGCACGCAAACGTTCTGCCAAAAGAAAACGCGCCGCAGAAAACTGCGACGCGCCGAAAATCTAGGGTCTAGCTTTAAGACTTAGGCGGTCTCGCAAGAACTCCCATATTCTTCACCAAACCACTTCAAGCGTACTTTGAGTGGCTTTGCCCAGCGGCCCTTAAAGTCCTCTGTATCGGCGAGGGCTTTTTGATAATAATCGCAGGCGTCGAGCGTGTAACCGCGCTTCGCATAGATGGTCGCCAGATTCAGGCCATCAAAGAAGTTGAATTTGTCCATGTAGAGAATGTCGTAGATGCGTGCTGCATCAAAAACGACATCCGTCACAGGTAATTCACTATTTGCGTAATACTGGATCATCGTGCCGAGCGCGTCCCGGTCTTTGGGGTTATCCATCAAGATTTGCGTGTAGAGATCCATCGCCTTTTGGAGTTCTGGCGTATGATCAAAAAGAAGAACCTCATCATCTTGATCTTCCGCCGCTTCTAACATGGGCGCGATTTCAGAGTTATAGAGAGCGGCTGCATAAGAGCGCTGCGCATAGATGTCCGACGGGTTTGTATTATACGCATTAACGGCGCGCGCCAACGCTGTGTCATATTTTTCGGCCTGAATGTCTGCGGCGACTAAACCGAGCGTGACAATACCGGTCTCCCCCTTTTCACCGGCCACAACTTTCAAATCCTTTTGAATGTCGCGCAGGTTATCGTCGGCCATGAAAGCAATACGACCAGCGATCTGGGCTTTCAGAAGTTCGGCCTCCGTCAGTTTCTTGGCCGTCATCTTCACGTCCATCATGGCCGGGCCGGGCTGATATGTGTTGATCACAAAATCATTGTCACGGAAATAGCGCGTGGCTTCACGGTGGAACTTTTTCGGCGAGATCTCAAAAATTTCTTCGAAGGCTTGAACCGGCGTTACACCTGGATCTTCAAGCCGCGCGAGATATTCCGGCAGTTTTGCGTTCATCTCTGGCTTCGAGCGCATATAGTGAACGTAGAGCGTAGACTGCCCGTAGAAGGACGTAGCGCCGCCGCGACGCCATTCTGGTCGCGTATAATTAAGATAGTAAGCGTTTGAACTCAGCACACGCTCTGGGGACAACCAGCGTACACGATTATCCTTGAACGCCTGTAGATGTGGCATATTTGGACTACCAATCGCGATCGAATCTTCTGTAATTTCCATGGTCGACAGATAATTGGCGAAACCTTCACTATACCAACGCGGAAAGCTCTGGCGCACAAAAGAGTTCGTGACATGGTGTGTGTATTCATGAAGGCCAACAAGTTCAGAAAAATTGACGCCATTGACCATACTTCTACGGTTATTACTGACCGACGTCAGGAACATATGACCTTCAACCCCGCTGGTATAGACGCCGGCAATGCCGCCCATTGCGGTGAAGTCGCGCAGCTCATCCCCGGTCTCAAACGCGTAGATGGTCAGCTTTCTAGCATCCGGTTCAGGGTTGTTTACGCCTGACAGCGCGTAGATCATGCGACGATAAATTTCCCACTTCCGCACCCGCTCTTTCGCGAGCTTCACATCAACATCGCCGTAAAACACGATGTTTTCTGATTCGACTTTTAACGGCACGGCCTGAGCGATTGGCGCCGTAACGCCGACGGCGGCAATGGCGGCCAAAATACGGGCAGACGTACCCAGCAGTGTGGATTTGAGAGCTTTAATCACGATATCCCCTTAGGTTTAGTGTTTATTGTCGACTAGCCCATGCCTATCGCAAAAACGCCAGCCTTTGCAAATCACACTATTCAGGCCGACTGTTCGGATCAACGGGACGAGACAGCGCATGACGCCTAGCATTCGAAAAGACACAATCAGCTTCAAGTTTCGCTTTAATCTTGTGCGGCTGAACTAGAGCTTAATTGCGCAATCCACGCCTCTGATCCCTGCTCCACGAGGTCTAAAACCGTCTCAAACCCGTCATCACCGCCATAATAGGGGTCAGGAACCTCAGAAACTTGTCCCTCCACCAAAGACAAAAAAAGGGCTAGCTTATGCTTATGTTTTGGCGGACAGCGGCGCTTTAATTGGGCCAAATTATCGGTATCCATAGCGAGAATGTGATCAAAGGTCGTAAAATCCGTCTCGGCGACCTGTCTGGCGGTTATCCCGGTAAAATCATACCCGCGCGCTTCACCAGCCGCGCGGGACCTTGGGTCCGGCGGGCTTCCGCGATGCCACGCCCCTGTACCGGCTGAGTCGATGATCAAGTCCGGTCCCGCTGCTTTCGTTCGCATAACCGCTTCGGCTGTGGGCGAACGACATATATTGCCAAGACAGACAAGCAGGACTTTGGTCATAACAAGCGACTAGGCCTCTCCCTGCCCGGGCAAAGGTTTAGCCCGTTTTGCGTCTAGATAGCGCGCGCTGAGAACCTTCTGCTTATCGTCCAGATCAAGGAGCAGCGGATTGCCTGTTGGGAATTCAAAACCCGGAATATCCTCATCAGCGACATCGAAGAGATCCTTCATCAAGGCGCGGAGGCTATTGCCGTGGGCACTGATGATCACATTCGATCCGGCATTGAGAAACAAACGAATTTGTCCGTTAAAATAGGGCAGGACCCGTTCCGTCGTCATTTTCAGGCTTTCGCCGCCCGGCAGAACCGCCGGATCAATTCCGGCATATTTCGGATCATTGGCCGGATGATATTCATTGTCCTGATCAATTTGGGGCGGCGGCACGTCAAAACTCCGACGCCAGATATGGACTTGTTCTGCGCCATGCTTTTCGCGTGTTTCATCTTTGTTTAGGCCCGTCAGTCCGCCATAATGCCGTTCATTGAGCTGCCACGCTTTGGTTTCAGGGATATGCATTTGCCCGATCCCTTCCAGTGTCAGCCACAGCGTTTTGATCGCGCGCTGTTGATAGCTGGTGAAGGCAATGTCGAAGTCGATGCCTTCTTTCTTTAAAAGCGTGCCCGCCTTCTTTGCCTCTTTTGTGCCTTGAGCGGTCAAGCCGACATCATACCAACCGGTAAAACGGTTTTCTTTGTTCCACTGGCTTTGGCCGTGGCGAATAAGAACGAGTTTTGACATGAAAAAGCCTCCCGAATGAAGTTCGAGAGGCCGCTAGCGGTTTCAAGCCGAGGCCTCAAGGGCGCGCGGCAAACGAATAGCTTAATTACTGCGTGGATTATCCGCCGCATTTACCAGCGACAGAAATTCCGCGCGCGTATTGGGGTCTTTAAATTGACCGTCCAGCGCGGACGAAATCATGCGGTGCGGCGTTCGGATGCCCCGCATGGTCATGCACAGGTGTTCGCCTTTTGCCATGACAGCCACATTGTCTGTGTCCAAAAAGCCTTTCAGGTCCGAGGCAATATCGGCCACGAGTTTTTCCTGAAGCGACAGGTTATGCGCATTTTTATGGGCGATCCGAGCGAATTTGGACAGACCCAGAACCTTGTCATCCGCAATGTAAGCCACGGACACGTCGCACCAAAAGGGCAGCATATGGTGTTCACACATGGACCAGACACGCATTCCGGTCACAGCGACCATTTGATTCTGACGCACGGAGCTGAAGACTGTGTCAAGCTTACCGGCATCATATTCGATGAAATCACGCCAGAAATTGGCAATACGCCGAGGCGTTTCCTGTAAACCTTCCCGATCCGGGTCCTCTCCGAGAGCAATTAGGAGCTCGCGGATCAGTTCTTTCACCCTTGGGTGATCGACTTTTTTCTTCTTGAGGTGCTTGGTGGGCATAGGCTTTCCGGTTTCTGCGTCAACCAAGACGCTATCGTTGTCTAAGCTGGGGGTGTTAAAGGTTTCTTCGATCATCAGGCGGCCAGTTTGTCTAGGCAGGAGGTAGTTGTACCTACGCACCAACAGGCCTGCGCGTTTGTTCTTTCAATGTTTAACAGGGTAGCGAAAGGGAGGCGCTTATCCCGATAGAGTGGCGCGCAACCGCTCAATACGCTTACGATTCGCCCCCATATCGCTATGACCAACACGGCTGGCGGAGCGCACCTGCCACACATCACCGTCACGGCGGAATTCTACGTCATCCACAAAACGCATCAGCTTGGAAGAATACGTCGCGGCAATATAGTTTTCGCTGTCGGCGGTTATCGTCCCGCCCGTATCGGCGATTGCGCGGCGAATATCGTCGCGAGAGCCCTTTAAAGGGTCGACCTTTTGCTCTGGCGGGGTGGCGTCTTCGGAACAGGCCGCATTGGGCTTTCGTGATCCCGGCTTTAACGTGCCGTCCTGCACGCCGGGCGGGGTCCCGCGCTGGCTAATCACAGACAGAACCGTCAGACCCCCAATCACGACGATCGGGATCGGCATAAAAAGATGCAACATAAGGGCCTAATGCGCGCCAAAAACCTGTCTGGCAATATGTTCGTCATACCACGTCGGCCCCATCAGGCTTTGGAAAAAGCCATTATGCCCGCCATTATCATGGACAATAATCCGCGAATGCGACGGCAAATGGAGCTTGCGCACATCGCGCTCCGGGATCATCCCGTCATCACGGGCCGTGATCACCTCTAACGGGACTGGGCAGCTTTTCAGATCGTCAGGATCAACGCGGTAAGCATTGAAGTAATCCTCCATGCGGTCAAACTCGCTATAGCGCGGCAATAAAATCTCACTCATAGCCAGCACGCGCTTCTGCTCTAATATGTCGGTAAAATCATAGAGATGCGGATAGAGGACCTGCTTCTTTCGAAGGCTCGCCCGCCATTTTTTCAAGAAGTACCGGCGATATAGCGGATTGACATCCACTAATGGTGCCGCGCCCCACGGGTCCACGACCGGGCTAATGGCGTAAATCCGTTCCAAGCCCGGGATCGACAGATCACGCAGTGAGCGCGCAATGCGCAAGGCGAAATTCCCGCCAAGGGAAAAGCCGATGATGTAAACAGGCGCCCCTTCGGACAGACGCGCGGCTTGACGGACAGCATCAAACACTTCGTTGAAATGGGTCGACAGGAATATACCGTCGTTCAGTCCGTGCGTATCCCCATGATCACGATAGTTCAGACGGAACACACTCCCCCCGCGCGCATACATATACCGACCACAAGACACGACATATGTGCTATTTTGCGAACCTTCCCAGCCATGCAGGAAGACAAATAAAGCGCGATTGTCCGGATGGCGGGAATAGCTGCCCTGTAAGCGTACCCCATCTTCGCAAGTGATGATCTTGTCTTGCGCTGCCTCCAACATAGCGTTGGGTCCGCGCTTGCGAAAGCTCTGCCCAGCTAGCGCCGTCTGCACCAAACCCGGCCGCAAAGGCACAGGCGGCGTAAACGGATGATATGCGAGCGGATCGGCCATGCGTTTTCTCTTTAGACGGCCCTGCGGCTCATAACAATTCAAGGTCGCTGACATTCCTCTTAAACGGCTGAAAAGCGTCATAGGTTGCACAAGACCGCGCCATATATCTGTAGGCATGGCTGGGACGTGCTGAACGTACGATAACCCTTCCTTCATGCTGTCAGGGCAATCGCGATAACTATGAACTGGTGGCAGGCCTTACTTCTCGCGCTGATCCAAGGGCTAACGGAATTTCTTCCGGTTTCGTCCTCTGCGCATCTGATTATCCCCGAAGCTATATTTGGCTGGACCGAACAGGGCGTGTTGATCGACGTAATGGCCCATCTGGGCACGCTATTCTCGGTCTTGATATATTTCCGCAGAGACGTGGCCGAAATGTGTGTCGGCCTGATAGAGCTGACGCAGCGAAGATTGACGCGCGGCTCTATGCTGGCCCTCAACCTTATCATCGCCACACCGCCAACATTGATCGCGGGTTTCATTCTCGCCGCGGGTGGATTTGATGAAGCCTTGCGGTCGCCGCTTCTTATCGCCCTCACCTCAATCCTATTCGGGGTGATTTTGTGGCTATCCGACAAAGCCGCCAAAGCCGCGCGGGATATGGAAAGCCTGACATGGCGCGGCGCGTTTGTAATGGGCGCAGCGCAAGTTCTTGCCCTGCTGCCCGGTACATCACGCAGCGGCATTACCATGACGGCCGGCCGCGCGATTGGCCTGTCCCGTGACGCGTCCGCGCGTTTTTCCATGCTGATGAGTTTGCCCATTATTGGGGCTGGAGGCGCCTATGCGCTGCTGAAACTCGCCAATGGTGACGATGTAGGCAGCGCCACGCTTGGCCAAGGCCTGATGGTCGCCGCCCTGTCTTTCGTGGTCGCCTATGCCGCGATCGCAGTCTTCCTGAAAGTCGTCACAAAGATCGGCTTTTTTCCCTTCATGGTCTACCGCGTAATCCTCGGCATTGCGATCCTGGCTTGGTTGTTCCTCTAATCCGAAGCACAACAACACCCCGTATAACAGCATTGTAATGCACGCATTTTGGGAGATCGCTTGGCAAATCGCTCGTCGCCCCGCTAACCGAGGGACCATGCGCGGACGGGTTCTCCTGACATGGCTGATGAGTATAACGATGGGCGCGCCAGCTGCGGCGCAAGTACCGTCGCAACTTATGGGCTTTGTTGACGAACCACAGGCTGAAACAACGCCGCTTTCCACCTCTATTAACACGGCGGAACTGGACCGCCGAGCACTTCGCCTGATCAATCACCGCGAAATGACCGGCATGGCCATGGCCATTGTCGAAGGGGGCGAGATCACCTTCGCCAAAGGCTATGGCGTAAGGCAGAGTGGCGCGCGCCCACCCGTGACAGAGGATACAGTCTTCCGCTGGGCGTCTGTGTCCAAGGGCGTTGCGGCTGCGACGCTGCTCGGGCTTGTTGAAGACAATCAGGTCGATCCGACTGCCCCGATTGAAGAGCTTGCCCCGTCTCTAGACCTACCGCCGTCAGAGGTCGCGCATAATGTCGTTGATCTTCTCTCCCACCGTATTGGGCTATCGCGAAACGCCTATGACAACTGGATTGAAGGCGGGAAACCGGCCAAAGCCACACGCGCAAAACTCAGCGAGCTGGGCTATATTTGCCCGCCGGCCACCTGTCACACCTATCAGAATGTGGCGTTTGATGCGGCGGCGGAAATCGTCGAACAAAAGACCGGCTTGCCCTATAAATCTGTGGTGCAGCGGGACCTCTTCAACCCGCTCGGCATGGAAACGGCGAGCCTGACCCTGAACGGCCTGACAAGCAGCCAGAATTGGGCGCGTCCGCATGGGCGCTACGGTCAGCCGATCGCGCGAGTGAAACCGACCTATTACCGGGTTCCGGCCGCGGCGGGCGTCAATTCATCCGTAAAAGATCTGGCACGATGGATGATCGCACTCATGCCAGGCACAGATGAAGCCCTGCCAGATGATCGCCTTGCCGCCATGCAGGCGGCTATTGTACGAACGCCGCGCGAGCAACGCTTTCTGAACCGACATTTCCACGCCCTGCAAAACAGTCATTATGGTTTAGGTCTGCGCGTCTATGATTATGAAGGGCACAAAGTTGTCGGCCATCGGGGCGGCGTGGAAGGGTATCGCGCGCTGATCCTGTTCGATCCTGAGAAACAGGCGGGTATCGCCTTGATGTGGAACAGTCCACATAGTCGCCCGATTGGCCTACAGCTGGAATTCCTTGATCAGCTTTATGGCTTGCCAAAGCGGGATTGGCTGCGACTTGATAGCGATTATTAGCCCGTTTCTGCGCCGTCATTCATTCCCCGATCAGGCGAATTTTGTCAGAAAATGCCGGATAGAATCGCGTGTGTCTTCATGTTATGCGACCGCGCGTAGTATTGTGGAGACCAAGATGAAACTTGCAAAATCAGCTCGAATTGGCGCGATTGGCGGCATAATGGGCGCTATGGGTTTAGCGCTAGGACTTTTTGCCATGAGCACACCGGCCCAAGCCCAGTTCGGTGATCTCTCCCCTGTCCTGCTGATCGAAAGCGGTCCGAGTGATAAGCCGCAATATCGGCGCATGGTCTATGTCAAATTCTTGTCTGGTGATCGGGTCAGCGTGAATTACGCCGCCTATAACCGGACCGAGTTCAAGCAAGTCCCGAACACAACCCCGCGAGAGGTCATCAGCGCGTGCGCCAATGGTCCCGCAACGTCTTTAGCCGAAATCCGGTCCTTCCAACGGGCCGAAGCCCAAGCCGCACGTCGCGGCCAAGCGCCCCAAATCACACGGTTTTGCATCAAAAATGTCCAAGGCTGGGAAGCGGGTAATCGGGATGCCTATCTCGATCCAATTTTCGAGGGCCTGCCTTACGCGGCGACGCTAAACAATTAAGCCACAGCTTCGCCGGATGACAGCGCGATCAGCCCGCGCTAACGCGGTGGCGTGTCTTCGCGCCCCCTCACCCGCACCCCAGCGCCGTCACTGGACTTTTCGCGGCCCGGCACGCCTGCTGCCGAGGATTTTGGTGACATCTATTTTTCAACCGATGGCGGCTTGGACGAAACGCGCGCCGTTTTCTTAAGTGGCTGCGACCTCCCGCAAGGATGGAAAGACCAGGACGTTTTCACTATCGCAGAGCTCGGCTTTGGCTCCGGCCTCAATTTTCTCGCCACATGTCAGGCTTGGGCAAAAAGCGGCGCAAAAGGCAGACTGCATTTCATCAGCGTTGAAGCCTTCCCGTTCTCCAGAGACGATCTTGCGAAAGCGCTCTCAGTTTTCCCTGAATTACGGGACTGGGCCGCGCCGCTCATTCACCATTGGCCCGGCCCTGTAAAAGGATTTCATCGTCTGCATTTCGGCCAGATCACCCTGACCCTTATCCATGACGCTGTGCAACCGGCCCTTAGCGCTTTGACTTGCAAAGCAGACGCCTGGTTTCTGGACGGATTTTCGCCTGCCAAAAATCCCGACATGTGGACTGACAACGTCATGGCCGAAGTTGCGCGACTATCGGCGCCGCACGCGCGGCTCGCTACCTTCACAGTCGCCGGAGATGTGCGTCGGGCGCTGGAACGGGTCGGTTTTACGGTTGAGCGCAAACCCGGTTTTGGCCGCAAGCGACATCGCTTAGAAGCCCGTCTTAACGGCAACGCAAAAAGACTGACGAAACCTGTTATTCCGACGATTGTAGGTGCGGGCATTGCCGGGGCGTCGATTGCGCAGGCCTTTATGCGGCGCGGCATCACACCCCGCATTATTGAAGACCCTGACCATATTGCGGCGAGCGGCAATGGGGCGGCGCTGATCAAACCTCGTCTCGATTTGCAAGACAGACCTGAGTCGCGTTTTTTCCTCTCAAGTTTCCTTTATGCGCGGCATGCCTATAAAGGCGCGATCCGACATGAGGGCCTCGACCATATCCCGAAAACGACGGATGAGGCGTCGCGGTTTGCCAAGATCGCAGCACAAGACCCACTCGGCCCCGGGCACTTAGCGTGGCGAGACGACAGGCTGGCCCTACCCTCTTCCGTAGTGATCGACACAGAAAAAGCCCGCGCGGATTTGCTTGGCGGTGTGGAGGTTGAAGCCAGAAAGTTGAGTGACTTAAACAGCTTGTCTGAGCCGATCATTCTAGCCTGTGGCTACGGTATTCGCGCGCTTCTGCCAGAGGCTGGCTTTCGCTTTTCCAGAGGGCAGTTGAGCTGGACGCGCGGAGATATGGCCGCGCCTGTCACTTATGGGGGTTACGCGATTCCGATAGGTGAGAGGATCCTGCTGGGGGCTACGCATGACCGGATTGGCAAGGGGGAAGACCCCTTTGCGCTGCGCCCTGAGGATGATGCAAAGAACCTCGCACAAGCGAAACAGTGGGGGTTAAATGTCGGTCCATCTGCGGAGCCCTTCCGCGCCAGTGTCCGCGTGACAACGGCCGACACGCTTCCCCGCCTTGGCCACATCACTTTGCCGAACGAAAAACGAGCCCACATCCTGACCGGATTGGGCTCGCGCGGGTTTGTCTTTGCCCCGCTTTTGGGCGAGGCGCTGGTCTGTGACTATCTTGGCGAGCCGAGCCCGTTAGACGAGACGGTCATCAAGCGGTTTAGTCGCGGCTTGACACCGTAATATCGGAAGACCCTGATGATGCTTGACTGAGGTCGCCCGTCACACGCCGCACATCAATGTCGCCGGAACCGGATGAACGCAGGTCTGCATCAATAACATCGGCATCGACATCGACATCACCCGAACCTGATTTCCGCACGACAAGGGTGTCTATGTTCCCGCCGAAAACATCGACATCGCCACTGCCACTTTTGGAAATTTTCAAATCTCCGACCATTTCGCCAATCTCGACATCGCCGCTGCCGCTTTTGGAAATACTAGCCATGCGCCCAATGCGGTTAATGTCCAGATCGCCAGAGCCGCTTTGGGAGAAGGAAAGCTCGCCCGTCTCATCGATTGTGACGTTGCCCGATCCGGATTTAGCAAGTTTTAGTGTCCCGACCCTTCCGGCTTCAAAATTTCCTGAACCCGATTTCGCAATACTCGCTTCGAGTATATCGCCGACAGCCGCATCGAAACAGCCTTGCAGTTCAAGTGAAGCCGATGACAGCGCCACATCGCTCGTGTCGAGCAAAATGATGCTGTTCTCAATCTCCAATGTTGAGCCTTCCGGCACAGAGACCTCGATCTTGGGGTAATCTTTCAAGCGCCTTTCAGCCGTCCGATTGCGGCGATTAATCGTGATGCTAATAACAGAATTATAGTCGCAAACCTTTGTTTTCTCAGGACGATCATAGCCCCCGTCAATCAAGAACGGTTCACCTTCCGCTGTTGTCAGATCGCCCCCTGTGCGGATGACGTCAATCGATGGAGCGCCTTCTACGATTGTAATCTGTCCAACGAAATTTTCTATCCGAACATCGGTGGCGAAGGCTGGCGTGGCCAGCATGCCCGCTAGGGCCGTGGCTGAAATCAATAGTGTTTTCATAGTCTTATCCGTATCGTTGAACCGTTATATAAATGTGCTGTCGCAATGAAGTCATTCGTATCCGCCGCCGCTAGGGCACAGCCTTCCCCGCCGCAGGACACGCTGATACCACTCACATTGAGATCAACAAGCGTAATCGGGTTGGTTAAAGGGGGCGCGAGGCTGACGATCCCAGCCGTCAGCAATATGGTTGCAATATTCATGGGTCTCTCCTCTCTTTTGTCTCCCCTGTTTATTGGGGAGGGGTGCGGCGCGCCTCATTTGCGGGCGCGTCTCGCAAGTCGTTCTTGGTCTAGCTCTCCAGATCGCGGAAATCGCGGCGGAGCTTCCATTCCCGGGACGTGACCGAGCGCTCCAGGTCTTGCAGGCGCTCCTCCAGCGAGCGGAACTTAGACCGGACGTCACCATAATTGGTTGTGCTTTCCGGCACGCTATTCGTTGCTTCGGCCCGGCGGGCGCTGCGGAGCGCTTCATATTGTTCCCGAATGTAAGGCGCTCTCTTATCTGACGGAATGAACATCCACATCAGGAAGTAGATCAGCGCCGGCAATCCGGTGAAAATCACCAGCAGGACAAAGAAGATCCGAACCGGTCCGTGATCAATGCCGAGCCAATCGCCAATCCCGGCGCAGACCCCGCCTAGAACGCCGTCAATTTTGTTGCGGCGAAGCTTTGGGCGATGAGCATAATCATCATCAAAGTCGTAGTCGCGGCGGCTCATGTTTTGTCCCTCCAATCAGGAATTTCATCATCCAGGATCGACTCAAGAACTGAGACGCGCTTGTCGAGGATGTCCGCGATTTTGGACATTTGTTCGAGTTCCTGTTTGTGGCTCGTGGAACCCGGAGCGGCGGTACCGCCCATGCGTTCCTTATGTTTGTAATGTTCCTTCAGCATGCTGCTGCCCACGCCCATTACAATGGCAATGATGGGGATCATGAAGACCATGACTTCTGGCCTGAACATAGTTTTCTCTCTCAAAAGTGACGGTGACTCTTCACCGCCAGTGATAGGGTTGCGACCGAGAACACCCGTAATGTCCCACGAAGGGGAAGAGGTGGGGTTCGGGGAGGTCCGTCCCCGGTCGCGGTTCAGTCTGCGCTAGGGAGCACGCAAACCGTGTCCTTAGCTGGCTTTTTTCTTGCTTTTGCCTTCATTGGCGGGCTTTTTCATGCGCGCTTTGAGGGCCGCCAATTCGTCTTCCAACTCATCGTCAGATTCGAGGGCTGCAAACTGGCTCTCCAGGCTTTCACCTTCGCCGAGATCAAAGGCCTCGACTTGAGCTTCCAGCTCGTCGACTTTGCGTTCCATCCGCTCATAGCGGGCCAGAGCGTCGTCAACACGTGTGTCCACGATGGAGCTGCGCATTTTTACAGAGGCCTTGGCAACCGTGCTGCGCATAGACAGCGCCTTGTGCTTGGCTTTGGCCTCATCCAGCTTGGTTTGTAGCTTGGAAAGATCCGCGTCCGCCTTGGCGATCGCTTCGTCGAGAATTTCAATCTCTGTTGCGACTACGTCGGCCATGTCCTCAGACTGGCGTTTGGCTTGCAGCGCGCCGCGGGCGAGGTCTTCGCGGTCTTTTGTGATCGCGAGTTCAGCCTTGGCAGCCCAATCATCGGCACGTTTGCGGTAATCTGTCTCGCGACGGACCAGCTCTTTGCGCTCGGCAATATGGCGGGCCGCGTCTGTGCGGACTTCAACCAGCGTGTCTTCCATTTCCTGGATGATGAGGCGTGCGATCTTTTCAGGATCTTCAGCGGCTTCAATCATCGCGTTGAGGTTGGAATTGATGATGTCGCCCATGCGGGAAAAAATGCCCATTGTGTCGTCTCCTTTCGACGGGTTTTCTTAGGTAAAGATTACGGCGATTAGGAAGCCGGCGGCGAAGAAGCCCCAGCATTCCGTTGACCGCGTCGTGAGGTAGCGGACGAACCGCTGCCCCTTGCGACGGAAATCGTGAGAACGATTATCCATTATAAGATCTCCTGATAATTGGCGGAGCCGCTAAAGCCGTGGCAAGTGCCAGGCGTGCCAGCGACGCGGACAGACAGGGCGGCAAAGCCCCGGCGAGCCCGGGCGCGGCGTGTGGCCCGAAGGCTCGTCGCACCGCGATGGGTGGCTGTATCGGTTGTATATGTGGTGACGGTGTCAGTCATGATCGTCTCCTCTTCCTTTCTCTCTCTTTTGCGTTGTCCCGGTGGTCCGGGGTTGTTCGTGTGAAGCGGTGTGTCCCGCCGTTGAGATGAAAATGGGTGAAACAGGGGTGAATGTCACGAAATTCTAAATCATTGATTTTATTGATATTTATTGTTTTTCAGAAAACTGGATCGGAAATGAATAGTATATTGGGCTATATTTTAGCTAGATTTGCTAATTGTTTTTAGCCTATATGGCTAAATATGGCTCTTCCTCCCCAGCCCATAGGCTCCAGCGAATCCTTTATGGCACTCATGGACCGCGTCTCTGACGTTGCGTCTTTAGAGAAACCGGTCTTGATTGCCGGGGAGCGCGGGACGGGCAAAGAATTGATTGCCTCTCGCCTGCACTTCCTCTCCCCGCGATGGGAACAGATCTATGTCACTGTTAACTGCGCGGCCTTTACGCCTGACGCTCTCGACCATGAATTATTCGGCGATACGTTTCTGGACGGCCGCGACGATACCAATGGGCGCTTCTTTGAAGCCAATGGCGGAACACTCTTCTTAGATGCGGTTCACAGCCTGCCGCTATACCTACAAGAGAAACTGATGCAGGTCATTGAATATGGCCGCGTGCAAGCCACGGGCGAGCTTTACGCCGAGGATGTCGATGTACGTGTCGTCGCGGCGACCAGCATCGACCTACCCGCCGCCGTCGCGCGGGGCGAATTTCGCGCCGATCTGCTGGATCGCCTCGCCTTTCATGTCGTGACCTTGCCGCCTTTGCGCGAAAGACAAGACGACATCGCCGTTTTGGGCGAACATTTCGGCAAGCGCATCGCCCGCAGCCTCGGCGCGGAGAGTTTCCCGGGCTTCACTGCTGAAGCCATGGAAGCCCTTCTGGCTTATGAGTTTCCGGGCAATGTGCGTGAGCTACGCTTTCTCATTGAGCGCAGTACAGCCAAGTCATTCCTTTCGGATGAAAGCCTGAGCGAGCCGATCGATGATCTGGAATTCGATCCGTTTGACAACCCTTACCGCCTGCGGGATCACCCGCAAGAACGCCAATATGATTTGGGGCAGGTCACGCCATCCCCGGCCTTCGCGCCGCAAGCCCTTGAAAACGAAGCCCCCGCTAAGCCCCCATCCACTGTTTCACGTGAAACACTTGAAAATAACGCCAGCTTCACCGACCGCGTCATGGCGTTTGAGCGTCGCCTGATCGACGAAGCCATGCGCGTCACCAAAGACCATCAGGGCAAGGCGGCCGAACGACTAGGCCTTAGCTATCACCAATTCAGAGGACTATTACGAAAGCACGGCTTGAAGAAGTAGGCAGCCGTTATCGCGCCTTATACGTAAACTGCCCCGCATCATTCAGGCGGCGGGTGACGCGGCCTCGGCCTTTCAGGCAGTTGAGGTGCGCGACGCTTTCGCCCACGGCCATGATCCGGTTCCGATCTGTAATCGGGCGGCGGAAGAGAACGGAGTAGACCTCTGTGGCCAGACGCGGTTCTTTACAGAACTCATGGAGCCGATCGAGCGCCTTCTCGTGGTGGTCGATCAGCTTGCGCAAGCGCTTATGCGCGCCGCGGAACGGAATACCATGCGCCGGGCCGATCAACGTGTCCTCCGGCAATTCATCGATCAGCTTGTGGCAAGACGTGATCCAGTCTTCTAGCGGGTTGCCTTCTGGTTCGGTCGGCCAGACAGAAACATTAGAGCTAATATTCGGCAAGAGTTGATCACCGGTCAGGCAAAGCCTCAATTCCTCACAATAGAGACACGCATGTTCGGGCGAATGGCCCGACCCTATAATGACGCGCCAAGTCCGTCCACCAATCTTACCCCATTCCCCGTCGGTCAGGCGATCATAGGCATGGGGCAGCGGCGTGACAGCCTTACCAAACCCACCGAAGCGCGACTTATAAAGCTCGATCTGTTCCGCCGTGAATCCTGCCTTGCGGTAAAACTTGATGCCTTCTTTCGGCGCGGGCTGCCCTGTATCGGCGACCAACAGACGACAAAGGAAATACTCGCCCCGCGTCATCAAAAGCGGCGCGCCAAAGCGTTCGCAGATCCAACCGGCAAGGCCCGTATGATCGGGGTGGAGGTGCGTGCAGATCACGCGATTAACGGGGCGCCCACCCATGAGATCGGTAAAATGCCGCTCCCATTGCGCTTTGGCTTCATGCCAGCCAATGCCCGTATCGACGATCACCCAACCATCGCCATCTCGCAAGGCATAGAGGTTGATGTGGTTCAACCCCTGCATGGGCAGGGCAAAGCGCAGCCAGTAAACCCCGTCGGCGAGCTCCGTAACGTCGCCGGGCTCTGGCGCCGTATCCGTCACAAATTGCAAGAGCTTCGAACTATTATCCCGTGGCAAGAGCGACGCATCCTGCGGAGTCGCTTCGGACGGTTTTGTCGTGACATTAGTTTCTGACATATTCGTCCTTTAACATAACTTTCTCCCACTGTCGCCGGAGTGCGTACAGCATCACTCTGCAGAAATTACGGGCGAAAATAGCGGACGAATAGAGAGCGTTAGCGCGGGCTAAACGCGAAGACATGCCGCACAAATGGCCTATCAAAGGCTAGCGCGCCTATGATGAAGGCGATCTTCGCATTGCCTTGCCGCGCTTTGGCACTTAGTCGGAACGTTATGGCTGTTTTGACAAGTAAAGTGGATGTCACGTCCCAAGAGTTCGCGACCCGCGCGGCAGAGATGGAAGCGCTGACCGACGATCTGAAGCGTCTGGTCGCCCATTACGCCCAAGGCGGGTCGCAACGCGCGAAAGATCGC
This sequence comes from uncultured Algimonas sp., assembly GCA_964610115.1. GTDB lineage: Bacteria > Pseudomonadota > Alphaproteobacteria > Caulobacterales > Maricaulaceae > Litorimonas. The sequence continues at coordinate 22,228 of CAZSUW010000038.1, forward strand.
CATGTTTCGCGCGGCAAGCTATTGCCTCGCGACCGCGTGGAACGCTTGCTCGATCCGGGTTCACCCTTCTTAGAGCTGAGCCAGCTCGCCGGGCACGCGATGTATGAGTTCGAAGTCCCGGGCGCTGGCATCATCACCGGCATTGGCCGCGTCTCTGGCCGCGAAGTCATCGTCATCTGCAATGACCCGACGGTCAAAGGCGGGACGTACTTTTCCATGACTGGCAAGAAGCAACAGCGCGCACAAGACATTGCGCGCGAAAACCGCTTACCCGTCATCTACCTTGTCGACAGTGGCGGCGGCTACCTACCCCGCCAAGCCGAAATGTTCGCCGATCGTTTCCACTTTGGCCGCAGCTTTTACAATCAGGCACAGATGAGCCGTGAAGGCATTGCGCAAATTGCCTGCGTCATGGGTAGCTGCACAGCCGGCGGCGCTTACGTCCCCGCCATGGCAGACGAGTCTGTCATCGTCGCCAATCAAGGGACAATCTTTCTGGGCGGACCCCCGCTTGTGAAAGCCGCGACAGGCGAAGTGATTGACGCACAAACGCTGGGCGGCGGCATGCTCCACGCCAGCCAGTCCGGCGTGGTCGATCACCTCGCCGCCAATGATGACCACGCCTTGGCGATTGTGCGCGATATTGTGAAGACTTTGCCGGAGACCGAAAAGAGCTTGCTGCCCAAAGGCGATGTCAAAGCGCCGCTCTATCCCGCCCATGAGTTGAACGGCGTTGTGCCTGTCGATCTACGCCAACCCTATGACGTGCGTGAAGTCATTGCGCGACTGGTGGACGGATCAGAGTTTACAGAGTTCAAAGCGCTCTACGGCCCGACGCTGGTGACAGGCTTTGCCAAAATCCACGGTTATGATGTGGGGATTCTCGGCAATAATGGCGTGCTGTTTAGCGAGAGCGCCATGAAGGCTGCGCACTTTATCGAGCTCTGCTGTCAGCGGAAAATCCCGCTCGTCTTCTTGCAAAACATCACCGGCTATATGGTTGGATCAAAAGCCGAAGCGGGCGGTATCGCCAAGCACGGCGCGAAGATGGTTCACGCGGTCGCCAACGCTCAAGTCCCGAAATTCACAGTCGTCATTGGCGGGTCTTACGGCGCCGGTAATTACGGCATGTGCGGCCGCGCTTACGAGCCGCGTCTGATGTTCATGTGGCCCAATGCCCGCATCTCGGTCATGGGCGGAGAACAAGCGGCGAATGTGCTGGCCGATGTCGCACGTGGGTCAAGCGACTGGAGCGACGACGAACGCGAAGCCTTTATGAAACCGATCCGCGATAAATATGACGAAGAAGGCCACCCTTACTATGCGTCTGCACGCATCTGGGATGACGGCATCATCGCACCGGAAGACACACGCACCGTCCTCGGCCTCGGCCTCGCCATGAGCGCCAACGCCCCGATCGGCGAGATGGACTTTGGGGTGTTTAGGATGTGAGGATTATTTTTGATCCGGGGGATCAAAAATAATCCGAACCGCGTGTCCACGCGGCAAAAGACTCTCTCTTCCGA
>CAZSUW010000039.1:0-8804 GCA_964610115.1 uncultured Algimonas sp.
ACGCGCACAGTGTGACCGTCCTCGGCGAATGGGAGCGGGAGACCTATCGCATCATTCCCAATTTCACCGAAGCGGACGCAGAACCCGAAAATGAGGTCGGTGCTGTCGCGGCGGATTATCGCTATAGCCAAGACGCCCTGACCGTCACCGCGTCTCTGCGCCATGACATTAATGATCTTTTCAAAGACGCCACGACCTGGCGGGTCGGCGCGGGTTACGCCCTGCCATGGGACGGTCGCCTGCGCGCCTCCGTCGGGACCGGCATTAAAAACCCGTCCATGATCGAACTCTTCGGCTTTTTCCCGGGCAGTAATTTTACGGGCAATCGCGATCTGCAGCCTGAAGAAAGCCTCGGGCTCAGCGTCGGTTATGAGCAATCGGTCGGCAATTTCGAAGGCTCGATTGATGTCTTTTACAGCGAGCTGCAGGATGAAATCACGACCGTTTTCAATCCTGATTTTACCAGTACGGTCATCAATCTGGACACAGATTCCACCCGATCCGGCATTGAACTGGAAGGCCGCTACACGCTCGGCGATTTCGTCATTACTGGTGCCGCGACACTCCTCGATAGCGAGCAAGACGGCCTTGAAGAAATCCGCCGACCGGATTTCACGGCCAGTGCATCGATCAATTGGAACGCGACGGACGATCTGTTCCTATCCGCGTTTATCGACCATACGGGATCTCAACGCGACACGGATTTCGCGACGTTCACCGATGTCACCCTCGACAGCTTCACGCTGATTGGCGCGCACGCCAATTATGCGCTGAATGACGTCGTCTCTGTCTCTCTGCGAGGAGAAAACCTGCTGGACGCGGACTATCAGGAAATTGTCGGCTTCACCTCACCGGGACGGGCCGTCTTTATGGGCCTCAGCGCGGACTTCTAGTCCGTCGCTGCGGGCGTATCCGGAATTTCCGCGATCGTCGGGGTGATCACATCTTCGCCCATAAAGGCGAAATAGCGCGTCACGACATAACCGCGATCTTTAAGGTCCTGGACCAAATTATCTTCGCCGATCAAATGCGACACACCGACGGCCGCAAAGCCCACGCCAGAGCCTTGCATAAAGCGGTCCAGCTGTTCCGCCCAAGCTTCATTCCGTGCGCCCAGCACAGCTTCGACGTAGTCTGGCGGCGCATCAGCGAGCGGTTCGACCAAGGCCTGCTCCAATGTCGGGACATCCCCCACCGCCCAATGCCGCGCGACACGGTCGAGCATGGCCGGCATCGCGTCGAATTGCTCCATTGTATCCGTGAGGATAGCGAGCTGTGTGTCCAACGACAAATCGGTCACGCTACGAATTTGATCCGTTGGGGTTTCCAAATAGATGATGGCCTTGCCGGCCCCGCGGGCCCGACTTTTTAGGGCTTCATCCGGTGACATATCCGCCGACAAACCCGCAGACAGGGCCGCACTGAGCGTCAGATATTCCGTCGCCAGCCAAGGCTGCATAGCATCCAGACTGGCCAGCGGAATATCGCCATTATTCGCCACCGCTTCCAAAAGCTTGGCTTGGTAATTGTCTAAATCATCGGTCAGACGCCGCCCATCCCGGCGCAGCCCTAATTCCGAGGTCAGCTTTTCGGCACGGACCGCCTCTAACCCGCTATTATCGGCTTCGAAAAAGACGGTTCCAGCCCGCCCAAACGCCTCACGCTGGTCAGCCTTATTCCAAATCACGCCGCGCGGCAATAAATGCACCGTGCCGAATAGATAGAGCGTGCTGTCTTCATCCACGGCACGCCAGATAGCGGGCGCGTCATTGCGGGCGCGCGCATCATCAACCTTGCTCTGTGCGCCCGAGAGAACAGGGGCTTCACCACAGGCGGCCAGCGCCCCGAGGGCGACAGCGCTCAGCCCACATAATTTCAACCGCGCGAGCATGTTGGCTCTTTCAAAACCAAATTCTATCGGCGTTTAGAATAGCTCTGGAATATCAATCAGGATCCAAGACTCGTCAAAAACAGGCAGCTCTGCCTGATCGCCACTCGCGGTGGCTGCCGTCGTGCCAGTGAACACGCTACCATCCAAGAGGTTGTCGATGCGCCTGTCGAGATCCGTTCCGAAGTCATCAATCGAATCTTCCGGCGGGGTTACGGTATCGTCCGGTGGCGTTGTGGTCCCTTCAAAGCCAAAGGCTTCTGCGGTCAGGGTCGCCATGCTAACGCCGTTCAGCGTCAACGTGTTCCCGCCGGACAAATCAATCAGGACATTGCCGCCATTTTCAGACGCCGCCGCCATTATGGCGTCAAAGCTATCAAACCCTGTTACACCGCTCAGGTCTATTTGATCCTCGCTGACATCAAAGTCAGTAATCACGTCGGCTCCACTATTCGCGCCCGAAAGCACAAAAGTATCGGCCCCGTCACCGCCCGTCATCGTGTCATTGCCCAGACCGCCGTCTAAACGGTTATCGGCAGAATTGCCTGTAAGTGTATCATTGCCGGACCCGCCAATGGCGTTTTCGATAACCGTGCCAAGCGCGATGGAGACGTTATTGACCAGCGCGTCCGTCGTACTGGCCGTATTCGTATTATCGCCAATGGAGGAAAAAGTACCGGCGACTAAGCTGATCGTTTGATTGGCGGAATAGCCGGAGAAATCAAATGTATCTGCCCCTCCCGCATCATAGAAAGCCAGAGACGGTGGACGAATGCCTTGGTCAAAAAACGTCGTTTCGAAGTTGAGGATTCCAGTCTCTGTCGAGTTAAACCCGTAAACCGTATCACCGGACCGCGTGGCGGTATTGGCCCCGTATAGGTCTTGAATGGCGTAAATGTCCGCCATTTGCAGGCCAAGGACCAAGCGCGGTGTCCCTGTACCAGCCTCACCTTGGTCGAAATAACTCATAACTGTGTAGTTCCAAGCATCTTGGTTGAAGACGTTGAAATCACGTCCACCCGATGAGGAAATGCCATTATAGGGTCCCGCATGACCGAGGCCCAGCGCATGTCCAACCTCATGAATGTAGGTCTGATAACGATAAGAGTTGAAGGCGTAATTGGCCGAGCCATCGCCGTTCAGATCCCAATTTTCTGAAACTGTAATGCGAGCCGACGTAATCACGCCGTTGGACGTGGTTGTCGAAGCGAAGGCTTGTTGCCCGTCATCTTCGCCATTGTCCTCATTAAAGGTCAAATCCGCCGTGCCGCCTGTGGATTCGACAAATACGATACCAGACGCTTCGGCCCAAAGTTCCATAGCGGCAATAGCCAGTGTCTTCGCCCCGTCTGCCAGTCCGGAAACATCATAGGTGATCGTCGTTTGGTTCCAGCTTTCCGGATTGTCGAATTGATCTGTCAGGAAGAAAGCCTGCTCTTCAATCGAAAAATCCGGACGCTCGTCTGAGCGTTCCGCAAAGACCGTATAGTCGCCCGTTGTTGTCGTCCAACCCGAAGCGCCAAGATAGAACGTCCCGCTTTCCGTGGCGGTGAAGAACATTAAGCTATTGCGGTTTTCACCCGCACCGTCCCCATCAATGTCGACATCATCATTTGTCTGGATCAGGGCCCCATTACCGTCATACAGGTTGAGCAGCGGATCTTCATGCGGGTTATCGCCGGATCGCAACATGAAGAAGACATATTCGACGCCCGCTTCCAGCTCGATTGCAAACCAATCCTCATCGGTGGCTGTGCTGCGCGTGCCGGATGCCCGTCCGCCGACTGTCAGCGATCCTGTTGTGGACGTGTCCGCGGGTAAGTCTGTGCCGGCGCCTTCATTGGCCAGAGGAAGGCTCATTTTTGAGTAGGTGTCCGCCACGTCCATATAGGCCGAGCTGACCGCATCAGAAGACAAACCTGTCAGGTCCGTCACGGCATCAATCAGCCCATCAAATGTTAAAGAAATCATCCCCGTATCGATCAGGGTTTGAATATCTTGCGTCATCTGCGCGATAGCGGCTTTGATCGTCATGGCATTGCCATGCCCGTGCCCACACGCACAACAACCACTATCCGCGCTATAGACATGCCCGTCATCGATCAGCGCATTGACGGCTGTCTGCGCGAACATTTGCGCGACAGAGCCCTCGAAGACACCGAGCATCCCGCTTTCAACCAACTGGCTTTCCAGCTGAAGGATAGCCTCAATGGCGACGCTATTTTCAAAGGATAGCGGATCAATCTCGTCAATCGCCTCGCGCGCTTCTGCCTCTGAGCGGCTCAAACCAAGGAGCGCATCAATCAGGTTGAACTCGTAAGGCTTGAACATAGCGGTCCTTTATTCCATTGCGCGGCGTGAGACGCCGAGATCGCTTATTGGTGTAAACATTGCACAAATGAATAAAGTCTGACAGGAGACTCTCGATTCCGTGCAATATTCTGTCGCCAAGGCTAATAAGATGTTTGCAAAGATTACTCGCGGAGCCAAATCACGATTTCAGCGGAATGTAACAAGATTTTTCCCGCTAAACGTGCCGACCTTCGTGTTGATTCCCTTGGTTTTTGTCCTTTCGGCCTGTCAGAATCAGCCTGACACGCTGTCGAAGGACAGGGCTAAACCCGCTGAGACTGCTCTCGCCTCCACGACATTATGCGCCGATAGCTACCTTTTAGCCGTGGCGCCTGAGCAGATCACGGCTTTGTCTTGGCAAGCGGGCTCTGACCTCTCTACAGTGACAGAGGCCGCCCGAAACTTACCGCGCTTATCGGATAGTCGCGAAGCGATCTTCGGCGTGAAGGCCAACCTGATAACGGGCCCAGCCAGCCGGATAAAAGGCGATTTGGACCTTGTCTGGGGCGAAGATTTTTCCACTCTTGCGCATAACCTGGAACAGTTGCAATCAATGACGGACGCGGATGTTTCACCCGTTCTAAGCGCTCTCACGGCCACGGAAAACCTCCCCCACCCGCAACGCAAACCGCGTATCTTATATCTATCCCGTTCCGGCGGATCGGCTGGGCCAGGAACATTTGTCGATGCCGTGATAAAACGCGCGGGCGGCATCAATGCCGCGACGGCCGCAGGATGGCATACGCCTAGCGTCGAAGCGCTGATTACCACGGATGCAGACATCATCCTGACGAGCTTTTTTAGTTCTAACTATCACGGCGTGAGTGACCGTGCGATCCGGCATAAGGCGTTGCGGGACTATATCGACGCTCACCCCCGAATTGACGTGCCCGGACGGCTATGGCCTTGCGCGGGGCCCGGCCTGATCGAGGCGACGACGCGGATCAACAGCGCTATTTTGGAATGGGCGGACACACCATGACGCGCCCCATCACAATACTGTCGGTCTGGATCATCGCCGGGATTGCCATCGCCCTGTCACTCCTCGCGTCCATTAGCATTGGCCCCGCCGATATTAGCCCGCAAGAGGCCCTCGCCGCCTTGCTCAGCCCAGGGCAATGGCAAGGGCAAGGACAAAGTCCAAATCAGAACGACGCCGACATCATCATTCGCCATATCCGCCTACCGCGCGCGCTTGCTGCCCTGATCGTTGGGGCGGGCTTGGGGGCGTCGGGCGCGGCCTTGCAGGGCTTTACGCGCAACGATCTGGCCGCGCCGGGCTTGTTGGGCTTTTCGGCCTGCGCCGCTTTTGGTGCGGTTATCGCGCTTTACTTCGGCCTTGGTTGGGCCGTTATGCCCGGCGCGCTTGCAGGGGCCATGATAGGCGCCATCGCCATCACTTTGATGGCGCGACGGCAAGTCGGCGCGGGCGGATTGATCTTGGCCGGGATCGGTATCGGGGCTTTGGCAACAGCGCTGACAGGTCTAGCCATGAACCTCGCCCCGAACCCGTGGGCGCTCTCAGAACTCACCTATTGGTTGATGGGATCGTTAGAAGGCGCAGACTGGCCCAAGCTGGGTGTCGCCACCGGACTAACGCTGCTCGGCCTCATCGCCCTCTCCATCTGTGGCCGGGCGCTCGGGGCTTTATCTTTGGGCGAAGACGTCGCGGCGAGCCTCGGCATTTCGGTATTACGCATACAGAGCTTGCTGATCGCCGGCACAGCCCTGTGCATTGGCGCGGGCGTGGCGCTCGCCGGTGCGATCGGCTTTGTTGGCTTATTCGTCCCGCACATTGTTCGACGCTTGCCGCAACGGCTCGGGGGCACGACCGATCCTGCCGCTTTGATCGGACGCTCTGCGCTTGGCGGGGCGTGGTTTCTTTTGATTACCGATACGGTCGTGCGAGCGGTTTCCGGACCCGGAACACCGCTCTATTTGGGCATTGTGACCTCTCTGATTGGGGTGCCTTTCTTCCTCTATCTAGCCTTGCGAAAGATTGCAGCATGAGCGCGCTATCGTGGCAGTCTTTAAAGGTTTTCTACGGCGATCGCCCTGCGCTTGATCTCGGCCCGATCTCGCTGGAAGGCGGACAAATGATCGCCCTGCTCGGTCCGAACGGGTCTGGTAAATCAAGCTTGCTGAAAGCCTTGATCAACGCTGTGCCCCACAAGGCGACAGGCCTGACGCTGCATGGCGATCCGGCGGCCGGGCTATCGCGCACAGAACGCGCCCGCCATATCGCCTATTTATCACAAGCCCGAACGGGGCCGGCGCTCAGCTCTGTTCGGGATATTATCAAACTGGGTCGCGTGCCGTATCATGGCGCCGATCCTGACGGACGGGTCGAGGCCGTGATACGCCGCCTCGATCTGAGCGCCTTGGCGAACAGGCGGTTTGGCACATTATCCGGGGGGGAACAGGCCCGGGTCTTGCTGGCCCGCACGCTAGCCGTCGGCGCAGATATTATCCTGGTTGATGAACCCACCGCCGCGCTGGACCCGTTCTATGCGCTTAGCCTGTTGGACGCCCTAAAAGAGGAAACAAAACGCGGCGCGCTCGTCATTGTCAGCTTACATGACCTGACCTTGGCAAAACGCTACGCCGATGATGCCCTTATCTTGAACCACAGCCGCCTTGTCACGGCCGGACCGGTATCCGAAGCGCTAAGCCCCGCTATTTTAAGCGACGTCTTTCGTTTGCAAATGGGGGAAGACGGGTTTCAGCCCCGCCAATGATCCCCTCATGCGCCGGACGCTCATACGCTTGGAGCGCTGACGTCTTTCATGTCGTGAAATGCTTACCCAGTCGCAAACCTTGCATCTGGTAGTTGCTTCCATTCGTGCCATAGATCGTATTCGGGCGTTCGCTCAATGCTTCGAACACAAGGTGCGCGACCGGCTGACCATGACGCAGAAGAAACGGCACGTCCCGGCCGCGAACTTCTAACACGGCGCGGGACCCACGATCGGCCGCGCGGCCACCCCCTTCCACCGTTCCAAAACCGGGATCGAAAAAGCCAGCATAATGGGCGCGAAACTCGCCGATCTCTGTATCAATCGCCGCCATTTCGGCCGCTTCTGTTACAGGGATTTCGACCGCTTCCTGGCTCGCGAGAATGTAAAACTCCTCCGGCTCCAAAATCAGACCGCCACCCGTTAGGCGTACAGGTTCCCAATAATCCAGCGCCTGATGTGCCCCCACCCCACGAAGATCGACCAGAGCGCTATGGCGACGCGCGCGATAGCCGACAATCTCGGTCTCGCTCGAAAGGTCAACGCTCACGGTCTGCCGGCGAAGAGGGTTGGCAGACCCGCGGCGCACACGTAATTGTGCGAGCCGGTCCCCGGTCCGTGCGACCACGCCAAAAGTTCGCGGCGCGATTTCGAGCCAAAGCGGGCCGCTATACCCGGCGGGTAAGACATCAAACCGGTCTGAGCCCTCACCGATCAGCCGCGCAAACACATCCAGACGCCCGGTGGAGCTCTTCGGATTGGCAATGGCGGAAAAATCTTCTGGAAGGTTGAGGCGTTCCTGCAACGGCACCAGATAGATACAGCCCACTTCCAGCACAGCGCCCGGGTCCAATGAAATTTCGTGCAAGCAAAGTGCGCCTATCCCATCTGCAACGCGGCCGCCCTGCCCCGGCAGAAAAGACGCGCGCATACGATAGGCTGTCTGGCCCAGTCGTAGGTCTAAAGAAGCCGGTTGCAATGTCGGGGGTTGGCCATCTTTCATAGCCTTCGGACCCAGATCAATATGACCGGAATCGATAAGCGCGCTAATCTGCTGTGAGGGCAAGATCATGGGCACGTGCTACCGCGCAGAATAGGGGCCTCACAAGCGGCTGAGGCCGAAAAGACGGGGATGGCGCAAAGGAATTGCACGATGTTTGGGCCACTATTGCCCCGCGAACGGGCAAAAGAAACGAAAATCCCGCCACTGCGAAAACATGTGAAACGCCGCGTTTAAACAGTTGCATAGCAGGCCCGGTCGTGAAACTTTGACTTTGCTTTGAGACATCCGGTCGCAGTGCCGGGGACACCGAGGGGCGGGGTCAACTCAAAGCCGGGAGAGTGGACATGACAAAAGGCTTGCCGCCGCGCAGTCCCGAAGAGGACTTCACACCGGCCCCGAACGGTCTTCCCTCTATGTTCGAGCAACGCACTAAAGACGTGGTCGTGCGGGTCGAACCCGAATTCCTCGCTGAACAAAGCAGCCCCTCTGACGGGCGCTATATCTGGGCCTATACGGTGGAGATCGACAATCAATCCGATGCTGACCTTCGTGTCACCGGTCGTTATTGGCACATCGCGGATAGTCGCGGTCAGGTCCAAGAGGTTCGCGGTCAAGGCGTTGTTGGCGAAAAACCTGTCGTCCGAGCGGGCGAGAGCTTCCGCTATACAAGTGGCGCGCCGCTGTCTGCCCCCTCTGGCATGATGAGCGGCGCTTACACAGTGGAGTCAGACTCAGGCGAGAGCTATGACGTGGACATTCCCGTCTTTGTGCTCGACAGCCCCCATCGCGGCCCGCACTTTAACTAGAGCCCGTCCACTATCTCTTT